>JAKJHH010000236.1 GCA_022703965.1 Verrucomicrobiota bacterium
CTTGTCCGACTTCAGAGCAGGCTTTAGCTTCTCTTGAGGGAGCGGAAGAGTTGCCGGATCTTATTATAATCGGCTGGAAAGTTTGCGGACTGGATTGTTCCGAGATTGCCTCTTCGATTCACAAGCTGCTTGGAGACTCAATGCCCAGAACGGTTGTCCTTTATCCCTCGGCGGTTCCTCTGGGGGACGATGCGTTTTCATATCCGTTTGCAGGACGCATTTCCAGGCCGGTCAAGCAGACAGCCTTTGCCGAGTCTCTGGAGTCCTTTATTCGTGGAGACCTGCCTTCAGCGAGTCATGCAAGTTCTGCTGAGGATGAACTTGCTGCCTATGAGGATACCGCAAACCGTCATCCATTGCATATTCTGATTGCGGAAGATCATCCTGTTAATGTGCGTCTTGTGAAAGCTCTTTTCGGAAAACTCGGCTATTCTCCGGATTGTGTGGCCAACGGTCTTGAGGTGCTTGAGGCTCTGGAGCTGAGAAATTATGATATCATTTTCATGGACTATCAGATGCCTGAGCTTGACGGACCTGAAACATGCAGGATTATCAAGGCAAAGTATCCGGAAAACAAGTGGCCGGTTATTATCGCTTTGACTGCCAATACAATGCCGGAGCATCGCAGAGAGTGTCTTGAAGCCGGAATGGATGATTTCCTTATGAAGCCGGTTTCTCTTGATGATATTAGAAATGCTGTCGTCAAGTATGCCCGCATAATTGCGGAGGGCGGCAGAATGCTTAATGAAGGTTCCGCTCACGGTCATGCGGATTTCCTGAAATCAGCCGATACCGGCAGTATGATGATGACCGCTGCCGTTGTCAATATTTCCGTATTGCAAGGACACGAGCTGATAAAAAAGGGCTTTACGGGAGAACTCTTCGAGATCTTTGAGGGCGAAGCAGGATGCCATAAAGCATATAAAGAATCTCCTCTCTGTCGAAGACGTGAAAGCTCTTGCCGATGCGGCACATTCTCTGAAGGGGTCAAGTTCATCCATGGGGGCTCAGAAAATGGCTGAAATCTGCAAGGATATTCAGCTTCAGTGCCAGCATTCCCAGCCTTCCATACAGAAGATCACTCTGCTCGTTGCTGAGCTTGATTCGGCATTCCTCAGGACTCTTGAATTCGTGCGTCAGTTTATCGCTCGTTCTGATTTGTAAAAAGAATCTTATTGGGGACTACTCTAATATATTAAAGGATAGCAATATAATGACAGCAGGAGGCAGTCCAGTGAAGGCTTTTCTGCTTATAATCTCTAAAATATAAAAGAGGAATTTTCCTTGAAAAAATAATCTGGAAGTGTATCTTTATTCTTTCCTTTAGCGGGGAAATCCGTGAAAGCCGGATGCGGTCGCGCCACTGTAAACAGCATGTCGCTGTGAGTCAGACCTCCTTAAAGTGAATTGTCGGGGTGTCTTCGCGTAAGAGTCAGCCGGCGGAATGAGATTGTCTTCAACTTTTTCTTTCAGCCTCCTTTCCCTTTGCGTCACACCGGATTTTTTTGTCGCGGAACGCAAAAAAAGGAGATCTTATGCAAATCGCAAAAATCCCGCGCAGTTTTTCTTATTCGTACGGACGTTTTTTTACTCTCATTGAACTTCTGGTCGTCATCGCAATCATCGCAATTCTTGCCGGAATGATTCTGCCTTCATTGAGCAGTGCCAGAGAGCGAGGCAGAGGAATCTCATGCAACGGCAACATCGGGCAGTTGATGAAAGCCAATTCTTCCTACAGCGTGGATTACGGCTATTTCATGCCCTGTTACGGTACTGATGCCGGTATGTCCTCCAGCGGCAAAATATGGTTCGGACAGCGCAATACTACAATTGATATGACAGGCGGCTTCATGTACCCGTATCTTAACAATGAGTGGCGGGCAATGATGTGTCCAGGATGGAAGTCGAAAGTCGCGACGGATGTGTATCCGACAAAGGTCACAGGCGGCCTTGGCTATGGGTATAATGTTTACGGGCTTGGCTCGCCTCTTTATCTGGGGACTGCCATCTATAACTCAGGGACTGGTTTGAAAGTCGACAGGCTTAAGGCTCCTTCGGAAACTGTTGCTTATACTGATGTATCCGATGTTTACAGTGTAACATCACCTTCCGGATATTCGTTTGTTTATCCGTATTACTCCATAACTTTGTCTGCTTCAATTAACCTCAATACTACTGTCTTCAGTTCTGCTAATTCCCGTGGAGACAACGTTCATTTCAGACATAACGGCAATGCTTCGGTTTCGTGGGCGGACGGACATGTCAGTTCAGAAAAACCGACACGCATGAAATCAGATGCTGAATGGATCAGAAAAGAACGTATCGGCAACTTCGGCCCTATGGATAATTCCCTTTATGATCCATGGGATATAGCTTCAGGAGAATAAGAATATGGCTACTATGAGAAAAACCTTTCTTGAAATCGCCAGACAGGTCAGAGCTAAACAAAACTTCGAGGCAAAGTCCTCCTCGACCCGTCTGGAATCCGTTAAAAAGTATATGAAAATAGCTTTTGTTCTCTGCGTGCTTGGGGGGCTTCCCTGGGGCGTTTACCATATCTCTGCCGGAACGACGCCGGAGGTGGCGGCTGTCGTAACGCTGGACGATGCGGCTTCTCTTCCTGCAAAGCAGGCCGCAGAGATGCTTTATAATTCCTTCAAAAATTCCCCGGATGAATACAGGCAGTTTTGCGAGACTCTTGACGGGCATGGAAAAATGGCGGCGGACAAAATCCTGGCTTCTATTTCCGCTCCTGACTGGAAATCCGCCAGGGTTGTTTCCCCTAAACTGGATTCCGCACGGAAAACAGTTTTTCTGGATAAGGACGCTGTTTATGTCTCCTTCAGGGTGCATCCTGCCAACGGGGCTCTGGTTCTGCTGGATGTCGGAAGGAGCAGGTGATTTTATGATGAAGCGAAACGGCCTCAGAGGGATGATGAGTTTTCCCTCTGAGTCTTTGCCCTGTACCCTCTCTGCGTGGGATGAGGCTTCCGCTTCTCCCCCGGGCTCGGATTTCCTTGCCGCGTATATACATATTCCCTTCTGCCGCTCACGATGCCTTTTCTGCCCTTTCTATTACGGTTCAGCTTCTGATCTTGAAAAAGAAGAATATGTAAATGCCTTGCTGAAGGAAATTGAGCTCTACAAAGCTTCTCCTCTTTCGGATCGGATTGTTAATGCCGTTTATTTTGGGGGCGGCAGCCCGGGAGATTTGAAGCCATCTCAGATTATTAAACTTGTGAAATCATTGCGCTCTTCTCTGAGGCTCTCCAATGATTGTGAAATTACGCTGGAAAGCCGTCTTAGCTCTATTTCCGACGACTTGATTTCCGCCGCATCCGATTGTGGAATCAACAGGGTTTCTCTTGGCGTTCAGACCTTTGATACTGCTTTGCGCCGTTCGCTTGGACGTTCTTCAGATAAAACTGCGGTGATTTCCGCCTTGCAAAGACTTTTAAAAGTCAATCAGTTTGCCGTTGTCATTGATCTCCTTTACGGGCTTCCCGGGCAGACGATGGAGCTTTGGAAGGAAGACATCCGCATTGTCCTTGAGGAGCTCCGTATTGCAGGGCTCGATATGTATGAACTCGGCGTTCATGGCGAGATGCCTTTAATGAATGCGATTGAAGCCGGAAAACTTCCTTCTCTTCCCGATAAGAATCTCCGCTATGAAATGTATAAAGCCGGAGAAGATATTATGGAGCAGAATGGAGCTGTCAGGCTTTCAATCAAACATTTTTCCTTCAACTGCCGCGAGCGTAACATGTACAATGAGATTTCAAACTGCAAATCGGATTGCATTCCCTTCGGCATGAGGGCTGGCGGACGCCTTGGCAATTTTGCGTTCAGGCAGGTTCCTGATATGAAAAGTTATCTTGACGCTGTTTACGCCGGGAAGAAACCTCTTGCTTACGCAGGACGAAATCCCGCTGATTTCCGTTTTGCCGCCTTGCTGGCAGGACAGATAAGCAGACGCCGTCTCATTGACATTGATGAAGCGCTTCGATTAGCTGAAGTCCCGTGTCCTGATAAGATACGGGAGGCCGTCAAGCCTTTGGTTGCGGAGTGGCTAGAAAACTCTTGGTTGCTGCCTTCTGGTAACTCATCATATCGTCTGAGTCCATATGCTTTATTCGATCACAAACGTCTGGCGCCTCTTCTTTTCGAGGCTGCCGCATCGGCTTATAACTGAAAGATTGTTTTTATGAAATTCTTGTTTTTCATTGCCATTTTCATTTTGACATTGAATTTGTATTCGGCTGAAAGACTTCCTGTTTTTGTCCGCGAAACTCCTTCTTCGGTGATCTGCCGTGATATGGATGGGCTTGAGCAGGAAATACCTAAGAAGCCGAAGCGTGTTGTCATCTGCTATACCTCTTTGGTCGGCCCTTGGTATCTTGCGGGTGGAACTGCTCTGGCTACAGTCAGTACATCCAGCCGTGAAACTCTGCCCGAAGCTGCTAAAGGCATTCAGACTGTCGGCGGTTTCGGCAATCCGGACGTGGAAAGAATAATGGAGCTTCAGCCGGATCTTGTCATCCTCTCCGGTCGAGTTGACAAGCAGAGAGCTTTGCGTGAAATCCTTATTGGAAAAAACATAAAGACTCTGCTTTTGAATTACGAAAATTATAACGATTTCGCCTTTATGCTTGATGCTTTCATTAGGATCAATGCTGCCGACCCTAATATCATAAAAGAAGCCGAAAGAGTCCGCTCGGACTGTATTTCAATAATCAGGAAAGCAGAAACGCTGAAAAGTCCCCGTCCGCGTTTCGTGAGCTTTTTTGCCTCCGCTCGTGATGCCGCCGGGGAAAGTAATGTATCCAATACTGCTTGTATAGCCTCAAGTCTCGGAGCGGTGAATATCATTCCCGAATCCAAAGTCCCTAAAGGCGGCAACAGCATTAAATACAGCATGGAGCGCCTGCTCATCGAGAATCCTGATATCATTCTTTTCACTACGATGGGCGATTCCAAAGAGATTCAGGAACGCATGAAACGCGATTTTATGTCCGATCCCGCCTGGCAGAATCTCAAAGCTGTGAAGGAGAATAAGGTTTATTTCCTGCCGAATGCCCTTTTCCTTTACAGAGCGAACGCCCGTTTCCCTGAAGCCTTCCGCTATATGGCCGAAATCCTTTATCCAAACGAGAGCTGGAAATGACGGAAAGCGAATCTCAGGCAATTTTCAGACGGCATTTATTGAGGCAGATTGGCTTCTTTATTCTCTTAAGTCTTTTTGCTGTTTCCGCGTTTTTTGTCAGTCTGAGCTTCGGATCTCTGAAGATGTCCTTTCCGGATATAATCAGGATTCTCTTTGACTCGACTCCTTCGATTCAGCGCGATATTATTTTTCAGGTGCGTCTCCCTCGCGTAATGCTCGCCGGAATGGTCGGCATCTGCCTTTCACTTTCAGGTGCGATTCTTCAGGCGGTCATGAGAAATCCTCTCGCAGCCCCGAATATAACCGGTGTCAGTGCAGGCGGAGGCCTTGCGGCAATGGCGATCATGATAGTTCTCCCGCAGTATTATCATCTGCTTATTCCCGCCGCGTTTGGAGGCGGTATGGCGGCTGCTGTTCTGGTTTATTCTCTTGCTTGGAACGGAGGGGCAAGTCCGATGCGCCTGATTCTGGCCGGAATAGCGGTCTCCAGTCTCGCCGGAGCCGTAATCAACACAATGATGATCTTTTATCCCGACCGTGTCGCAGGAGTCGTCGATTTCATGGCTGGAGGTCTCTCCGCGCGTTCATGGAAACATGTACACATGATTTGGCCTTATATGCTGGGGGGACTGACGGCTTCTTTCCTGCTGGCGCGTCATCTGAACGTGCTTGTGCTTGGCGATGAAGCCGCTTCAGGGCTAGGTCTGGATGTCGAGCGTTACAGAATGATTCTGC
>JAKJHH010000237.1:0-231 GCA_022703965.1 Verrucomicrobiota bacterium
AGATCGAAAGACTTTGTCCGGCTTGGACTGCCACTTGACTGTTTACATCTGCCAGATAAACATTGTCAGCGATGTTGACTGTTCCGCCTACAATTGAAAGGGTATTGGCGCCCGCAATATATATAGAGCTGTTGAAGCTGCTGCTTCCCGTCACTGCCAGCATTGCGGCGGCGTTATTGCTTACGTAAATAGCCTCGCCGTTTGCTGCTGTATTGGTATTGCTGAAAGATG
>JAKJHH010000237.1:241-5878 GCA_022703965.1 Verrucomicrobiota bacterium
ATTCCTCCTGTGGAACTGAAATAGACAGCGCCTACGTTTCCTGTCGCTGTATTTGAGTCGAAGGTGCTGTTTGTTAGCGTCAAGTTTCCGGTCGAGGTGAAGGATATTCCCGCTCCGTTGACTCCGCTGTTTCCTGAGATTGTGCTGGCGTCTACTGTGAGGGTGGCGGTATCGGCTACCGTGATCGCTGAGTTATCAGCTCCTGTCAGGGTGATATTCTGCAAGATTACTGTTGCATTGTTGGTGATTGCCAGAATAGTATCAAGCCCGCCTGATGCCTTGATTTTTATGTATATTTTAAGAGTAGAGGTTACTTTTTTGTAAATATCGGAGGTCGTTTACCATGTCTGAAAAAATGTATTACTTTGCATATGCTTCAAATATGAACAAGGCTCAAATGGCGGCGCGTTGTTCGAGGCCTCGCCTGATCGAGCCAGCCAAACTGTCCAATTACCGCCTTGCCTTTTTCGGATATTCAAAAACTTGGGACAGCGCTCTGGAAACATTGCTGGATTTTCCCGGTCACGATGTTTGGGGGCTCCTCTACGAGTTGAGTTCCGCTGATATGGAGAGTCTCGACGGCTATCAGGATGCCAGAATGGACGGCGCCGGTGCCTATTTCCATTATCCCTCACGCGCTTTTGCCGCCGATGGAACATCGTATTCGATCCGCTTCTATAAAAAGGACTATCTCGGAGAGGTGCAGCTTCCATCCACTGAATATCTCGACTTTATCATCAAAGGCGCCGAAGAAGGAGGGCTTCCCGCTTCATATGTAGAAGAATTACGTGTGATGCCGTCGAAGAAAGCGTCATTTCCTGTTCCCCGTCCCGAGAAAGACGTCAGACGTTATTTCGAGTGCTCCGGTTGCGACGAATAATCTGGTCTGCCCAAGAGCGCCACGAAAGCCTGTCTTTGATGTTGCATTGCCGACGAAACGCTTAGATATGGAGAGAAGCTATGTATTCCGGCATATTATTTGACATGATATTGACTTCTGTAATAGGAATAATGCTTATATTAATGGGAAATGGAAGGATACGTATTCATAAGAATGAAGAAGCCCGGGAAGCCTTCAAGAAAAAACACGGGAGATTGCTGATAGTATCAGGGGCTGTGATCTTATTGGCTACAATAGCTAAGTTCATATTATGGGACACAGAAAAATGAAAGTCTCATGACAAGTTATAGGTAACGATTCAGAATGCCTCTTCTTTAAACTCGAAAACTTTCCAGCCGTAAGGACTAAGCGCTTCCGTAATGCGCCAGTCAGGTTTATTTAAGGGAACTGTAAACCACGAAGGCCACGAAGAATTCTTAATGTTTTTGCTATAGAGTGTTCCCTTGTCCATAATGTCCATAATGTCCATTTCTTTTTCGATGGACACTATGGACGGGCATGGACATTATGGACAAGGAAGTCTCAAGATTTAGACTGTAGAGTATTCCTGCATTTTTTTCGTGTCCTTCGTGCGCTTCGTGGTTTAAAATCCCCTTACGATAAAGCTAACTGACGCATTTCATTTAACAGTCCGGATTTTATGCAATCCGGAATTTTCATCTTGATTTTGTGGAAAAATTCCATATAATATATTCAATTCATATTTCTGAAAGGCATCAAGGCTATGATTGAGTTACGAGTTCTTAGTTCATTATCCAAGGTTTTTTCTTCTATTGAGCTTAAAGACAAGGCATACAAAAAGGCTTCTGCTTTGAAAGGAGAAGTCTTTTCATTTCAATGCGCTTTTATTCATCGGAGTCCGGAAAATCGCAAGAGGCGCGTTGATGTAAAGATCAATTCGGCTTTCGGTGATAAACTTGGCTACAGAGTAGTGAGGGAAGTTCCTGCGGATTTTCCTTGCTATCAAGGCCATGATAAGAATATTATCAGCTCGAAGCCGGGGCTTTATCCGGATCTGCTTGAGAATCCGGACGCTCATAACCTCTTTTCGATTCCGGGCAGATGGTCGTCGCTCTGGTTTGAGCTGAAGGTACCTGAAGACTTTAAGCCTGGGAAATATCAGATTGACATTGAGCTGTCGATGGATGGAGACGGAAGCGCTTCAGCAAGTTTTGAACTTGAGATTGTCAATGCGGTTCTGCCGCCTCAGAAACTCCTTCATACTGAATGGTTTCATACTGACTGCATAGCTTCATATTACAAGTGTGAAATTTTCAGTGAGAGACATTGGGAGCTTATCGAAAACTTCATGCTTGCCGCCGTAAGAAGCGGAATCAACATGATTCTGACTCCGATCTTTACTCCGCCTCTGGATACCGCAAGGGGAGGGGAGCGTCCTACTGTCCAGCTTATCGGAGTTCAGAAGAAGGCTGAGTCTTACAGTTTTGATTTCAGTCTGCTTGAGCGCTGGATCAAGCTTGCCAGAAAATGCGGAATCAAATATTTTGAATTCTCACATCTTGCCACTCAGTGGGGCGCGGAGCATTGTCCGAAAATCGTTGCGACGGAAAATGGCGTCGAAAAGAGGATTTTTGGCTGGGACAGCAGTTCCACTGGTGAGGCCTACTGTACTTTTCTTGCTCAACTTCTGCCAGCGCTTGCCGCATTCATAAGAAAAGAAGGAATTGCCGGACAATCGTTCTTTCATACATCTGACGAGCCTTCGCTTCAGCATCTTGAAACATATAAAAAGGTTTCCGGGATTCTGCGTGAACACTTGAGAGGCTTCCGTTTCATGGATGCTTTATCCAACTACGAATTTTACGGCAGCGGTGCGCTGGATATTGCGATTCCGGCGAGCAATCACATAGAGCCTTTTCTTGCGAATAAAGTTCCGGAACTCTGGACTTATTACTGCTGCTCTCAGTATAAAGAAGTTGCGAACCGCTTCTTCAACATGCCTTCGGCACGGAATCGTATTATCGGACAGCAACTTTTCAAATTCAATATTGCGGGGTTCCTGCATTGGGGCTTTAACTTTTATTACTCGCAGTATTCACTGAGGGAAATTGATCCCTTCAGGGTGACTGATGCCGAATGCGCGTTTCCGGCCGGAGATACTTTTCTGGTTTATCCGGGAAAGGAAGGGGCTTTGGAGTCGATTCGCGGCAGAGTGTTTTTTGAGGCGCTTCAGGATCTGAGAGCGTTGAGTCTTCTTGAAGAGAAGGCAGGACGGGATGCCGCCTTGGCGCTTCTTGATCCGGAAATGAGCTTCAGCAAATATCCGAAGGAGGCCTCATACATACTCAAAAGCAGGGAAAAGCTGAACCGTCTGCTTAAAAAGTTTTCCTGAAGTGGAAGCTCGCGGTCGGAAAAAGTTTGAAAACTTAAAAATCCGCTCTATAGTGCTGAATACATTTTACAGGAGGAACGATTTATAATGAATGTCAATATTACTGAACTGCTTGACAGCGTCGAAGAGCTTATGATGAAAGCTGAAGACTCAATGAAGCATGATTTCACTTCAATCCGTACAGGAAAAGCTTCATCCGCACTCGTCGAGAATATTCCTGTCGAATACTACGGCACAGTAACCAGAATCAAGGATATCGCCGGAATCAGTACGCCTGATGCCAGACTTATCGTAATTCAGCCCTGGGATCAGAAGGCTGTTTCAGCAATCGAAAAGGGCATTATAGCGGCGAATATAGGTATTTCTCCCGTCAGCGACGGAAGAGTTGTAAGACTCCCGGTTCCGGAACTCAGCGAAGAGCGCAGAGCTTCTCTTGCCAAGCAGGTTAAGACACGCGCTGAAGAAGCCAGAATCGCCATCCGCAACATTCGCAGAGACGGTAACGAAGTCGCCAAGAAGGCTCAGAAGAACAGTGAAATCACTGAAGACGATCTGAAGGGCAAACTTGATGCGATCCAGAAGCTTACTGACGACTACATCAAGTCGATTGACAAGCTCGCTGAGACCAAAGAAAAAGACCTCATGAGCATCTGATAAGTTCATTCTCAAGGCGGCGCGGTTTTTCCCGCCGCCTTTTTTACATACCGGTAAAACATGGCTGATAAATACTTCAAGCATCTGCTGATAATCATATTCCTTCTCGCTCTTGTTCTCCGTCTTTCGTGCGGATTCGAGCTCTATTATAACGATGTCCAGGTGACAAGACCCTCTGGCTTTACCGATATGTGGACTTATAACGATCTTGCCAATAAGATCATCGGAGGCGAATACAAGGGGGAGTATTACTATCAGCCCTTCTATTACGCGGTATTTCTTCCGGCGGTGAAGCTGATTTCCGGAGGACATGTGGTGGGGCTTGTGATCGCGCAGGCTTTGCTTGGGGCTTTGACCGTACTGCTTTGCATGCTTTCCGCCAAACGTCTTGCCGGAGCCAGAGCCGGAATTGCGAGCGGAATTCTGCTTGCCTTCGCCTCGATGCCTGTACTTTATACGCCGTACTCCCTTATAGAGCTTCTGCAAGGCTTCTGGATTGTTCTGATCTTTTTCCTCATTCAGAGAGCTGTCGAGAATTTTGATCCCAAAAGATGGGCTGTTCTTGGCCTTGTTGTGGGAAGTTCAATTCTCACGCGCGGCAACATATGGATTTTATTCCCTGGTATCGCGGCGGCTTCATTTTTCCCGTTTATTATGCAGAGAAGAACCCGCTTTGAGTCTTGGAGCATATTTAAGAAGATGCTCCCTTTCACGCTGCTGCTTGCTTTTACTATTCTTCCTCAGATTCCATTCGCAGTGAAAAACAGCCTCATAAAAGGCACTCTCAGCGGACCTTCGACTGCCGGAGGCGCTGTGCTTGCGCTGGGCAATACACCTGAGGCTCCTCCGGGAGGGCGTAATCCTGGAACAGGGCCGGGGCCGATGGAATATCCTCCGTCATACAAAATCTGGATGGAAAAGGCTGAGGCAGGGCAGTCTGTTCCTTCTCAGATTATTTCATGGGCATCTAGAGAACCTCTCGCCTTTCTTGAGCTTTCCTTCCGCAAAATGCTGCTCTTCTGGGATGCCAGAGAAATTCCGAACAATATTGCTCCTGAGTATCAGGGGCCGAAAAGTAACACGTATTCATATGTGTCTATTGTCCCTACCGGACTTCTGATGGTGCTCACAATAGCGGCTTTTATTGTCTCATTGAAACTGATGCTGAGATGGCGTCAGCTCCGTATGCTGTTTTTTCTGATTATTGCTTATTGGCTGGCAACTGCCATGTTTTATATACTTGCCCGCTTCAGACTGCCCTGTATAGGGCTTTTCGCGATAAGCTCAGGCCTTTTTGTTGAGCTTCTGATACGGGAGTTTGTCGCTGGCAATCAGAAAAAGATATTCAAGCTTTATCTGCCTGCGTTGCTGATCGGTGTATTTGTCTCCTATCTTGCTTATGACCTTTACAGATTCAATTTTGAAGTTTCCGTCATGAGACTTGTCCGCCCTGATGGAGTTCACGTTCATGTTTCCCCGAAGGAATTAATGTTGCTTGATAATGGGCCGTTTACCTTGGGTTCATGGTCATCTCTCAAATTAACAAACGGGACGGAAATCCGGAAAAAGCTGGGAGCTTACGCCCCTGAATCTGCCTCGCTTATGACCGTTACCATGCCGCTTCTCTGGGAGGAAAAGGGAATGATTGTTCTTGATTTCAACGGACAGCGCAGAAGTTTTATCGCTTACGCTCCTGGAATGCAGGAAATAGAGGTTAATCTTCCATATC
>JAKJHH010000238.1 GCA_022703965.1 Verrucomicrobiota bacterium
TGATACAGCCCAATACCATACTAACCACGGTAACGTGAGCCGTATCATTCCGGACTGACAAAACTATATCACGGAAAAAACAGAACGTCAAACAAGAACAAAAATGCTCCAGACAAGCGCATTAATTTGAAGTAAGCAATATATCGCTTACTGGAAGAGAGCCATAAGGTCGTCTTTCGATAAGCGGCTTTTTTCAGCACCGTCGAGAATTTCTTCGGCCATCTCTTTTTTACGAGCATGAAGTTCAATGACGCGCTCTTCAACCGTATCGGCAGTGATAAGGCGATAAACCGTAACCGGCTGAGTTTGTCCGATTCGATGAACACGATCCGCTGCTTGATTTTCAACAGCCGGATTCCACCATGGATCAAGAATGATGACATAATTAGCGGCAGTAAGATTTAATCCGGTACCTCCGGCTTTCAGACTGATAAGGAAAAAGTCTCCTTCTCCGTGCTGAAAAGCATCGACACGACGCATTCTGTCTTCAACCGGAGTAGAACCGTCCAGATATTGATAAGAGATTTTTTCTGTCTCGAAATACTTGCTGACAATTGAAAGAAAATCGACAAACTGGCTAAAAATCAGAGCCCGATGTCCGGCACTGCGCAATTCTTCAAGCAAATCTGCAAGCAATTCCATTTTTGAGCCGCTAATATTAAGTTCTGGAGCAAGGAGGCTGGGATGACAGCATGCACGACGAAGTCTTGTCAGCTCAGTCAGAATACTGATCTGAGAACTTTCGGCATCCTCGGAGATGGATCGCAACGCATTTCTGCGGAGGTTTTCATACAGTGCTCGTTCCTGGACAGACAATGTCACTTCCAGACTGATTTCTGTCTTTGGCGGCAACTCATCAAGAACCTGACTCTTTAAGCGACGCAGAATAAAGGGACCAGCCAGTTTTTTCAAAGCATGAGTTGAGTTTTTTGAAGAAATAAATTTTCGATTGAACTGAGTATAGGTTCCAAGAAGTTTCGGGTTAATGAAATCGAAAAGGCTCCACAATTCATCCAGTCGGTTTTCAATGGGAGTGCCGGTGGCGGAAAGACGGAATTTAGCCTTTAATTTTTTTGCGGCATGAGCGCGTTTAGACTGATGATTCTTGATTGCTTGAGCTTCGTCAAGGACTACACAATTCCATTCTTTTGCCGTCAGCACAGCTTCTTCCGACAAGAGGATTCCATAGCTGCAAACAAGAACATCATATTTACCCGCAGTCCCAATTTCCTCCTCACGGTCAGAATTGCCGAGGATACGGACATTGAGTCCCGGCGTGAAACGAAGAGCTTCCCTTTGCCAGTTGCGGCAGACTGAAGCAGGAGCAATTACCAGAGAAGGCCCTGCCGAGGCACGCTCAAGCAGTAAGGCCAGAATCTGGACAGTTTTGCCAAGCCCCATATCATCAGCCAGACATGCGCCGACGCCCCATTCATAAAGCCGGGACAACCAGACAAAGCCGTCCAACTGATAAGGGCGCAACTCACACTGAAACCCTTTGGGAAGAGACGGAGTAATTGCCAATGCGCGGCGGAAGGCTTGAGCTCGTTCCTGCCAGAAAGCGGCAAAACCGGACTGAGTTTTTTCCGGAATGATATCCAGCAGAAGAGGAAAGGCTCCGGGGGCAACGGTCAACGCATCGCCTTTTCCATGTAATGCACCGGAAAGCTCCTCCAACTGCCGCCGCATTTTGGCAGTAAGGCGCAAATAAGTCTGTTCGTCCAGAGGAATGAAATCGCCGACGGCATCAGGCAATTTATTAAGTATCATAGACAAATCCGCGACCGCATTCTCATCAAGCTTGACCTTGGCACCGATGCTCAACCATTCGGACGCAGAAAATCCCACGTTAAACTCAAAATCACCAAAATCAATTTTGCGGCTGATTTTATATGATTTTCCCTGAGTCCATTCGAGAGTAATCATGGCAGATTCATGAAGTTCCCCAAAAACTGTCAGAGCGGCTTCCAGCTCATCAATATCCCAGCGATTGGCAGATATTTTCCACTCGGACAAGCTAGGACATACCGCCAGCAAAGCACTGACAGCGGAGTTCTCTTTTTTCAAATCACGAACAAGCGAGAGTTTTTCCTCGGCGGAATCAATAAAAGTCTGTTTAGCCCCCTGTCCGGGAACAAAAAGCTGAGGGAGCTCAGGACGCGGCTTATTCAAAAGTTCCATAGAGAAACCGGAAGCCGACTGTAGAATTCTCATATGCAAGTCCACGTCCCCCTGAAGCTGTCTGATACCTTCGACACCCTCCATATTCAGGTCGCCTGCAACCCTTATGGTTCCGACAATCCGAGCAACCACTTCCTTAAAACGCTTCTCACCCTGAGCTGGAATCAAAAGCTGTTCCTTGCTATCCCCATATTTCGCCAGCAGTAAGCCGATACGCTTAAACTCGTCCGTAAAACGGTAAATCAGATAGACATCAGAAGACTCCTGGCGCAAAAGCAAGCCTTTCTTCAAAAGTTCAAGAGGAAACGGCAAGGAGAGAGAATAAGAGTCATTGCGTTTTTCCACTTGCAGGCAAAGTTCACCTGAAACGATCTGGACTGGATATGAAGTTCCATTCCGATCCTCAAAGACATTTTGATTCCCAAGCAGTCCAAGGACAGCATCAGGCTTGATATAATAACAATGTCTGTTCCAGCCTCCATAGTCCCCGTAACTTATGATTCCGGCCTTCAACAACTGCTCATCCGAACTGAGATAAGCGTCATATTCCCCGGATTTGATCTTCTCTAGGGCAATGCTTCGTCCGGCAGACAAGGTTCCGTTTGTCTTAAGCTTCTTCAACTTCGGCTCAATTCTTGAGACTTCATAAAAATCCTGCTCTTTTTGCAGGGTCAGATGCCAGCAAATGACGGCATTCTGACTGCTTACTGCAGGTTCTGCCTTCGATTCGGCGGCGCACTTTTCAAGTTCATCCAAAGCCATTCGCCAGCTATCATCTTTATCCAGCACCTGCCACAGAGGGACAAAACGATACTCCTTTGTATGCCGCGCCAAGATTTCTAAGTCGGAAGGAGCTAAATCATCAAATCGCTTCATTGCGCTGAGAATATAAAATGCGGCGAGATGATACCCTGACAATTCTGCCTTTCTAGCGATAGATTTGCTGGTCTCCAGAAATTTTACAGACCAGTCCTGCTTCTTTACAAAAAAACAGAATTGAGATAACGCAAGAATCAAATGCCTATCAGTTGTATTCCAATCTCCCCATTGCCAGTTAATAGACAAGTTGCGATTGGCAAAACGGTCAAGCCATTCCAGATTTTCTGCAATAAAGCGTCCATAAGAGGGATCCGTCAGATCCAAAGCATCACAATATCGTCTGGTCAGTTGCCTCAACTTATTTTCACTGACAGACGCTTTTATGGCGGCAAAAATATGAGTCGTCCCCGTAAGGTTCCCCCAGAATGCCCGTTCATCCTCCAATTCTTTACGAAGACAAGATAAGGCTCGTTGAAACTTCTTTTCAGCCTCCTGCCATTGTCCATCCAGAAAAGCGAAGACACCAGCCAGTAGAAAAACAGCGCCGTCATCAAGGGCAAAGCGCTTGATGGATTCCAAGGCGCTACGTTCCCCTATCCACAAAAGATGCGATGCCAGCGCGGAAAATGCAGAAAGGTTTCCGGAAAATGCAGAATTCGGTAGCTTTTCCACTCGCTTCAACCATGAGTCAGCCGACACCCCATTCGAGAACAAGCGCATAGAAAAATATCTTAGTGCATAAGGAATCATATCATCGGACAAGACCTCAGGGCAATCCTGCCCTTTGGACAGCAGCTGTTCCCATATGGAAGCTTCAAGCTTCGAGCTCAGATTCGAGCCCATGAATTCTGCATCAAACAGCGACAAAACATTGCGATACGACTTCAAATCGCCGTTTAATACTGCAAGCAACAGTTCCCGCCTATTGGGATTCGCAAGTAGTTCTGAGCCATAGGAATAAAACCCCATCTTGCGCCCTCTAATCGGATAACGCTGGCGAAGTTCATTCACCATAAAACGAAACTCTTCCAGCTCAATCAATGCATGCATATCTGCATAGCTAAGACAGTCGAAAATCCCCCAGTCAAGAGAGCCAAAACGCTCTTGACTTTTTATCATATTCAATCGATGCAATTCCAACAAATCAACTTTTAAAAAAGTGTTCGAAGCAAGGTAGCCTTTTGGTAAAGCATCAGTACAATATCCCAGAGCAACACGCAGATTAGTCGTTCGCTCCGGCCCAGTCAACAAAAGAAGACATAACACCTTTATCTGGGTCGACGAAAGTTCTTTTATTGGAATACTCATATCTTGCCCGCTATGTTCAGATTACAAGAGTTAAATTTGCTATATATTCTAAAAATATAACACCGTTTTGAATGGAAGAAAGTGAAAGGAAGCAACAAAAAAGTCTGGATTATTCTCTTTGCCTCAGCGCAATAACGTCGAGGGAAGGAAGAATAAAATACAGCCCAATACCATACTAACCACGATAAGGTGAGCTGTATAAATCCAGACTCTCTGTCATAAGTGAAGAAACTAATCAAAAACAGGCCGGAAAATTCTTGCTTGACGGCGGATGAATTCCGCTGAGGCAAGCAGGAATACGGCTCAATACCAGATGAATTCCGATAACGTGAGCCGTGATACAGCCCAATACCAGATCAATCCCGGTAACGTGAGCTGTATCATTCCGGACTGACAAAACTATATCACGGAAAAAACAGAACGTCAAGAGGGGGACTAAAAGACACAGTTTCAGCGACATGCAAAAAACCGCCTGAACAGCTCTTGCGAGCGACAGTCCAACTTGAGCTCCCAAAGGAAACATCAGCACTGGACAGGACAGGCGGCTGTCAATATTTTAGAACAGATTCATCTCTTACGCAAGCTACAAACTAATCTATTGGAGAAATATTTTAACCACGAAGCGCACGAAGAACACGAAAGAAAAGACTTGGCAATTAGACACTTACATCATGTAACCAGGTAAAACCATTACCTCCAATCACAGTTTGCTCAGACCTTGCCTTGTCCATTACGTCCATATAGTCCATTCTGTCCATCAAAAGACGCAGACTAGCAAACAGACCACACAAAACTCTTTATTTTAAGATTCAAGATCATTGATGACTATCGAAATGAGCTTGCAGTCGGATTCAGCATTCCGAATCAGCCGCTAAGCTATGCCAGTCTGGACGCCTTTCCTCGCTCAGTAGTAGAAATAGAAAAATAGATTTCCCGATCTCCTCTGAGAATGTTGAAAGAAAAGTGGCTGATGTTCAAGCATTCTTGGGGGCTTCTTCAAGCTTACGGTGAGGACAGGATTCCTTGTCATTCCAGACGTTTATCGGACAAGTTCCAAAAACAGCACACTTGTGATCCGCCAAGCTAATTACATTTTTACAATGACGGCAAGTTGAACTCAAAAGCTTGATACTGTCATCAAGGAGTACTGTACGTGTAATCTGTTTCATTAAATACCTCTGAACATATATAGTTTTTAAGTTCGTTATCAGTTAAATTCCTTGGTACACATTGTAATGCAATTTTTAAACGCCTGTGATATTCATCCAATTCCACTATATGTGATTTAGGATGTAATATCAAGCAATTTTTTATTTGAGCAAAACTACACAGGAGCTATTTGGGGCTTTTGATGGACAAAATGGACGGGATGGTAAACAAGTCGTAGCGACTTGCGATATTTTCTTTAAGCTCCCTTCCCCACTTGGCTACTTGGCTACTTCCCCGCTTACCAACTTCCCCTCTTGGCTACTTCCCCTCTTGGCTACTTCCCCTCTTGGCTACTTCCCCTCTTGGCTACTTCCCCTCTCACATCAAACGGTTGCGCATGCTGGTGGCGCAATCCTGC
>JAKJHH010000239.1:0-5467 GCA_022703965.1 Verrucomicrobiota bacterium
AGTTCATCGCCTAATTCTACCGCTTCAAAGCTGATGCCGCGAGTCCCAGCTAATTATTCATACCATCTCCTTTTGAAAAATTATAACTCATCAGAATATGAAAGATGAATTGACTTATAAGAAAAAGATTATAATTTTGAGACATATTAATAAAACTATATTACTCATGTAAATATATAAATGACAACAAATACCCCTAGAATCTATATTGAATCAAGAGAATTCAAAAAGCGTCAGTTGAATGCTGTAGAGCAATATATCTGCACGGAAAAAGGACAGTTCAGGATCCGTTGTGAGTTCATTGAATTCTCATTCTCCAAATTCGAACACGATATGAGCTTTCACCATCCATGTCCTCCTTTCGCCAGAATCTTTGTAATGAAGAAGGGTAAAGCCATTCTTGAGTATTGTGGTAAAAGAAAAATCCTGAAAGAAGGTAAAATATACTTGCTGCCTGAAAACATGGAATTCCAGTCACGATATCTCAAAGGAAGCGACCTGAAGGCCTTCCACGTACGACTGAGCGACAATCACGGCTTCACGCTGCCGCCAGACAGCAGAGAAGTCGAAGAACTGGACTGCAAGTGGATTTTCGAGAGCATAAATGCGGCTGTTATAGAAGGAGATCAACTCAAGATACAAGCATCGCTGATGCCGCTTGCAACAGAATTTCTGAAGCCGTTTTTCCCATTGCTTGAAAAACGCTCGGAGTCGGGACGTCCTGAAAAAAGGATGCTGGAATATTTGCAGGATAAAGCGGCGGCTTCCGTCAGGATCAGCGACATGGCGCGTGAATTCAAAATATCCCGCAGCGCATTGTCAAAAAGCTTTCAGCGAGCATTCGGAGTATCACTGAAAAGCTATATTATGCAAAATTGTCTGGACAAAGCCAAAAAACTTCTGATTGAGAGCAATATGACGGTTAATGAAATAAGTGTAGAACTCGGCTATCAGGAAGCGGCATATTTCCATATTTTCTTCAAGAAAAACACCGGCGTCACTCCACTGAACTACAGAGTCCATTACAGGAAGAGGATTTCATGATCCCTTGAGACCATTGACTATTTTAAGGACAAGCGACTCGACATCCATCCCGCCGGAAAGACGCAGATTCTCCATTTCGCCATGAGGCACAATCACATCATTCCATCCGAAATGCATAATCTTTTTATGCGGTTCGTTTATGAGTATTTCATCAACAGTAACTGCAAGACCGCCGCTGACATGGGCATCCTCAAGCGTTACAAGAGGAGCTGAAAGCGCCATTTTCCTGAGCATATCCGAATCAAAAGGCTTCAAAAAGCACATGTTCACAACAGACGCTTCAATACTGTAGGAACGATAAAGTATTTCCGCAATTTTCATTGCAGTCCACACTTCCGCACCAGACGCCCATATGCTGAGATCGGAGCCGTTTTTGACAATCTCCGCCCTGCCCTCGGCAAGGAATTCCGGAGCCAGATCCTTGAGAAATTTACGTCCTGTTCCACCGCGAGGATATTTGATAACCACCGGTTTTTTAAGCTCAACAGCGGTATACAGCATATTCCGAAGCTCTGTCTCGTCCTTGGGATACATGATGCATATATTCGGCATCACACGCAGAAAAGCCACATCATGAATTCCATGATGAGTAGGGCCGTCTTCGACAATTCCTGACCTGTCGCAACAGAATACCACAGGAAGATTCTGGAGACAGACATCATGATAAATACAATCCAGAGCACGATTTAAAAAGGTCGAATAGATCGCTGTAAAAGGAATCACGCCCTCAGCCGCAAGTCCGGCTGCAAAAATAGCTGCGTGTTCTTCAGCGATACCGACATCATAAAAACGATCAGGGAATTTTTCGCTGAACTCAAGCAGTCCGGTTCCTGAGCGCATAGCCGCACTGATGGCTACCGCGTTATGATGTTTTTCTGCAATCTCAAGCATTGTTTGTCCGAAGGCTGAGGAAAAACTTATCTTTTCAGGCCCGTAACCATCGCCGGTACATGGGTCAAATTTAGATATGCCGTGGAATTTTTCAGGCTGAGCTTCAGCATGAAAGTATCCACAGCCTTTTTCCGTCAACACGTGGATTATAACAGGTTTCTGGGAATCCTTTACTCCGTCAAGGGTTCTGATCAATTCAGGCAGATTATGCCCCTGCACTGGCCCTATATAACGAAGTCCAAGCTCCTCGAAAAAGACTCCGGGAACAAAAAGTCCTTTGGTGGCTTCCCCAAGGTTGGAAATGGTCTGGCTGATTTCATCACCGTGAGGAACACGCTTAAGCATCATCTTTGTAAAAGCCTTGAAACGATTATAACTCTTGCCTGAAATCAGACGATTCAAGTACTGAGGAATAGCGCCGACATTTTTTGAAATGGACATCTTGTTGTCATTAAGAATAACGATGAAATCTTTAGTGACTTCACTGATGTTATTGAGGCCTTCGAGAGAAATTCCACAGTTCAGCGAACCGTCTCCGACGACAGCGACAATCTTGTAGTTTTCGCCCTTATTGTCGCGTGCTGCCGCCATGCCAAGAGCCGCAGAAATCGCGGTTCCGGCATGTCCCGTACCGAAAGGGTCATGAGGAGACTCGTCGCGCATCGGAAACCCGGCACAGCCTCCGGCTTTTCGGAGGGTTTTAAAGAACTCTTTGCGTCCAGTCAGAATTTTATGCACATAAGCCTGATGACCGACATCCCATATTATCTTGTCTGAAGGACTCTGAAAAACATAATGCAGAGCAATTGTGAGTTCGACTATTCCAAGATTAGGAGCAAGGTGTCCGCCATTTCTTGAGACAACCGAAATAAGTTCGTTCCGGATTTCAGCACCAAGGGCTTCCAGCTCACGCACGGAAAACTTTTTCAAGTCATCCGGTGAATTTATCTTGTCAAGAATGGAATTGCTCTCATTATTCATATCTCAAGATTCACTGAGTCCTTCTTTGGCTGGACGTTCGGAGACTTTTATAAGATCGCTCTTCCGATGTAGAATAAAGAAAAGGCCGCCCGCAAGATTGAAAAAGAGAATGACAGCGGTATTGACAATCGGCACCGGAGTTGCCTTATCCTTAGGCATGCCGGATGCAGTCAGAATACCGCTGATAACAGCATCGCGAGTACCAAGCCCCGAGGGGGTAAGCGGTATCAGTCCGGCAGTATTGCCTATTGTGGTGGCAGCAACAATCTTTCCGGCTGGAACAGACTCGGCTCCAGCTGCCTTGCAAAGACTGTAAACACATGCGGCAAGAGGCAGATGCATAAAGAGCATACCGGAAATTATGCACACAAGCACTACTTTCCAACATTGTCTGTAAAGATCAAGCGCGTTGATGAGTCGATTATAGGTTCCATGACTGTACTTGTTCGCAAGTCCGGCAAAGAAAGCGAAAAGTCTGATCCTCTCAAACTCTCTGTGGAAGAACATTACAAAGCCGGCTCCCAGACCACCTATGCTTCCAAGAACAAGAACAAGCACAACCATCTGCATTATGTTGCTCTGGATGGAAAAGAGCATATCCCATTCAAGAATGGTTATGAATATGGCGAGAGAAAAAAGCGCAACCATGCCGGTAAAACGGTCGATAAAAATTGTAAATGCACCTTCGAGTTTACGTCCCGGAGGCGTTCTCTTGACGAGGAAGCCGACGCGCATGATATCCCCGCCGATCGCTCCGCCGGGAATGACAAGAGAAAAGAACATGCTTTTCATGATAAGCACAAAAGACTCAAACACACTCACGTGAATATTCTGAGCGACAAGAAGCAGATGCCAGCGCCATGCAGCAACAACAATATGAAACAGATAGAAGGCGGCAGCCAGAAGAAGCCAGTACACATTCATATTGGCAATGGTTTTTACATAGGAACTGAAGTCTCCGCGGAGAAGCCAGAGAATGATTCCACCGGCAAGAGCTATTCTCAGAAGGAACCAGAATACAGCTTTCATTTTATCGGCAGGACTGGACGGTTCTTGAGATTCTCCTGTCAAAATCTCATCAGTTTTTTCTTCCACGTGAAACCTCTTTTCATACTGAGATCAAATAGATTGCAAAAAACCTCCCTGTCAACCATAAAAGATTTGCAGCAGAGCTTCTAGTCTTGTATATTCAAGATCAGTTATAAGAAATCCTGAGAGATTCCGGGAGGGCAGCTCATGAGCATGGATGAAAAGATAATTCCTTTTGCAGAACTTTCCAGTTATATAAGCAAAATCAGAGAAAAAAAAGACAGCACTGTGGTTCTCTGTCACGGCTGTTTTGACATAGTGCATCCGGGGCATATCCGGCATCTGAAATTTGCAAAAGATCAAGGCTCCCACCTGATTGTCACCATAACGCCCGACATCTGCATACAGAAGGGCAGCTCCCGTCCGCTTGTTCCCCAGGATCTCAGAGCTGAAAACCTTGCCGCGCTGGAGTTTGTCTCGGCAGTCTCGATTGCGACCGGAGAAACCGGACTGGAACCGATAAGCGCAGTCCGTCCCGATATCTATGTAAAAGGAAGCGAATACGCGATATCGAAAGATCATCGTTTCCTTAAGGAAAAAGATCTTGTCGAAGAACTCGGCGGCAATGTTGTATACTCTTCGGGCGACGTTGTATTCTCAAGTACTGAATTCATCCGCGACTACGAAATGAGCGGAGCGGAAACCGAAAAACTCCATTATATATGCGGACGCTATCAGATAACCAGAGATACAATTGAGTCCTTCTTCAAAAAAGCGAATGAAAAAAACGTTCTGGTCATCGGAGACATAACAGTGGAAGAATTCCACTACTGTGACGGACTGGGAATATCTCAGGACTTCCCCGTCATGTCCATAGCACTTAAAAATAAATCGGACTCCATTGGAGGAGCCGGAAGCATTGCCATGCATCTGGCCGGCATCGGAGTAAAAACCAGCGTAATCTCCTGCATGAATCCGGAATCCGACAAATTCCCCTTTATCTCATACAGTTTTTCCGACTCCTCCATACAGCTTATAAATATTCCGGACAAACACAGACAAGTTCCCTCAAAAATGCGCTTCTTCGTCGATAAAAAGCCGGTACTCGAAATGGAAAAGGGCTCCGGACGTCCCATGGACTCAACCATAAGAAAGCAATTTCTTGCCGCAGTGAAGAAAGAGTTGAAAAAGAATCCATCCTGCATCATACTGTCCGATTTCGGACACGGACTTCTCAGCGAGGATCTGACGAGCGAAATCATTAGCTCTTCAAAAAAGCTGAATGTCCCGGTAATCGCCGATATGGGGCTGTCCCTGAAAACACGTCTTGAAAAATTCTATAAAGCAGATGTCCTTAGCTCAACAGAAATGGAACTCCGAGCCTGCATGCATGATTATGAAAGCGGTCTTTCCGTGCTTGTCGACAGATTTTATCAGATAAGCGGAATATCACACCTCTTCATGATGCTGGCGGATGGAGGAACACTCTACTTCAAAGCCTCTCAGAATCCCGGCACAGGGG
>JAKJHH010000239.1:5491-5811 GCA_022703965.1 Verrucomicrobiota bacterium
TCAAACATGGAAAGCGTGCACGTTCCGGACATGTTGAAGTTCAAGGACATAAGAGCAGGCGGAGCAGAAGCCTATGTTGCAGGCATATGCACCGCTTATATAGCACAGGCATCTCCGGCACAGACGCTCTACTCAGGCGCACTCTGCACGGCGGCATACCAGAAAGCTCCGTACATCAAGCCGCTGCACTATGATGACATTGCCCGCATCCTTGACGAGAGAAAAGAACTTAAAAAATAAGTGCAGTTTCTGAAAAGCGCTTTATGTACTGAAAATCCGCTGTATATTGACAGACTATTTGATTTTCAGTAATCCCGTAT
>JAKJHH010000023.1:0-9795 GCA_022703965.1 Verrucomicrobiota bacterium
TTTTATAGTTCAGATATTCCGGAACCCGGAAAAATCCGGAGAAAATCGCTGTCTGGGCTTGAAAGGTACATAGATGAAGCATTTTTTCTCCCTGTTGTATCCCGACTCCGAGCATGATTTTATTGAGGTTGGCATTTTTGTCTTACCTGTTCGATATCAAATTGTTTATAGAAGTCTCTTTCGCACGATTTGTTGGATTGCTCGTTTGTGCGTATCTACTGCAAATTCCTTTTAAATTGAGGTATCTATTAGCTTATATGATGACAAGTGTCATCAGTTCTGATTATCAAGGAATTGTCGAAAGAATACTCTGTAAGTTCGTTGTTTTTGCTGTCCAAGCGCGCCATAATAATTTCTATTGCCTTGTCGACCATTTGCTTAAGTGGTTGAGCTATTGTTGTCATTGGTGGATCAAGGTGAGGTGATGCAACATGATTTTCCATGGAGATTGTGGTCATTGGAATTTTCCTTTCCGCACATAGAATTCTTATCATTCCGCTGAGCGGAAGCACTGCTCCTTCCCCTGCCAGAAATATGGCTGTGGCTCCTGATTCTATTATTTTTCGGACAAGCAACAGAGGTGATTGTTCCTGCAAAAAACCTGAGAGTGATTCATCTATTTGAACTCCTCTTGCTGCAAATGCTTTTTGAAAACCGGTTTTTCGTAAATTATTTCCCCAATCCGCTGAATCAAGTATTATTCCAGCCTTGAAATGTCCCTTACTTATCAGGTATTCAGCTGCCATGAATCCACTCTGCTCGTGATTACTGTAAACTCGTGAACAGCCTGGAATAGGTGCCATGTTGATGCCCACGACAGGAATATTTGGCATTCTTTCGATGAATTTTGCAATCTTTTCGTTATACATTGTACATATCAATCCGTCGATAAAACAGTTTTGAAGAGAACTGATATTATGTTGAGTAAAAAACTCGATGCTTAGCGATTTTCCGGAAAGCTCATTCAAGAGCCTTAACAGAATCGTATCCAGATATCCATAAATTCCTTCATTCAGCACTCTGTCTAAGCCCATAGCGATGCCGATGGTTCTTTTGCGGGCTTTCATTTTAGGCTTGAAATTATACTCATCCGCGGCCTTCAGTACTGCATCGCGCGCAGACTCTGATATGTTGCTGTGTCCGTTCAGTACACGGCTGACTGTCGCATAGGACACTCCGCTTATCTTTGCCAGATCATATATCGATTTACATTCAGTCTTCTTCATTATAAAATCTCTTTTTTAATTCCGTGTAATTATTACATGATATTATAATGAAGCTTCTTTTCAAAGTCAATATGCATTGGAAAAGAATATAAAAATAAGCGCAGAATTTGTATTCCCTCAGTCTTTTTGCAAGCTTAAAAAAGTAAAATGCGGAGCATTTTTATAGGGTGAAGGCGTTCACGCTTTCCTGCCCGCGCGGCAGAGGAGCGCATCCAAATCCTCTGTTTTGAGCGTGTGAAAAGACTGAGCCATTACCAGAATTTGACTAAACGCTGTCCGACTGGCGCGAAGACAGAAGAGAGAGACTCGCAGTGTTCTATGGTTGTAGAGAGAAGTTTTCAGGCGGGGGATCAATTCCCCGCCTGAGGAGTTTGGATCAGGGAAGGCTGAGCTTCAGGAGTTCGGGATTGTGTTTCTTGAGATACTCAAGATTCTTGTTGATGAGTCCGATTCTCTGCTGGACGCAAGCTGCAGAGCGGAGCGGGTCGGACGGCGTATTCTTAACATAATCAAGCATTCTGTCGACATCTGTTGTCGCAACATGGATTCTGGTGTCGGAGGAGCCGTAGTAGATGAAGATGCGTCCGTCGTCACGTTTTACCGCACCGTTGCAGAAAACGACATTCGAGACGTCGCCGACTCTTTCATGCTTCAACGGAGCAATGAAGTGTCCGCCGGGAGTAGCAATGACTTTCGACGGATCTTTGAGATCGCATAGGAAAGCATAGACGACATAGCGGAGTCCTGCCGCCGTGTTTCTGACGCCGTGGTCAATGTGCAACCAGCCTTCGGATGTCTTGATCGGAACAGAGCCCATTCCGTTTTTGACTTCTTTGATCGTATGATAGATTTTGCAGTCGATGATTTTTTCGTCATCAAGCTTTGCTTTTTCAATGGACTTTGAAAGTCCCCAGCCAATGCCTCCGCCTTTGCCGGTGCTGATGAAGCCGTCCTGCGGTCTGGTGTAGAAAGCGTATTTGCCTTTTACGAATTCAGGATGCAGCACGACATTTCTCTGCTGAGGGGAGGGCGTCTTGATGTCGGCAAGTCTTTCCCAGTGGATCAGGTCTTTTGTTCTTGCGATGCCGCCCTGAGCTTCCGCGGATGAGCAGTCGCCTTCAGGAGCGCTTTTATCTTTGCGCTCGGAACAGAAGACGCCGTAAATCCAGCCGTCCTCATGTTTTGTGAGACGCATGTCGTAAACGTTGGTGTCGGGATCGCCAGTTTCAGGGAGGACGACGGGAGTTTTCCAGAACTTGAAGTTGTCGATGCCGTTTTTGCTTTCGGCGACGGCGAAAAAGGATTTGCGGTCGTAGCCTTCGACGCGGCACATGAGAAGTATTCTACCGTCAATTTCGATTGCGCCGGGATTGAAGGCGGCGTTGATGCCGATTCTTTCAAGGAGATATGGATTGCTTTTCGGGTTGAGATCGTATTTCCAGTAGAGCGGAATTGTTTCACGTGTCACGGCAGGATGCAGATAGCGCTCGTAGATACCGTTGTCCCAACTTGGATCTACTTTGTTTTTGCGGGTGGCATGGGCGAGCCAGTTTTCGGTAATTTTTTTAAGACGGGCTTCGTAAGTTTGCTTTTTCATATAGGAAATATCTCCTCTGTTTACATATAGAAATAAATTTCTTTAGAGATTAAGTCAATAAAGAGGGTGATTTTTCTGAATTTTTTCTAGGAATCAGGCATGAATCTAGTTCTGAAGAGGAAGATACTTTCTAATCTCTTGTAACGAAAATAAAATTTAAAATGATCTAAGTACTTAATGATAAGAATAATAATTCTGAACAAGTGTAAAGTATTTTTTCTGAAAACGATACATTAAAAAGCATGAATAAATTTGGAATAAATTGGAAATAAGATAGTTAGCATGCATGGCACCTTATTTATCATAAATGATAAGAGGGGGATTTTAAGAAATGAGTTTTTTGGGAAAAGCTGGCATGTCTGATGCGATAAAGGATGGCGGCAGATGTGAAAAATTTAAAGGTGAAGCCAATGGAAGACGGAATATACAGAGCAGCGTCGGGTATGATGGTCGAATTGAAGGGCCAGGATATTCTCGCCAGAAATCTCGCGGCTGTAAACGCTCCGGGATATAAGCGCGACTTCCTGGTTTCAAATAAGTTCCAGCAGGAACTCGACAGACTCGAAAATGAAAGTAATTCAAGCGGAGTCATGGGAACTGATCAGGGCGCTCTTTATGTTGATTTTACTCAGGGCGTACTCAAAAATACAGGACGTCCCCTTGACTTTGCTATAGAAAGTCCCGATGACAAAGTTGTTTTCTTCAAGGTTATGACTTCGGACGGTAAGGGACTTTTCACAAGAAACGGTTCCTTTATGCTGAATCAGGATCGCGTACTTGTGACAAAAGAAGGTCATGTTGTAGCGAGCAAGACCGGAGCCGGCATCACATTTGGAGAAACAGATTCGGTCAACAACATGTATGTAAATAAAGACGGCAGAATAGAAGTTTTCGACAAGACCACAAACACCAAGCAGGAAATCGGAACACTTGGGCTCTTCACCATTGATAAGAAAGATCAGCTTAAGAGAATGAGTTCCAACTACTTCGCCGATCCTGACAAGAAGGCTTTGATTGAAGAGGCGACTCCCGGAAAATACGCGGTTTACCACAACTACATTGAAGCTTCCAACAGCGATCCTTTGAAGACCATGACTGATTTGATTCATGGAGCAAGAGGTTTCGAGATGAATCAGAGAGTCATTCGCATGCTGGAAGACAGATTCAAGAACGAGCAGAATAAGCTCGGACCGCGCTGAGATAAGTCAAATAATTTATAATTAAGGAGATACGACAATGAACAGATCGCTGTCAATTGCTGCAAGCGGCATGAATGCCCAGCAGACTATTACTGACACGATCGCAAACAACATTGCGAACGTCAGTACGACCGGTTACAAGAAAGGCACTGTCAATTTTCAGGACATGCTTTATGAGACGATTGCTGCGCCGGGCTCGACAACAAGTACTTCAACACTTCCTCTCGGCATGCAGATGGGTACGGGCGTAATGCCTGCCTCCGCATCAAAAGTCTTTACGCAGGGCTCGCTTCAGAGTAGCAGCAGGGACTTGGATGTGGCAATCGAAGGAGAAGGATTCTTTCCTGTTACAATGCCTGACGGTTCAACAGCTTACACAAGAAGCGGCAACTTCACAATGGACAGTACCGGCAAGGTTGTAACTATTGACGGTTATGACATTCAGAACTTCCCCGCACTTGATCCTCAGGCCACTTCCATCACAATCATGGCGGATGGTACGGTGTCCTGTTATGTGAACGGCGCAAGCGTTGAGAAGGGCAGAATTCAGATTGCCAGAATTCCGAATCCTGAAGGTATGAGTTATCAGGGACACAATCTTTTCCTTGAAACAGAAGCCAGCGGAACTGCGGTGCTTGGAAATCCAGGCGAAACCAACAACGGAAAGATTGCCCAGCACTATCTTGAAGGTTCAAACGTTGACATCGTAACGGAAATGGTTAACATGATATCCGCTCAGAGAGCTTATGAGCTGAACTCCAAAACAATGAAAACAGCGGAAGAAAATCTCAGAACAGTGACACAGCTCAAAACCTGAGGAGTCTGACAATGAAGTACTTAAGAAAAATATTCGGAAGGCTTGCCGCCATTCTCTCCGTCTTCGCGCTTCTCGCAGCGTTCTGCGTCGATGCCGCGGATGCCGGAGCCGAACGCGTGCTTATCCTGAAAAGCCGGATTGTAACAAAGGACACCTTCATAAAGCTCAAGGATCTCGCCTCGAATCCTCAGATACTCAGCGATACGGAAAAAGAGCTGACTGTGATAGAGACACCGACAAGAAAAGACGAGACTGTCAACATTGTCGATATTGCCTACATGTTGCAGAAGCATCCGGAGCTTGCCGACCTCAATCTCAGAGGTCCCAAGACGATTGTTCTCCAGCGTTTTTCGGGAAATGAATACATTGAGAAAGCGAAAAACGACATCCTTGCCAGTCTCAGAAGCACAGCGCCATGGAATGACTGGGAAATTGACTTGCAGCTTTCGCCGTCGGATGAAAGCTCGATCAACAGAGCCGGAGCTTTCAGCAAGGCGAAAGTGCTTCCCTCCGACAACAAGACGATGGTGGGACTTGTGACATTGAATGTCGCTTTTTTTGACGAACACGAGAAGCAGGTATACAAGAGCAGCCTCAATCCTGTAATCATGAGAAAGACCTCTGTAGTAGTTTTGAGCAGCAGCTGCAAACAGGGACAGATACTGAGCGAAAACTCTCTCAGCAAGGTCAGCGTCTGGGTGGGCGGCGATAAAAAGGACTACATAACAGACTACGATCTCTGTGTTGGCAGAGAACTTGCGAAAAATATGCAGGCAGGCGATATCCTTCAGACCTCGGACATAATGAATCCGATATGCGTCAAGAAGGGTGATATGATGTGGATAGAGTGCAAATCCGGGCCTCTGACTATCACGATTGCCGGAACGGCGGTCGAAGGCGGAAGACTCGGCGAAGTAATAAAAGTGAAGAATCAGTCATCGCAGAAGATTTTTCCGGTGGAGCTCACCGGCGATAAAAAGGGCGTATACAGAAGCGGCTCCTGATCATTATGATTCAGGTTTGCGGAAAGGAAAAGGCGCTTTATGAATAGAAAACAGAAAACAGCTTTGATTCTGGCGGCGTTGAGTCTGATGCCTTTTGCACAGATTGCCGCTCAGGACGACAGCAATGTGAAGCTTGCTCTTAACATGTATTCCAATCAGAGAGCGAGACAGGTTGGCGACCTCCTTACGATAACCATCAGTGAAGTAACGTCTTCATCGAAAAGCGAGAGTCTTTCGACCAGTAAGACGGCTAATGCCGAAGCGGACGCTCCGGTTTTCGGTACTGCGATAGACAGCGGCAACTGGCTGGCAAGATTTAACAACAAGATCGTAAACGCCTCTGAAAACATGCCTCTTTCATCTTACTCGATCAATGCGTCCAGCAGTTTCAACGGTTCGGGCAAGACTGCATCGTCTGAAGCCCTGACAGCGAGCTTCACGGTTCGTGTTGTAGACATACTCGACAACGGAGTGCTTGTTGTGCGAGGCGAGCGCAAGATAATCATGAGAAATGAAGACGTAAACATGGTCATCACAGGCCTTGTAAGAGTCAAGGATATAAGTTCCGCGAATACGGTGCCATCATCGAAACTTGCGGATGCGCATATTTACTACGAGACAGGCGGAGAAACAAGCCGCGGCTCAAGACCGGGCTATGCCTGGAGAATATTCCAGTACCTGAACCCGTTCTGATATCATGAAGGAGCAGAGACAATGAAAATGATGATGAAAATATTTGCGACAGCGGCAGTTCTTGCGGCTCTGATGATGCCTGCGGCTCAGTCTCAGCAGCCAGCTGCGGGAGTTAAGACTCCCGCTCCGGCGGCGACTGTACAGCATCAGCGTCTTCAGGTGCGTGTCAAGGATGTGGCAAGGCTTTCCGGTAATGAGGCTTATACTCTTACCGGATACGGTGTTGTAGTCGGACTGAACGGAACAGGCGACAGCGATGCCAGCTTGATCCAGCGCACGATCAGCAACATCATGCAGAATTTCAACATCATTGTCGATGAAGCCGACGTAAAGGCAAAGAATACTGCCTGCGTAATGGTAACTGCCACAATCAGAGGACCTGTTCATAAAGGCGACATGATAGAAGCCAACGTTTCATCAGTCGGCGATGCCAAGTCACTGCTCGGCGGAGAACTTCTCCTTACTCCTCTTCTCGGTGCGGATGCCGATGTCTGGGCTGTCGCCCAGGGGCCTGTAGTGACAGGCGGCTTCTTTTTCGGAAGCACGAACTCAGGCGGAAACGCTCAGACCAAGAACCATCCTACGGTCGGTACTCTTACCTCCGGCGTCAAGTTGCTCAGAGACGTCGGACTTGGCGTCAAGAATCAGGATTTTCTTACCTATTTCCTCAGAGAACCCGATTATACGGCGGCTGTGAATCTTGCTGAAGTTATCAACAAGAAATACTTCGGCTCGGCGGCTGCTCTGGACAGCGCGACAATCAGGATTAGAGTTCCGAACGAATACAAGGATGAGCAGAGAATTACAGGATTCATAAGTGAAGTTGAACAGTTGTATTTCGCGACTGATTCCACGGCAAGAGTCATCTTCAATGAAAAGACAGGCACGGTTGTCATCGGAGCGGATGTCAGAATTTCCGAGTGTGCTGTCAGCCACGGCAACCTCTATGTGGACGTGAAGAAGGTTGAATCCGTCAGTCAGCCCGGTGCTTTCACAGGTATTGGCGCCAAGACTGAAAAGATGGAGGACGAAACGACAACTGTCAATGAAAATGCCAAGAACGGCCCGAATTTCGTGCCGCTACCGAATACTACGACTGTCGGGGAACTCGTCAGAGTTCTCAACGCCCTCGGAGCGAGTCCGAGAGATATAATGATAATTTTCCATGCGATCAAGGCAGCTGGCGCGCTTCATGCGGAACTGGAATCCATCTGAAAAAGAGGAGTCAGTAAAATGAGCATAGAAGCATACGCTAAAAACAGCTACGGCGTAAGCGGCATGTATCAGGCCGAGCCCGGAGACGAGAAGCTGTCTTCAAAGCAACTCGAGCTTAAAAGGGTATGCCGCGATTTTGAAGCCGTGCTTACAAGTACCATCTTGAAGCAGGGACTCCAGAATGCCGAGGAAATGGGAAAAACAGGATCGGAAGAGGAAGACAACGGCTGCAAGAGAATGAAGGAAATCGCTCACGAGCAGATTGCGACATTCATCGGTCAGAGCGGTCTTATGGGACTCGGAAACTTTCTCTTCAACAACATGAAAGACAGACTCGTACAACAGGAGGTGGCAAATGCTTCAAAACAACAGACAACAGTTTCAGAATAATAATTCTTTCCTGAATAAGAACAATGCTCAGGCACCTGGCAGAGTTCAGGCTCCGGTCAAAGCTCCTGCCGCGATTCCTGCGAAAAAGCCTGCTGACGATGTCATGATTCCTGATGCGGCTGTAAAGCTCAAAAATATCATTCTCGACATGACTGAAGCCTCTTTGCAGATGAAAGATGCAATTATTCATAGAAATGTGGACAAGCTTTGGCAGATCATGCTTTATCAGGAAGAGAAAATGGCGGATTTCGAGCATTACAATCTGCTCTGGCGTCAGCTTTGTCCTGCATCCGGAGAAGTCGTAAATCCTGCTTTCAAGCAGATCAATGAAGATCTTAACGCACAGATTAAGGCTATGCGCAGGCAGAATTCCTCGAATCTCTCGCTCGCTCACAGTTTTCTTGCCGTAATAAATAAGGTGTTCCGGAAAGCTGGCATGGATAATGCAGTAAAGACCGGGTACGGAAACAACGGAAAAGTAAAACTGAAATCATCCATGATAATCAGCAGAGAAGGTTGAAGAAACCGAATCTGTTTTGCGGCGGAGGAATAAAAAATGAGCGGACTTAATCTGGCATTCGTTACAAGCAAAAGCGGGCTGATGTCCAGTCAGCAGAGCCTTGCTGTCATAAGCAACAACGTTGCAAAAGCAAACGTTGAAGGATACCACAGACAGTCCCCTCTGATGTCTGAAAATATGACCATCGCCACCACCGAAGGCTACTTCGGCACAGGCGTGCGCATGACATCGATATACAGACATTACGACTCCGCTCTTGAAGCAAGTCTTCAGGCGGCTACAGGCGACAATTCATACAGAAAGCTCTACAGCAGTTCCATAAGCCAGATTGAAGATCTGCTTTCACCCAAGAATACAAATCCGCTTTCGGAGCAGATGACTCTCTATGCCAATGCAGTTCAGAAAGTCCTCACAAATCCTGAAGACATTCCGAACCGCACTGCGCTTCTTTCAACATCTCAGAATCTCGCGGACACAATGAATCAGAGTTATGAGAGTCTCAGAAAACTTCGCGACTCCATCGCCACTAATGACGCGACAGGCGGAGGCTATATCAGTGACCGTATCAGCAAGGTCAACAGCCTCCTTGCCGAACTTCCCGAACTGAACGACGATATTAACCGTCTTGAGTCGAATATCTTCCTCAAGGAAACGGCTAACGACCTTCGCGACCAGAGAGACAAGCTTGTCAAGGAAATTTCAAAGTACATGAAAGTTGACGTAACCGAGGAAGCAAACAAGAAATATACCATCAAGTTCACAGATCCGGCGACATCTACAACATACACGCTTGTGGACGGCACTGCGGCGACTCCTTCGCCTTCTCCGAATACGCTCAGTATGACGATGACGGCTCCGGTTGCTCCGAGTGTACATTATACTCCTCAAATGGTCTTGAACTATTCTGACGGCGTGACTCCTCCCGTGAACATCACTATTCCGCAGGAAAGCGGTGAAATAGCCGCTCTTATCGACAGCCGTGCGTATATCGCGACACAAATGGACAATCTCGCAAGTTACGCCACTACATTCGCCACAGAAATGAATACGATTCAGGCTGCCGGTTTTGACCTTTACGGCAATCCGCCGAATCCGGCCGGAACCAATCCTGCCATTTTCAACGTCACAACAACA
>JAKJHH010000023.1:9805-31388 GCA_022703965.1 Verrucomicrobiota bacterium
CCCTTGGAATGTCGGTTGTTCTGACAGACCCGAGAGCCATTGCGGCTTCAAACGTTGAGAATCAGTTTGGTAACAGCGACAATATGAAAGCTATGTGGAACAAGCTCAATCAGACAGGCGTGATCGCTGCTACAGGCGATTCGCTCATATCTTACTCCAACAGCTATATCCGTCAGATTTCCGAAGACATCTCAGCATCAGTCACTCAGGCTCAGACCACAGAAGCCGCTCAGGCAATGTTTCAGAATACAATTTACCAGATCAGCGGCGTGGACATGGATCAGGAACTCACAACTATGATTTCCGTGCAGCGTTCATATCAGGCTGCGGCAAAAATGATATCAACTATAGACTCAATGTTTGAGACAGTTCTCGGACTTAAATAAGATTTGAAAAAAGAGGTGGGACAATGAAGGAAAACAAGACACAGGCAGTTAAGGCGACGATTCCGGTCAAGAAGCCGGCAGGAATGCTCGATGAGATAACAGTTCATCTTCAGAGCTACCTCGATGCTCTCAAGTCCAGCAATACTTCCAGAAAGTATCAGAGAAGCTGATTTTTCTCCAAGTTCACTGAAAGGTTCTGATAATGACAGCGGTGTTTCTCGATAAAGACGAGATTTTCAGAAACGCGGTGGTTTCTGAATCCAGCTCATTGCGGGAGGCTCTCTCGCATATGGAGCATGAAGCTGCTATTGTTGTTTCGGAATCGGGAAAACTCAGCGGCATTATCACTGACGGAGATTTACGCCGCGCTTTGAGCAGGGGACTTTCATTCAATTCACCTGTTTCAGCTGCGATGTCCACAAAACCTTCTGTCGTAAGGAAAGGTCTTCCCAGAGAGGAAATACTTTCCATTCTGCTTTCAAAAAGAATACGTCATCTGCCTGTTGTCGATGAAGAAGGTTATCCTATAGGACTGGAACTTTTAAAAAATCTTTATGAAGATCATCAGACAAAAGAATATGATTACAAGGAATGTCTGGTCAGTCCCTCCGACAGTATCGAGCTTGTCCTGAAACACATGGTCAATGCGGAAGCCGCGATGATTGTTGATGCAAACGGCATCCTGAAGGGCTTTGTCACTGATGGAGACATCCGCCGCGCCTTCCTCAAGGGAGCCGGACTCGAAACTCCTGTTTCCGAGGTGATGACAGCCTCGCCGATGACTATCCGCAAAGGACTTTCGCGCAATGAAATCATAGGTATTATGCTGCGTCGGAAAATCCGCCATATCCCCGTGGTGGATGAACTCGGACGTCCTGTCGGACTCGAACTTCTCAAGAATCAGTACAGCGATACCGAGATTCCTCAGGCCGTAATTATGGCCGGAGGCCGTGGCGCGAGGTTGATGCCGCTCACTGCCGATACTCCTAAACCGCTGCTCAAAATCGGTGAAAAAACTATACTCGACAAGATTCTCGACCGTCTGGAAAGCTCAGGCGTGGCCGATGTCGTCCTTTCCGTCAACTATCTTGGAGACAAGATCAAAGATCACGTGTCTGGCAGCAGGACAAAAGGGCTTCATGTAGGTTATGTTGAGGAGGAAAAGGCTCTAGGAACCGCCGGAGCTTTATCTTTACTTTCGCCTCGTCCGGCAAACAGTTTCATAGTGATGAACGCCGATCTGCTCACAAATCTTGACTTCAAGGCGTTCATGAATTTCCATAAGGCGGAGAAAAATCATTTTACGGTCTGTGTCCGCAAAATCAAACAGAATATTCCCTTCGGTGTCGTTTCTCTCGACAAGGAGAGCCGGGCTATCGAAGCTATAACGGAAAAGCCTGATTATGAATTCCTTGTGAATGCAGGCATATACATACTCGAACCAGGAATCATTGAGCTTGTCCCGAAGGACAGTTTCTTCGATATGGTCTCGCTGATTAAGAAAGCTTTAGCAAACGGTTATAAAGTTGGCGCGTTTCCTGTGATAGAGTACTGGCGCGATCTTGGCAGGCATGAGGAAATAATTGCCGCCGCCGCGGAAATGGCGTAAAATAAATTACTTGATATATTCAGGAGGGTCTGAACATGGCGAACGTTATAAGAATACCGAAGTTGTCGGTTCTTTCAGAACTGCAAAGCAATATTTCCATCAACAGAAATGATTATTCTGAAATGATGGTGAAAATATCTTCCGGACAGAAATATCTGAGCCGCTCGGAGAACCCTGTCGAGACAAACTCCATTGCAACAATATCAATGGATATATCCAGAACCGATCAATGGGCAAAGAATATAGAAACGGCAGGTAACTGGGAAAAAGCAACTCAATCCCAGATTCAGAATGTCCTGAAGAATATGCATCGTGTCAACGAGCTCGTTGTTCAGATGAACAGCACGGTCAACAACGAAGGCTATGCCTCAATTGCGTCAGAGCTTAATCAGATCATAGATTCTCTTTCTCAGAACGGCAATGCGCGTTATCTTGGAGTCAGCATGTTCGGAGGCACAAGAACTGATGCCGCCCATGACCCGATCAATATTCATTATGCCGTTGACCCTGTGACCGGACTCGAAACATCGATGATTGATTCCGTCACTTACTACGACGGTTTTCCGGTCAGCGCCGCGGCTGCAACGCGTCGTTCCATTCAGATTTCAGAAACAGCCTCGACTCAGTATGGTACTCTTGGAGTTGGAGACTATAATAATTCGCTTTTCCAGTTCAAATCCTATGAAAAGACAAGCAGTGCTCCTGAAACATGGAGTTATGTGAATGTCGATACCTTCCAGACCCTTCTGGATATCCGCAAGTCGCTTAGTGCCGGCGAGAAGCCGAGTGACACTCTGCTGACACGCGCACAGAGAGCCCTTGATAACGTGATTGAGCGCAATATCGACAACACAACAAGCGAACAGAAGATGCTTATCCTTTCCAAGTCTGCCGCAAGTACGCAGAGCGCGGCTAATGACAGACTCAGTGCGGTAGGTTCTCTTGATGTAGCCAAGGCTGCAACGGATCTTGCCAATCTTCAGTCCACATTGCAGGCTTCTTTGCAGGTGGGGGCAAAACTGAATCAGATTTCAATTCTTGATTATATCTGATTCAGTCTGCTCCGGCAGTCTTTCGGAATTCCGAGGGGGAAATTCCGTGTTTCTTTTTGAACTCACGGCTGAAGCGGCATATTGCCCCGTATCCTGTTCTTGAGGCTATATTCTTGATGGACTCGCTTGAGTTCTTCAGCATTATTTCCGCCTTTTCCATTCTCAGTCGGATCAGGTATTGTTTCGGCGAAGTCCCGAAGCGTTTCCTGAAGGCGGAGATCAGTTTTTCCTGAGAAACTCCAAGTTCTCCCGCTGTTTCAGCAAGAGAAATCTCCCTGCTTACATTAAACTCGAATATTCTCAACGCATCGCTGATCAGAGGATTTTCAGCCGGACTTGCCTGCATGCTTATAAGCGTCAGAATTTCGATGGCAAGTCCGCAGATTCTGGGAATATCTTCTTCATGTTTTCCGCGCAGAAGACGTCTGGCTTCATCTATAAGCTTGTGCAGTACGTCAATATCTTTGAGCCTGTGTATTCGGTCGTTCTCAAGATGCATCAGGGGCAGAAGATAGACCGTCAGCGGCCCGGTGAATCCGAAAGACAGTTTGCGGCAGAAGCCCGAAGGCCCCGCCTGAAGATCATTTTCATCCCCTGCCGGAAGTATCAGCAGTTCTCCCGGGCGGACAAGCCGCATGTTTTCATTCAGCGTTATGCACATGTCGCCTTCCAGCGGAATTTCAAAAGCTGTATTCTGCGGACGCAGATGTTTGTAGAGCATTCCTTTTTTCCAGTGTGAGCTGTGTATGAAGTCGATCCAGAGCGGAACTTTGTGCTCATGATGCCATGATGCCATATCGCTCATCGGCGTAAAGTTGCGGGAGATAGCGCCGGCAAGCTTATATTTTTCAAAACGCTGTTTCAGAGAAACGTCCTTTCAGTTTGCAGAGAAAAATAGCATTTTTACAATAAAAGACAAGTTTTTTAATAGAAAGAACAAATTACATGCCTTTTCAGCAATACCACTTCGATTCCGGCGGAGATATACTTAAATAAAGAAAACAAGGAGTTATTTATGCATAAAGATTTTAGTTTCAGTCTTGTTCCTGAAGTGATTTTGGACAGACACCCCGAATATATTGAGCTTTATAAAAAGGCTTGGGACATCGCTTCCGATCACGTGCTGGACACCCCCGGACTTCCTGTCGAACACCACATGGACGAAGGGGTTGCTCCTGACCGCAACTGGATCTGGGATACCTGTTTCATGGTGCATTACTGCAAGTATTCTCCAGGCTTCTTTCCCGGAATACAGAGTCTGGACAACTTTTATCTGCCGCTGCATGACAAAGTAAAGTCGAGCTGTCTGATTCAGCATCCTGACAATCCGCCTCTTTTCGCCTGGGTAGAGTATGACTATTATCGTTTCACAGGGGATGCCTCAAGAATACACAGAAATCTTGTCGAAAAACGATATCTGCAAAGACATTATGATTTTGTGGAAAACGGAAAACTCGGAGATCGCTGTCCTTCCTCTTTCCTGATGAATACACTTCAAAAATGTGAGTGCGGTTATTTCTGGAGCGGCATAGCCTCAGGCATGGATAATACTCCGCGCGGCAATGACACCTACACGAATCTCTTCTGGGTGGACGCGCTCGCTCAGCAGGCGCTTTCTGCTCTCTATATAGCCAGAATGGCTGCGCTCATCGGAGAAAGTTCCATCGAAGCCGAGTATCTCGAAAAATATGAGGAGAAGAAGAACACTCTGAACAAGTATTATTTTGACGAGCGCGACGGCTCCTATTATGACATCCACGCTGCGACACACGATGTCTGCCGCATTCTGACACCGGCGAGTTTCTGGCCTCTGATGGCTGAAGCAGCCTCAAAAGATCAGGCAGCAAAACAGCTCAAGACCATTCTTGATCCTGAGCTCCTCGGCGGCGAAGTCCCGGCTCCCTCAGTAGCCAGAAACAGCGTTTATTTCGAGCCCGACGGACGCTACTGGAGAGGCGGAGTATGGATGCCTACAAGTTACATGACGGCAAAGGCCATCGAAAAATACGGATATCTTGATGAGGCCGCCGACTTTGCCGATAAGACTGTGAAGAGGATGAGCGATGTTTACAGAACTTATTCTCCTGCGACAATATGGGAAGCCTATGCACCGTCTCTCATGAGACCTTCTTCCTCAAAACATGCCGGAACGGTGGCTCGTCCTGATTTCTGCGGATGGTCTGCGCTCGGACCTATTTCACTTCTTATAGAAAACGTCATCGGCGTATATGGAGTTGATGCTGTTACAAAAACGGTGAAATACCATCATAGAAAGATTGGACGTCATGGCGTAAAACGTCTGAAATTCGGTCCGGTGACATGCGATATCATCGGCGACGATTCCAGTGTTACGGTTACGACAGATACGGCAATAACGTTTATTGCCGACGGAAAAGCTTATGAATGCAAGGCAGGCACAAGCAGAATAGAACTCTGCTGAAACAGCTTGTAATTGAGGCGGACTTCTGAAGAGTGCCGCCGATTTTAAGATGTTCCCTTATTTCATTGCTTTGAACATATCCTTTTTAGCCTGATCAAGAAGCTTTTCATAATCTTTACCGACATCAAAAGGAATGATCTCTATTATTGTTTCGAGGTCAGGCTTTATGATGGCGACAATCGGAATGCGTCTACCTGCGTCAGCTGATGAAAATGCTTCTCTGACTTTCGCCGGAAGTTTCTGATAAGTCGCTTTGTTGCTGAATATCGGAACATAAACAATGATTGCCACGTTATCAAATGCGTCCACTGCTGCAAGAGACTGTTTGGCTGTCATTTTGTTAGGAGAAGCTTCATTTGTCAATATGAAAACAAGAGCTTTCTTTTTGCTTTGAGCTTCACTTATTGCCGTGTCTAAATCTTTGATATTGCGAACTTTCTTCGGCATTTCAAATTCGGCATAAACATTGAATGAAAATATAAACACCAAAAGCAGTATTGCGTTGCGCATCTCTTAATCACTCCCCGTTTTATTTAAGATAGCATAAATTTCCGGAAAAAGAAAAGGTGGATATTGACTTGTGATTAGTCCAATGGTATAATCTATGGTAAATTGAGTATGGAGAAGCCCTTGAAACGCTCATACAAGACACAGGAAGAAGTTCTTAAGGAACTGGAGGAAATTGTCGGACGTTTGCGTCTTGAGGGCGCGGAATTTCTGACTCCTGAACGCGTTCTTTGCGAAGAGGTCGGAGCCAGTCGCGAGACCCTGCGCAGAGCACTTGAGGTTCTAGAGGCGAAAGGTTTGATCATCAAAGGTTCGCGTGGACGTCTGATTGCGCCAAGCATGAAAAACGGTCCCGATATTGCGTTTGTAGGGGCAGGCTGGGAGCACAATGCAAATCCGGCCTGGCTGCGTATCTGGACACAGTTCAGCAAGCTTGCCGAAACAGCGTCCTTCAATCTCCGTCAAGTGCTTTACGGTTGGAAAAGCATAGATGAAATGTGGCCGGGAGATCTGAAAAAACTTCCTGACGTACTGATATATACAAATGCACCGAGTCCTGAGATTCACGAAAGAATTTTCAAGCTCAGAGGTAGCTGCAAGCTCTTATCGCTTGACGAGCAGTTTGCGGACGATGCTGATCTCGTTGTCGGTCTGGACAACTATACTGCCGGCTTCATGGCGGCTGAGGAATTATTGAACTCAGGCTATAAAAAGCCGATTTACGGAGCCTGGCTTCAAAATATTCCGTATATTCCTTTTGAACGTAGGGGGCAGGGGTTTGCCGACAGAGTGAAAAAAGCAGGAATCAAGGTGAACCTGAATTACTTCAGGGCGACAACAAGAACTGATTATATAAGAAAAGTGATACATCTTTCAGAAAACATAGCGGCGGACAAATATAGACTCACTCTTCTTTTACTCCGATGAAGGTATCGAATTTGTGCATGAAATAATAAACGAAACTCGCAGAATACCTGACGAGTTCGGACTTATTACTATAAACGGCTGCGGAGACGCCGCCAAGCATATGCCGCCAATAAGTGCGATAGATCATTCGCCTAAACTTATCGGGCAGGCTCTGGTCAAAGTCCTTGAGGAATACTCGCTGAAGGGGACTTTGCCGGAAGGAAAGATACTTGTAAAACCGGAGGTATTTCATGGACTCACGCTCCGCAATTAAAAAGAGCGCGTTTACGCTCATCGAGCTGCTGGTTGTCATTGCGATTATCGCGATACTCGCGAGCATGCTCTTGCCGTCTCTTGCAAAAGCAAGGGAAATGGGGTACAGGACATCCTGCGGCGGCAACCTCAAACAGTTAGGTACTGGGCTTGTGCAATACGCAGGGGATTATTCCGATTATGTAGCGCCTCCTACGGGCTTCGGACAGCCGGTGCATATTTATACAATAAGATATCACTGGGATTATGTGATAGGCAGGGATTATCTTAATTATCCACTGAAAAGCGGGAGCCTTGATCCGATAAACAACAAGGGATGGGCGGCATTCCGCTGTCCGAAAGATAATAATCCGCGCGATCTTAATCATCCAAACCGTTCCTATGATATTGTACTGAGGATGATCTGTAAAAACGCCAGTACCGGCGATGGCAGCGGAACAAGGTACAGTGAGATAACAAAGCCCGGAAAAACTCAGATGCTTGTGGAGCCGGACAAAACAAACGCATCTCACCTTAAGGATAGAGTCTCGGTTTCGGGATCGGATTGCGAAGTTATGGTTTCTTCAAGTACGTATATTACGCCGCAGCATGGGAATACAGGCTCATTTCTCTACAGCGATTCTCATGTGGAATTCAAGGCGGATTACAATAAGAACGCAAACTACTGGGGGCCCGGCTGGGCATTTGTAGAAAATTAAAAAATAGGGAGCGCGAAAGTTCTCATGACGCTCTCTTATTGCCTTAAAATTACTTATCAGACATTACTAAGAAGAAAAAAGGAGCAGAAAATGCTGAGCAGAAAAATGAAAAGCACTCTCATGATGTCCGCATTAATATGGGGATGCGGCCTCATTGGAGCGGAAAACCTCATCAAAGCGCCGCCGATGGAAGCGGAAGGCGCTCAGGTTGAAAATGCGCAGGACGGAAAATCCTGCTGGATCAAGGTCAAAAAAGGAGAACTGGTTGCCAGCTTCGGCCTTGAAGGCGATTTGACGATGGAAAAAGCAGGGGTTTCTCTTGAAGCTTCTCCTGACTTTTTTGAAAACACAATGAGCCTGAAAACAGATCTTTCCAAAGCTGATGTAAACGCTAAAAATAAAGCGGTCATAAGATTTTACGGAGTGCCTGATGAGCTGACTCCGGCAGGCAGGGAAATTGCCGTTGAAATCTGGGCAAAATCCTCAACTGAAGGAGCTGCGGCGACACTTTATATCGAAGGCGCAACAACAGACGGCAAGCATTTCTGGAAAGCTCAGAATATAGTTCTGACAGGGAAATGGAAAAAATATACTTTCGAGCCTAAACTTGATGCCAACCTGAAGAAAATCTGGATGAGGATAGACTGCAACTCCCAGTCTGTCTATTACTTCGACAATCCGTCAATTTCAATCAAGGGAGACCCAGCTCAGACTTCGTCAGCAGTGACAGACTCAGGCAGTCCTGAGAATCTGATAGTAAACGGCGGAGCTGAACGCGGCTGGTACAGAATAGCGATTCCCGGCAAACAGAATTTCGTAATGCCCGGCGATAAGCTCATGAGCTGGCAGGGAAATATCCGCGAAAATCCATATCCTGAATGGACTATTGATGATAAAGTCGCGTTTTCGGGAAAGCGTTCCTTCAAGGCAGTTTTTCCGGAGGGGGACTGCGTAGGACGTTTCACCTTCAATCCGGTTCCTTTTACGCTGGGAAAGCCCGCAAGCTTTTCCGTATGGATAAAGGCAGATCGCAAGATGAGAGTAGGATTCCTGCTCTTCATTGCATCCGGACTTGCATACGGCAAGGATCTTACTGTTGATACAGAATGGAAACGTTACTCCATTGAAATTCCCGAATGGGGCAAGGATGCTCCGGGAGTGGCTAAAATAGGAGATGTCGCAAACGGTTACGGCTGTGGTCTCGGAGTTGTTTATCCTCAGCTCACAAGCAGGGAGCCTGGAACTGTCTGGCTCGATAATGCCGCGTATTCGATGAGCACGGCGAAAATTGAGGATGCAGACAAGTCACTTGTCTGGTTGAGCGGCAAACAAAAGAGTCGGACGGCTTCATATCAGCCAGGTGAAAAATTCAGCGCCGAATACGCAATCGAAAATCCTCAGAATACGGCTCAGGATCTTGAATCATATTTTGAGGTATTTGATTACTTCGGCAAGTCCGTTTACAAAAGCAGTCCGGAAAAGTTCAGTCTGCCCGCATCAGGAACTCTGGAAAAGACAGTGAGCTTCAAGCCTGAATTTCTAGGCCCTGCGACACTGCTTTTCAAAGTCCGCAACTCCGCCGGACTTGAGGCTTCGCATTCCAGTTACTTCGGAGTCTATAAAAAAGCGGCTGAACTTGATCCGTGGTTCGGTCTGGATATCGCAGCTCAGCAGAATCATGAAATCATGAAAGACTTCATCAAGGATTTCGGCGTGGGCTCCGTGAGACTTTGGAGCTCATATAAGAAAGCAGTAGACAGATTTACTGGTTTTGACGCTATTCCGGTCTACAAAAAAAGCGGTATTTCGATTCTCATGAACATTTCGGATTTGAAGCCTGAAGATCAGGGAGAGGATTTTCTGGTTCCCAAAGATCCGTCCGCATGGGCGGCCTTTGTGGAGAAGAGCATTCCTCCATATAAGGGGATGGTCGATTGTTACGAGATCATGAACGAACCGAATATCTGGCCCGCTCCGAAAAAGAATCCCGATCCTGAAAAATACACGTACATGTCTATTGACAGTTACGCAAAAATCGCTGAGGCTGGCAGCATGGCTGTGCGCAAGGCTGATCCGGCGGCAAAAATCGGCGGACCTACAACATGTCATACCGATGTCGTCTGGACGGCAAACGCTCTTGCGGCGGGCATCGGCAAGTATATGGATGTCATAACTGAGCATCCCTACAGAAATTCACCTGAAGCCCCGGACTATGAAAAGGACATTCAAGGTTTAAAGGCCGTTATAAAGCAGAACGGCAAAAATTTTGACATCATAGCCAGCGAATGCGGTAATACTATGGTATCGAACATGGATGCCGATATCATATCAGCCAAGATCAGGAATTCTGTCGCGAAGAGTATCAGAACTCAGCTTATAGCCAGAGCGAACGGAGTGATCAAGTATATTCATTTTGCCGCCGGACTCACAAGAGACGGAAACGGCTGGAACGTCTTTTTCATGGGCAATCCTGACAACAACGGCGTTTCCGTGGCAAATCCGTACATGTACGCGATGCGCAACATGATGGAGCAGCTCAACGGAGCAGTTCCTGTCGGCAAGGCCGAGCTTGGCGCTTCTCTGAGATGCTACATCTTTGAGAAAAACGGCAAGCGCATTGCCGCGATATGGAAATGTCAGGATGAAAAATATCCGTCCGTTGTGTCCATGCGCAACGATGATCCTTCAATGAAAATTTTCGACATAAACGGCAATATTGTTCCCCTTGAGCGGAAGGATGGCAGGACATCATTCCCGATATCCGATTCGCCTTCCTATATTGAGACCAGTTTGAAACTTGCTGAAATTCAGGATTATCTGAAAGGCTCGGATATTTCAGGAATAGGCAATCCGTTTACAGTTCAACTGGCAGTTATGGATCAGAGTCGTTTTGCAATTGAAGTTGAGAATAGAATCAACAAGTCGATTTCAGGCAAAGTTGAGCTTCTGAGCAAAGGGATCGCCAAAGGCAGCGGAAACGCCGAATTCAAGGATCTGCCAGCAGGCAAGAAGGCAAAGCTTGTCTTTGAAGCTGAGTCTCCTGTTGACACCAGTCCGAAAAGTTTGAAAGTCCGCACATCTCTTTCAGGCATTGATGCTTTTGAAGTCAATGATTTCCAGCTCAAGACAATGCTCTGCAAAAAGACTCAGGCAAAGATAAAAGTCGACGGCGATCTTTCAGACTGGCCGGCGGATGCTTATAAAGTCAAATTGACAAACGCCAATGCGTATAAGGAAGATCCGGCGCTCTGGAACGCTGAAGATGAAAAGATCAGCGCTGAAGTCAGAAGCGCGTGGAAGGACAATGGTCTCTACATTGCAATCATTGTCGACAAACCCGTTTTCTTCCAGGATGCCAAAGGCTCCATGGAGCTTTGGAAGGCTGACAGCATACAGGTTGCTTTTGATCCGCTCAAAAATGGAAAAGTCGCTCCGCCCAAGGCGAACTTCTATGATGATGATGACTTCGAGTACACAATAGGACTTCTGCAAGGTGAGCCTATTGTCTACAGACATTACGCCTCAAGCGTGGTTTATGACGGATTCCAGAAGAATCTCGGGCTCGTCAGCGGAGAAGTTGACGCGGTTGTCAAGGCGAAAGACGGGAAGACAGTTTATGAACTCCGTTTTGCCCCGCGCAGCGTCAGTCCCTTCAGACTCGAGGCGGACAGCTCGATGCTTTGGAATTTTATCATCAATATAAACAACGGCAAGGGACGTATGGGCTGGCTTGAGCTCAGTCCCGGCATAGGACAGAATAAATCTCCCGGCGAGTTTATGAATATCGTCCTTGTAGACTAAAAGGGCGAAAGCTATAATATGCCCCGGTGATCTGAATCAACAGATGCCGGGGCTTTTTTATTAGAGGCGATACGAAATAATTTTCGTTGACTTTCAGTCTTCTATAATATAGATTAATTCCATGAATCCCTGAAGGATTGGGGGTCTGGTCATGAACATATAAGCAAAAGGTGAATGATGAGTGCTGAAATTATTGCCGATAAGCGTAAGATAGTTCTTTCCAACAGTAGAGTGAAAGCTGTGTTTTCAATTGCCGGACGTTTTCTTCTGGACAGCTTCAAGGATCTCGAAAACAAGATGGACTGCGGAGCTCAGAAGAACCAGCTTTTCATGTTCGACAGAAAAAGCTGCGATCTGACAGACAGAGATTCAATGAAGCTTGTTTCAGTAGCTGTAAAGGATACGGACAAAGCCTACAGTCGCGCAGGCAAGGAAGCCGTGCTCACATATAAGCTCAAGCTTGACGAGGCATCCATACTGCTTGAGAAACACCTTTTCATTTACGATAACGCTCCGGCAGTCAGGATTTATGACGTTTTCACCAGCGATACAGCGATTGCCGGAACATATTACAGCGATATCGGCAGCTTCAAGTTCGATAAGGAATTCAGCTCGACTCTCTGCATGGATTATTTCAGCTGTACCGATCAGTCCAATTATCGTCTGATTGAGAAGGAAACAGCCTATAAAAACACTGGACTCTTTTTCCTCGCTTGGAACGGAGAAAATCAGGGCATTTTCCTCTACAAGGAAGGCCCGGCTCCCGACTGCCAGCCGATCAAGGGCGAATATGATTTTGTCTTCGACAAGAAAAAGTCGACAGTATCAGTCTGCGGTCTTGGTTTTGACAAAATGCTGCCGGGCGAAAAACGCCGCTCGAACGGGCTCGTGATCGGCCTTATCGAGGACAGACAGCTTCTGACAGGCATCAAGCGCTATCAACATGCGCGTTATCTTGTGAAGGATGCCGAAATCGAATATCTTGCGAACTCCTGGCCTGCGTTTCATCTGGATGTCAACGAGGAGAAAATCAACGGTGAAATCGAGGCTGCCGCTGCTTCAGGCATCGATACTGTAATCATCGACGACGGCTGGTTTGAAACCTTCATGGGCGAAGTCTCAAAGAAGAAATTCCCTTCCGGCATGAAGAAAATCGTTGAACGAGCCGCCGCCAAAAACGTAAAAATGGGGCTCTGGATGGACCCCTTCGGCATGGACTCGAAAGATCCGAGAGCCAAGGAGTGGGACGGCGCAGAATGCCATGACACAATGGTAGAAGGCAATCCTTGGAACTGGGTCGCCCGTTCAAGCGATTTCCGCCCCGTCGAGACCGTGCTTTCCGAAGGTGTCCGCGCCTATTACGCGATGGACATCATGAACAAGGAATACTTCAAGCACATTACCGACAACATCCTTTCGCTCTGTCGCGACGGAATCCATCGCTACAAGTTCGACCTCTACAACCTTGAAGTTTTCAACACTCTGCTTGGCGACGCGAATATGCACTATGAAGCCTATCGCGGCTTCCTGGAGTATCTGAAGGCAAATGATCCTTCAATCGCGATTTCTATGGACGTTACACGCAGAAACAGACCGAATTTTGACTTCGGCATGGACTTCGGCAAGCTCTTCCTCGAAAACCGCGGACGCAATCTCAAGGATCACAGATTCTATCATCCTTATATGGCGCTCAGAAATCTCTGGCTCAAGTCAAAGTATGTCATGCCTCAGAAGCTTGAGCTTGAAATGATGCCGCAGATCGACGATTATCCCGTTGAGTATATCGTCTCCACCACCCTTTGCGCGGTTCCGCTCTATTGGGGCAGCATAAAGGAACTCGGCAAGGAGAAGGAAAAGAAGATGAAGGCATTTGTCGAAAAGACATGGACCTTCAAGCGCGAAATCATGAGCGGTCTGATATCTCCGTTCGGAGAAATGCCGGAGCATTTCTCATGGTCGGGCTTCATATCTGTTGATCCGGAAGCATCTTCGGACTTGCCTGATTCAGCTTACGTGGTAATGTATAAGAACGGCCCCGGCAGAGATAAGGAAACTTTCACGCTCAACGCGCTTGCCGGAGCGAAGTATAAAATGACAGATGTATTCTCAGCCCGCACAACAGAATGCGTAAAAGGACGTCTGACATTTGAAATCAAGGAAGACTACGGATTCCGCATCCTCCGCCTGACACGTTCCGGCAGGAAATAAGGAGTCCGTAAAATAAGGAGTGCCGCCCATGAAATTTCTGCTCGCAGTCTGTTTATCCGCAGCTTTTCTGATCTTTACCGGATGCGCTTCGCTTCCGGATTCAGTTGTGCTAAGTGAAAAGGACAACGGCCAGATAGTTCATCTGCCTGAAGGCGGCACTGTCACCATTGAGCTGCCCGGAAATCCTTCCACAGGTTACATGTGGGTATTGAAGGGCACTTATGATGAAGCCGTAGTCATCATGACAGGAGACTTCATGGAAAAGCCTGACACTTCAAAAGTCGGGGTTCCTGTAAAGAAAATCGTCAAGTTCAAGGCTGTAGGCAACGGTACTGCCGGTATTACATACGAATACAGACGTCCATGGGAGAGCAACAAGGCTCCTGAGAAGACTTTCGAGATCCTCATCAACGTCAATTCTGCAAAATAATATCTTTCCTCGGCTTTCCTCTTGAAGATTCGTTCTCCGGTGATAAAAATATCTCCGGAGAGAGGACAAGTCTTTTGTTAATTCTTTCATAAATTACGGAGTTTCAGATCATGGCAAGAAAGAAAAAGAAATCCTCGCTTCCGGCGATTCTGCTTTTTGTTGTAATTCTGCTTATCCTCGGCGGCATTGTACTTTATCTCGGTGCTTCATACAAATATAAGCAGAACGCCTACAAAGCGGCGGTCGCGGCAATAGCTCCCTTCAATGAAGACGAGGCCAGAGCAAAAGTATGCGCCGCAAAAAACTTGAGTCCCAACGCCAAGCCTCCGACCGAAAGCGAAGAAGCAGTCCGAAAGAAAATAGCCGAAGAACTTAATAAAACCGTTCGCACGAAATTTGATCCCAAGGAACTTACACGTCAGAGTATAGAGCTCATGAAGAAATACCGCATGGCGAGAACCGGCGACAAAGTCAATTTTCTTTTTCAGCCGTCTGAGAGTGTCTCCGGAGTCTTCACGCGTGTTGAGGAAAGTTCCGCAGGCCCTGTTGTTGTGGTGGAAACCTCTGCCGGAGAAAGACGTTATGCCAGAAGAAGGATCAATCAGGAATTTCTTTATCTTTTCAGTGAAGGCGACAACAAGGCGTTCATTGACGAGAAGCTTGCTGGACTCAAGAAGTCTTTTGATGAAGGCCGCGAAGAAATGGAAAAGACTTTGAAAGTCGAACTCGAAAAGAAATATTTTCCCGAAGCCGGGTACGGACTCAACAGCGAGAACGTCTGGGTTCCTGACGCCGATGTCATAAAGGATGGCATCGAGCAGGAAAGAGCCGCCTGGCAGAAGATTTACAACAGAAAGCTCGTCGAGCTTGCGGAACAATACCGTTTTCTCGGTGTCATAGAGGTTGTGGAACAGCCGGAAGCGGTAGCTAAGTAAAGACTTTTCCTATAGCTTTTTTAAAGGGCAGGGTATATAATATATCAAGGGATGGAAGGTTCTTTTTTCAGAGGAATCTGCCAGGTAGAATGTAAAATTTCAACCGGAGGGCGTTATCATGAGACTAAGCAAAGTTCTTTCAGAAAAAACCGGCGGAGTCCGCGGCAAGGTATTTACGATAGATTCCGGCTCAACAATCAGACAGGCGGCAGAAAAGTTCTGTGAAAACAAGATAGGTTCTCTGCTTGTCGTACAGCCTGACTCCAATCCTCCCAAATATCTGGGCATCATAACAGAAAGGGATGTGATACGTCTCTGTTGCGGCAACGATAATTTTCCCTCGGCGACAAAGGTTGACGATGTCATGACAAAACGCATGATAGTCGCCAGTCAGGACGATGACGTCGAATATGTTATGAACGTCATGACGCGCCATCATATCCGCCATCTGCCTATAATCGGTAAAAATTCGATCATAGGCGTGGTTTCAATCGGAGACATCATTGAGGCTATACGCAATGCCGAAGAAGTTGAAATCCGCCATCTCAGCGATTACAACCTCGGCACTCACGCCAACGAAGTGTTCTGACGGCTCGGGTTTCGTCCTCCGCGAGTCGAGACAGTGCGGCTTGAATTCAGCCGCACTGTTCTCCCGTATGCGCCAATCAACCAAGTTCGGCGAGCAGGCATGAATGGGGCGCAAGGTTTACTTCAAGCTTCCCACCTTTTATCTTAAACTGCGAGCCTGTCCAGAAGTCTGACGCCTTGCTGTAATTGAGTCCGTTCTTCGCAAGATCAAAACTCATGGACTTAGCCTTGTCATCCCAGTTGATGAGAAGAAGACGTGAACGTCCCGCTGCAAGCTTCTGGAGCCAGAAAGCCGGACGGTCTGAGCTGAACAGATCAAGCGGAATTCCTGTTTCTCCGCGTTCCGCCGCGACAACCTTGCGTGCTAGTTCCACCCCCTTCTTGTTGAGGCGGCTCATCTTATCGGAAAGATTCATCGCCCCGGAGCTGATGAGTACAAGACTCAAGAGAATTACGATTTCATCATAAGTAATGTTCACAAGACTGCGGTTTCTGTCGCCTGGTTCGGTGTCCTTGGGATCAACAAAAACCAGACAGTGACGGAGTCTTTCAAGATCGGGATCGTTTGAAGTTTCCTGACCGCGGCAAAGAGTGAAGTCGGGGTCGTTGATCCAGAAGCTTCCGTTGCTCCAGAATCTGTCGGCTATTGAGTAGACGTTTTCACAGACCGCATGCCATGTAGGGCCGATATCTGAAGAGACTCTGACCGCGTCAACATACTTGTTGCCGGCCTCGAAATTGTAATTGCAGCCGAGGATTTCGGCTTTCTTTCCGGCGGCGCGTCTTGCAGGCTCGACGATTCTGCGGATGATTTCGCCCTTCGGCACTGATTTGTCCACAAAATAAGGAGCTCTGAGCGTGGAGCCGAGGAAGTCCAGTTTGAAGTACTGATAGCCCATATCCGTGTAACGTTTGAAGAGTTCATAAATCCAGTCCTGAACCTTCTTCTGAGTCGGGTCGAGTACGAAGCCGAAACGTCTCATGCACTCATAGGCGAGGCATGGGAGTCCGGATTCGCCGGTCGCCAGCATCCAGCTGTCGAGCTGAGCTATGCGGCAGTGCGGCTCAATGATTGTCGGCGCGAACCAGAGACCAGGCTCGAAACCAAGTTTCTTTATATCTGATGCCAGAGACTTCATACCTGACGGGAAGAGCGGATTCGCTTCCCATTCTCCGTAACAGTACTGCCAGCCGTCGTCCACAATGATGCGCTTGATGTGTTTTGAAAGCACAGGATCTGCGGCAATGAATTCGGCGTTTTCGAGGACTTCCTTTTCAGTGATTGTCCAACGGTAGTAGTCCCAGCTGTTCCAGCCCGGTTTGAATTCAGCAGGCTTCTTTTTGACTTCAATATTTGTTTCGCCCCAGCCGCGCATGAGAGCATAACCGTCCTTTGAAGTTTTGATCGTGAGTTTCTCGCTTGCGATAATTTCGCCCTTTTCGCAGTCTTCGCATTCGCTTTCAACGTAGAAGTTTTTGACTCCGCCCTTAACAGCTGTTCCGCCGATATAGGAGAGATCTTTCTGCATGAGTCTGTGCGAAAACTGGACTGTAATTCCCTTGGCTGTTATCAGGTGCTGGAAGCTGCTTCTGAATTCAGTGTCCTTCTTTATGTTCTTGGTTAGCATGTTCTTGCATCCGCCCATGCGGCGTCCGTGGACGAGGATATGTTCTGTTGTCAGGCTGTCGATGCAGATTGGACGGAGAACGAGCTTTTTGAGTGACTGCGCAAGTTTTCCGGACATTTCGACTTCAACGCTGCCGTCCTTGAGCGGCAAAATTGAAAGCGTCCATGAGCCGAAAGCGTTCTTGCAAGTGTATTCGCCGTCAGTTTTGCTTTTTGCCCATTTGAAATCGCGGCATTCCTTTCTATCGAGACCGTAAATCAGCGAGCTGTAGATGCCGCTCGCTGAGAAATCAGGAATGCTGATGCTGATTTTACCTGCGGAAACCGAAGAGACTGAATCATTCTTAGCCATGAAAAAACCTCTGTATATGTTAGGTTGTGCTTCTTATTACGAGCTGGAACCCGGTAGACAGGTTCTCAGGCTTTTCGGAAATCAGAATCTGTACCGCGCTTTCGCCCTTTTTGCGCCAGAAGGTTTCGACCGTGCTGAGCGGCGGAGTCGATACGGAAGATTCGGGAATATTGTCAAAACCTATGACCGCGATGTCTTCAGGCACGCGCAGACCTCTTGCCGAGGCCGCTCTGACGATGTTGAGCGCATGAATATCGGTAACTGCGAATACTGCTGTCGGCGGCTCAGGAAGAGCCATCAGTTCAGCGAGTGCTTTTTCATTGGAAGCGTAATTTTCCTTCTCGGCTGTTTTCACAAGGCTGAAATCGACTCCGAGTTCGTTCTCTGAATGGGCCTGTATATAGCCCTCAAGTCTTGAAGAGAACCAGGGACTTCCGTTTACGCTCACGATTGCGACGCGCCGATGTCCCTTTTTTATAAGATAATCTACAGCCTTGAAAGCTCCGACTTTGAGATCGCTTTCGACCACAAAGGCATCCTTGTACTTCTTCATGGTATGGGCGATGACTATTCTTGCGGGCTTAAGCTTTTCGATGATGGATTCTTCTATGTCGCGTATGGAAACGATATGCAGATTTTCCTTGGGCATATTGCTGAGTGTTTCAAGTGAAATAGGAGTGAGTTTTATGCCGTGACGCGCAGTTTCGTCTATGATGCCCCTGTATACTTCGCCCGAGAGAATATAAGAATGAACGCTTTCGAGTTCTCCCTGTTCCTGAAGGAGCAGGAAAATTTCTTCAGGTCCTTTTTTTTGTATAAGCGAGCAGCCGCGTCCTCTTGCCTTGTCGATGAGTCCGAGTGCAGAAAGCTCTGATATCACGCGTCTTGCGGTGATGTCGCTGACAGAATACTCTTTGCAGAGCTCCTTGATAGTCGGAAAGGAGCCGTCGGCAAAACCGCCGTTTCTGATCTTTTCCGTCAGAATCCCGCTAAGATTTTTCCAGAGAGCTTCTTTCATTGTGTATACTTCTCGTGTTGTTTCTATATATTATGTATACATAATGATAAAAAGTCAATAGCCCAGCCGTAAAAAATCGGATTAAGAGGGAAATTAACTAATTCGTTCCAGCTTCGATCAAAGGACAATAACGCACTACTTAAGACTTAAGAAGCCAAAGATACCAAGTCCAAGACTGGGACTCTCCAGGTTTGATATTCAACATTACGTATGGTTCAACGGCGAAGCAACGTGTCCTTTCTCTCCAAAATTCTGTTTGAGCTAATGGTTTATCAGAAGCAATGATAACTTGATATTTATCTTCGGTAAAGTTGCCGGCAGCAACCCAGTCATAGCCTTGTGGTATTTGGGATTTTAGTAAAATGTGATTATTGTTTGTAGGAGCAAATGCCAATTTAGGAAGAACACTATTTTCCGGGGGCATAAAATTGTGCTCATTTTGCGTTTTAGGCATCAAATACCAATAATTCTGTAATTTATCAGAGATATTGAAAAAGGGGTGGGCATTTGCCAGTACATCAATTTGACGTTGTCCTTGATTTTTCAGCGTTTGTTCCAAAATAATTATTGGTATATTATCTGGAATCCTAATTTTTACAGTCAAATGATATGAGTATCCTGCGCAGTCTTCTGAAGTTTGATGAGCGAGAAGTACATGTTCATTGTCGTAGCGGAATTGGGAATATTTCCATGGAAACATCTTACGCAATTTTACATCAAAACGTCTTGCTTTGGAAGAGTGTTCAACAATTCCGACACCAATTTGTAACTGCTCAGATATTTCATCGGATGTTTCTCCTAATTGTAGAGCGGGCAGAAATTCTTGAGTAAATCCGAAGGTTGCATATTGTTTGAATAATGTATCCTCACGAAATATACTTTCATCTGTTCCGGCAGGATACAATGCGCCAATCCATCCGGCGCGGACAAAGCGATAGCCGAGTCTTGATTCATGATGTGATGCTTCTGGGTCAATGAAGAATATTTTTAGACATCCATTGTCAATCCAAGTTCCCTGCCATTGCGAGTGTGGAGACAAACATCCAGTACAAAGAATCAGAAATAATATTCCGCTTAAAATAAATCGCAGAGTCATGGTTTCTCCATAACTTTATAAATACCGAGTTGTCCAGAGGGAATTGAAGCCTTGAAGTTCAGCATGGTTTCTGGAGTTCCAGAAGATATTAACTTACCGGTAATTAGATCTTCTGCTGTATAGTTTTTCCCATGAAAGTTCATTTCTGCATAAGGAATTGTGATTTGGAATTGCTGTTCTGTACGGCTATTATTAGGGACAATGATAATTGCTATATTACCTAAGAAGCGTACATATGCTTGCAATAGTTCCGGATGATTAGTTTGAATTTTTGCAATATTTGAATTCTTGTGATCGGATGGAAAGTATTCAAAAATATGTGAATATTGACGCCTGATTCTAATCATTAGTTTTATTTGTTCAAAAAACTCTCGATTAGAGTCGCGCAAATCCCAGTTTACAGGATTTGGCCAACTCCAACCATTTACTACGTATGGATTCCCCCATTCTTCGCCCAAATACCATATCGGAATGAATGGTGAAAATAGTGCTTGATATGCGAATTCAATTAGATTTGTTGCAGGTCTTGGACTGCGATTGTCGTGACAGGAAAGAGGAAATGAATAAAACCGTTCCTTTCCTCCATTCACATTAATTTTGTCATTGCGCTGTTGAGAATCAACACTGCCTAATTGTTCTCCGCTTTTTATTATATCTACAATATTTTTAGACATGAAAATGCGACATGGAAAACGAGTTCCTGTGTTGCCATCATCATACATGAATGATAATTGGTCAAAATCAAAAACACCCCGTCTTTCACTTGGATGTTCTGATATGAAAACTACTTTGCGTCCAAAACTCAAAAGACGTTTTTTGGCTGTTCTGTATGGTTCATAACCAGCATAGCCAGGAGCACAGTCACAACGGATTCCGTCTGCCCCAGTCATTAACGCGAATTCGACAAGACGCGAGCTAAACCATTCACACAGTTCAGGATTTTTCCAGTTCCATAACCAGCCATTCCATTCTGGTTTTGCCGGGCCACTAAACCATTCAGGTTTATCGACATATAAAGGTGCCTGCTTAGTGACACCCCATGATACTACATCGAAGAATACGCGTATATTTCTTTTATGTGCTTCATTGACAAAATTTCTAACTATGGCCCATTGTTTTGAGCTATCATCTGTTCCAGTTAATTCATGATTTAATGTGTGAATTCCATAATTACCATAGTGTGGTTTTTCATTTATAGGCGTCAGCCAAATGCCATTTACTCCCATTTCAGCCAAATGATCAAGTACTTTAGGCATTCCGTAAAAAGTTTTATCGGATGAAGCTGTTGCAATGTTAACCTCGACAATAATTAAGCTCTTAACCCAATCTGGAGTAGAAATATCTTTGCCTGATGCTTCAAGATTCACATGTGAGTCTTCAGCCCATAAAGGCATTAATAAGGAATTATTAATTTTATTGTATTCAGCTTGATTCTGGAGCTTTTCCGCATGTTGTTCCAGAATTTTTCCTGTGCTCTGAGAATCATTTTCTTTCGAAGAAATTGAGCATCCTGTAAAAACAATTGTTACAAGAGATGCTGCAAAAATCATGGACATGCATATACTTTTTATCATTTATACCTCCTATGATAATTTTCCACTTCGGTATCGAAGAAAGGTTTAATTTTTCACGAGTTTAAACTGCGTGAAGTCTTCGA
>JAKJHH010000240.1:0-248 GCA_022703965.1 Verrucomicrobiota bacterium
TTTCTGGATGAGATCGGCGAAATCGATATGCAGATTCAGGTAAAACTTCTGCGTGCGCTGGAGGCTCGCTCCTTTGAGCGCGTCGGCGGAACGGAAACCATTACGACGGATACCCGTGTTGTCGCAGCCACGAACAGGAATCTCAGGGAAATGGTGGAAAAGGGAACTTTCCGCGAAGATCTTTTTTATCGTCTCGACGTTGTAAATATCGAACTTCCGCCACTGCGTGACCGTCATGAGGATATCCC
>JAKJHH010000240.1:290-5710 GCA_022703965.1 Verrucomicrobiota bacterium
AGCATTTCCGAAACTGCGCTTGCGGCGTTGACAGCCTATGACTGGCCGGGAAATATCCGGGAACTCAAGAACTGTGTTGAGCGTATGGTTGTGCTTGCACGTAATCCTGTGCTTCAGCTTGAAAATGTGCCTATAAATATACGGGAAAAGAGCAGTCCCGGAATCAGCAGCAAAATACTTTCGGGCTCATCCTGCGACCTTACTAAAAATGAAAAGACTTTGATCATCAAGGCGCTTGAGGAGGCCGGAGGCAACCGCACAAAGGCGGCGGAGCTTCTGGGGATCAGCCGCAGAACTCTGCATAGAAAACTGCATGAGTATCAGATTGAGTGAGAAATCAGGATTGCAAGAGTTTCTTTGCGGAATACATTAAACTCCGGATAAAAAGGGTAACGTTTTATGTTCGCTTTTGAAAAAAACAGAATTATAGCCTCCAAGATTGAAACATATCTTCAGGAAGCCATTTCGACTATGGATTCTTATCAGGACGCGATAGTCTATCTTTCCGAGCACGGACCTGACGAGCATTTCAAAAACCAGTCCAGCAAAACTCATCGCTTCGAGTGCAGAGCCGACGACATACGCCATGAGATAGAGCTCGAAATGTTCAAGAAATCTCTGCTTCCGGAAACCCGCGAGGATCTGCTTGTCATTCTGGAAAATATAGACAAGGTTCCAACTTTGGCTTCGCGTCTTCTTTCCTTTGCCGCAGTGCAGAAGACTGTGCTGTATCCGCCTCTCAAGCAGGACATTCAGGCGATGGCGGCGATAAGCGTTCAGGCTTTCGCTCACTGCGCGGATGCCGTGCGCGACTGTCTTGGAAAACGCGAAAGGGTAAATGCACTCAGCGCAAAAGTCGATGATTGCGAACATATCGGAGATGAGCTGGAACAACGCATGGTTGAGATAATTTTCAACTCAAAACTTTCTTCCGGCGATAAGCTGCTGCAAAAGGAGTTCGTTGTCGAGAATGCTTCTCTTTGCGATCTTACTCAGGATGCCGTCGACCGCGTGGTTATAACAGCGGTGAAGCGGCAGATATGAAAAAGCCTTCGCTTTTTCCGCTTCTTGTGCTCAATGCCAGTCTGCCGGGACTGGGACAGCTTTTCTGCCGACGTTATTTGCGCGGCGGAATATTTATTTTGCTTTCAGTCGTGCTTTTTTTCTCGTGTCTGTTCTGTGTCCTATATCCGATCTACAGCACGGTGGCGGCTTTCCTGGCTGACAGCTCAATTCAGGAGCCTCCGATAAAGCTTATCCCCTGGAAGCCGTTTGCTCTGTCGTTTTCAATGCTTATATTACTGATATTGATAAGTTGTGCCGATTTGATTATTTTTAAGCTTGATACAGGAAAGGATTCCGAATGAGAAAGACAGTCTTCCTTTTAACTATATTGCTTTGTTCTTCAGTCATAATCAGCGGATGCGGCAAGAAGGCTCCGCCTGCTCAGACTCAAGGCGCTTCTTCGGAGCAGAAAGCGCCTGCTTCAGCTCAGAAGCCTGTGATCAAAAAAGTTGTTTCACAGGTCGAAGATAAGGAAGAGGGAACTCCTTTTACACAGATAACTGTCCAGAACTGGGATGCCAGCAAAGAAGTAAAAAAGGTTGAGGACTCCGGTGAGAATGTAAGAGTCAAAGATGCTCAGGCTGCCGACCTCCCGAAGACAGAGAGCACAGTTAAAACTTCCAAATCTCCTGCCGGGACGGTGAAAAAAGCTCCCACAAAATCCCTTGCTTCGCGTTTGACTCCTGCTGATAATTCAAAAGTCATTTACTGGCAGCCAAAGTGGAGGCAGAAGGGAATCGGCGGAGCTTGGATTTCCTCTGTCGCTCTCAGCGATGACCGCAGTGTACTTTGTGTTCTTGAGACCACGGGGAAGGATGAAGGTCCCTTTGGAAGTCGTATTATTGTGATCAATACTTACGACTGGACTGTCATTGCCGTTTATGAGTACGATGACAAGTATTACACGTCGATAGAATTCGCCGGTACTTCTGATGATATTATTGCTCTTGCTGCTCGCCAGCCTGTAATGAAGCAGCCTTGTGTCTTTAATCTCATCAACCTTACTTCAGGCAAGATTACGGAAGGTCAGGTTCTCCAGAGCCAGCCTCTCTGCTGGAAGGCCTTTGACGCAACTCGGATTTTCGCGTCCTTTCCCGATTCCGAATTTCTTTCCGAGCTGAAGATCGGAGATATCTTCATTTCTTCACCTGTCAAGACATCCGTCAATGTTCAGGCCGACTGCATGGCGATCAGCACAGACAGAAAGACTCTTGCCCTGGCTTCAAAATCAAAAATCAGCTTTGTCGCAATAAGTAATTTACGTCAATTTCACAGTGCCGATTTGAGCCCGAATCAGACTGTTACAGGCATGGAATACGGAGGAAATAATCTGCTTGTCGCTTCCTTGAGTGACGGCTCGGCTGTCTACATAAAAAATGCTGCTCAACCCGAAGACCTCCATATTAAGGAATCCATTCCGCTCTTTTCTTATTTCGCCTCGACAAATACTCTGATCGCAGGGGACAACTACATGTCCACGCTTTACTTCTTCGACTGCGAGAGACCGTCAGGGGAGACAAAAAAGGTTGCGGTTGCCGGAATTAAGCCTTCTACAAGTTCATTTCTCTTTTTTGCTGCGGCATTGCCCGGAAATCAGTTTATTCTTGTCGTGGATAAGCCCGGTAATATTTACAGAATCTGGCCGGAAGGAAAGCGTTACGGCAAGGAAATCCTCTTTTCAGGCATAGATTCGCTTCTGAAGAAATAGCCTGTCAATGACAGGCCTGTATTCCTTTTTTCTTCAGATATTGCTGATGATATTCCTCGGCAGGATAGAATTCCTGCAATTCTTTTATTTCAGTGACTACGGGTCTCTTGAGTTTGCCTGATTTGTCTAGATTTGCCTTGGAGTCCTCTGCCTCTGTTTTCTGCTCTTGACTGGAGTAGAATATCGCCGATCTGTATTGAGTTCCGTAATCCGGCCCTTGACGGTTCAGACTTGTTGGATCGTGCAGTGTCCAGAAAAGATTTAGGAGTTCCTTATAGCTGATTTCGGACGGATCGAAGTAAATCTCCACCGCTTCGGCATGCCCGGTTCTGTCGGAACAGACATCCCGGTAGCTTGGATTAACGAATTTCCCGCCCGTGTAGCCGACCTTTGTGGAGACGACCCCTTTGGTCGTTCTGAAGCGTTCTTCGACTCCCCAGAAACAGCCCGCGGCAAAAACAGCTCTTTCCAGACGCTTTTCATCCTTCTTTTCTTCGAAAACGAGAGCGGCGGAATTTATGCAGAATCTCAGTCCAGTCGGTTGCGGGCCGTCCGGGAAAACGTGTCCAAGGTGAGCATCGCATCGTGCGCAAAGGACTTCCGTTCTGATCATCCCGTGCGAGTTGTCGCTTTTTGTCTCGACGCTTCTTTCTGATAGAGGCTTGAAGAAACTTGGCCATCCCGTTCCGGAATTGAACTTGGTATCCGAGCCGAAAAGTTCATTGCCGCAGCATACGCATTTAAAAATGCCTTTGCCTTTGAACTTTTCATATTTTCCGGTAAACGCGCATTCGGTTCCGCCCTTGCGCGTGACCTGATACTGTTCCGGCGTGAGGATTTTCTTCCATTCCTCATCGGTCTTGTATATTTTATCTTTCATTTTGTCTTTTCCTATGTTCTGCTGACTCTGTGCAGTGCAGAAAAAGCATAGAGACAGCACTGTTGATGTAAGCATCAATATGTAAAGGATGAAACGCATAGGGCTTCCTCCTCATTTTTATTTATCTCTGATTGAGATTTTATCATATTTTTTAGGAAAAGCTATCGTTTTAATGTAAATAAAACATTATGAGCGCTTTTCTCTATTCAATCTTTCCAGAAATATCCTGTGCTATGAATTAGATTCTCATTGGAATTTTGCTGACATTTTGCATTCATAGTGTGATTTTTAAAGAGAATCCTTTGTCTGCTCCCCTTATCTACTCAAAGACTGCAATACGCTCTTGAAACTTACTCGACTGCATTATAGATTGGACTCGGCATGGTGCATGGATCTTTAGTTCATCTGTCCATTGCCAATTAACTAAAACAGGGGAGGATCAAAAAGATGTTGCAAGCATGGTTCAAAAGGATTCTTTGTGTAACGGCATTTACTTTAGTGATTTTGCAAGGATGGTGCTACGAGAAATCTACAGAAGATTTCATTACCATGATGGATCACAATCCCGAACTTAAAGCGCTTCTTATAAAATCCATCGAAAAAGCCAAAGCGACAAATCCGGACAAGGAAAGCAACCCGGCACAAAATCTGGAAGAGTATTACAAATTTTTGGATTGGGCAAGCAAGACAATGCCATGGAATATTCTTCCTTCAGCTGAAACCAAGTATCCAAAACTGTATGAGCGTATTGACCAGAGCTTGGATTATTTCTATTTTGTTCTGGATCAGCCTCTGGAGGAACTTGAAGGAAAAGGCTACTATCACAATTCACTCCAGTATGTGGAACCGATCCGCTCTTGGATGATCGTATTTACAAAAAGATGGGGAGAATATCTTTCCACACCCGAATCATGGAATGACTCATATTATAAAACAGCCTTGGCTGACAAGCGTTTCGGCCTCCAGAACGGCTGGTATGAAAATCCGGAAAACTGGAAAAGCTTCAATGACTTCTTTTCCCGATATTTAAAAAGCCCGGACATGCGTCCCATAGCGGAAAAAGACAACAATGCTGTTCTGACTTCCCCTGCGGATTCGACCCCGCAAGGCGTCTGGCAGATCGATGAGAACTCCAATATTGTCCAGAAAGAAGGAGTACGCATCAAGTCAAAGATATTCAATTCAGTCCGGACTCTGCTGGGAAAAGACTGCAAATATCAGGATTCATTTGCCTCCGGCACCTTGACCCACACATTCCTCGACGTAAATGATTATCACCGCTATCATTTCCCGATTTCCGGCACGATCATGGAGGTTCGCACCATTCTTCAGGATGACGCAGTAGGCGGAATTATCATGTGGGATCCCAAAGCAAAATCATACATTCTGCTTGATCAAATTCCGGGCTGGCAGTCTCTTGAGACACGCGGATGCGTCATTGTAAATAATGATGAATTCGGATTGGTTGCAATTCTTCCCATAGGCATGTCTCAGGTTTCATCTGTCAATTTCGAGAAAACTGTCGTACCCGGCGCTAAAGTAAAAAAAGGCGATATGCTGGGGTATTTTCTGTTTGGCGGTTCAGATATAGTAATGCTATTTCAAAACAAGGTAAATTTTGAAATGACAGCCACTCCTCTGAAACGTCTTTACATGGGCAATGAATACGGCAGACTCAAAAAGAAATAAATCACAGTCATCCCATAAAAAGTAAAATGCGAAGCATTTTAACAGAGTGCAGGAATTCATTCCTGCCCGCCGAGCGGC
>JAKJHH010000241.1 GCA_022703965.1 Verrucomicrobiota bacterium
ATGAAGATCATAAGACCTGATGTAATACTGCCTGCGATAATAAGAACGACAAGGGGGTATATCATGGCCGATTTAACTTTGCCTGATATCTTGGCGGCTTTTTCCATGAACATCGCCAATCGGTTTAGGATGGCTTCCATAGCACCGGCTGCTTCTCCGGCTCTGATCATGTTCAGGTAAAGTTTATCGAAGGATTTAGGGCTTTGAGCCAAGGCTTCTGAGAATGTTGCGCCGCCTTCCACTGCGGTTGCCGCATTGCCTATTGTGCTTTTGATAGCCGGATTCTTTGACTGTTTTTCGAGTGTTCTCAAGGAGCGGATGAGGGGCAGACCGGCATCAAGAAGAATAGCAAGCTGACGTGTCAGCACTGTCAAGTCCGCTCTTTTGATGATTGTCGGGCCGAGGGAAAGATTCATATTGAATCCGCCTTTTTTGGGGGCGGCAGCGGCTCCGCCGCTTCCCGGAGCGGTGGATTTCTGATCTTTGCCTTTAGTTTCCGTGCCTTTTACGACCTTGATGGAAGTCGGGAACATTCCCTGTTCCTTGAGAAATGAAGCGACGGCATCTTCGCTCGGTGCCTCTTTTTTACCCTTCTGCTCTTTTCCGGCAGAGTCCATTGCTGTGTACTGATATAGTGCCATAGGTAAAGCTCCTGCTTTTTATATTTTTATTTTCCGCCGCCGAGTTTCTGGAGAATGCTCTGTGGATCCTGAGCCTTGGTGATCATTTCGCCGTAGGAGATGATCTTATTCTGATAAAGCTCAAGCAGATGCGAATCCAGTGTATTCATGCCGTATTTTGCTCCGGTCTGAATATCGGATGTGATTCTGAATGTCTTGTTGTCACGGATGAGTGCCTGAATGGACGGGGTTGAAATCATGATTTCAAATGCAGCGACTCGTCCCGGTTTGTCGATTCTCGGGAGGAGAACCTGAGAAACGACAGCGAGAAGCGAGGATGCCAACTGAGTTCTGATCTGTGCCTGCTGGTCGGTCGGGAAGGCATCCACAATACGGTCTACAGTTCGCGCAGCACCTGTGGTATGCAGGGTGGCAAAAACCAAGTGGCCTGTTTCAGCGGCGGACACCGCGGCTTCCATTGTTTCAAGGTCGCGCATTTCTCCTACGAGTATCACGTCAGGATCCTGGCGAAGGGCTCTTTTAAGCGCTTCGGCGAAGGAGGTTACGTCGTTGCCTATTTCTCTCTGGATGACCATGCACTTTTTGTGCTTGTGATAGAATTCTATCGGGTCTTCGATTGTAATGATGTGACAGTCGCGCTCTTCATTGATGATATTAAGCATCGAGGCGAGGGTTGTACTTTTGCCTGAACCAGTGGGACCTGTAACAAGAATAAGACCTCTTGGTCTGTAGAGGAGGTCTTTGATACCCGGAGGCAGTCCGATTTGTTCCAGGCTAAGCAGTTTATTGGAAATCTGACGGAGAACAACACCGAAGTGTCCCTTCTGTTTGAGCGCGCTTACGCGGAAGCGTGCCTGATCGCCGAATGCAAAACCGAAGTCGACCGTGCCTTTTTCCCTGATCTGCTGCATATGGGCATCTGATGCGATGGCCTTGACAAGTCTTTCTGTGTCTTCCGGTCTGAGCGGCGGAGTTTCAAGAGGTGTCAAAGATCCGTGAAGACGTACCATCGGCGGGGCTCCCACTTCAATGTGCAAGTCACTGACGCCCTCATCGACTACAAGCTGGAGCAAATCGCTCATTTCCATTGCCATAGACTATTCTCCTTTAAGTATACTTGAGTACTTCTTCCATTGTCGTTTCCGCATTGAGGATCGAACGGATACCGTCTTCTCTGATTGTCCTCATTCCAAGTTCTCTGGCTTTGTCTCTGATGACTACAGTCGGAGAATTTTTAAGCACGAGTTCGCAGATTTTTGAATTCATGACAAGGAATTCGGCAATGGATTTTCGGCCTTTATAGCCGGTGTTATTGCAAACGGGACAGCCTTTCCCGTAGTAGAATTTATTATTGCCGAGCTCCGCTCTGTCCATGCCGAGAAGTTTGAGATCCTCATCAGTAGGATCAAATGGTACTTTACAGCTGGGACAGACGCGTCTGATAAGACGTTGTCCTAGCACTCCGACGAGTGAAGATGTAATAAGGAAGGATTCAACACCCATATCGATAAGTCGTGTAATGGCGCCGGCAGAGTCGTTTGTGTGCAGAGTACTGAACACAAAGTGTCCAGTCAGCGAAGCCTGAATGGCCATCTGGGCTGATTCCAAGTCTCGGATTTCTCCAAGCATTATTATGTCAGGGTCCTGTCGGAGGAAGGCTCGGAGAGCTCGTCCGAAGGTCATTCCGATTGAGTCATTGATTGGCAGCTGAATGATACCTTCGATATCGTATTCGACAGGGTCTTCCGCAGTAAGAATCTTATCTTCTACTTTATTGATTTCCTTAAGACAGGAATAAAGCGTTGTTGTTTTTCCAGAACCTGTAGGGCCGGTAACGACCATGATTCCGTTGGGGGATTCGATGACTTCGCGTATTTTTTCGAGCATGTCTTCGGAGAAGCCGAGTACGTCGAGGTCGAGGTTAACGACTGAACGGTCGAGGATTCGGAGCACCACTGATTCGCCGTAAGCTGTCGGAAGGGTGGAAACACGAAGGTCGACAGGTTTGCCTCCGATTTTGAGCTGGATACGTCCGTCCTGAGGACGGCGGCGTTCCGCGATATTCAATCCGCTCATGATTTTTACGCGGCTTATAACCGGAACAGCAAGACTCTTGGGCGGCGGGGGCATCTCAAAGAGCGCACCGTCAACACGGTAGCGGATTTTGAATTCCTTTTCAAAGGGCTCGAAGTGAATATCACTCGCCTTGTCCTTGATGGCCTGATACATGATTACATCCACAAAGCGGACGATAGGAGCTTCATTGGCGACACTTTCGATTTCCTTGTCGGACTGAAGTCCTGAAAGATCGGTTGCATCGTCGATATTCATTTCCGCCAACATGTCGTGCATGTTGCCGATGTCCTGAGGATAATATTTTTCAATGGCGGCGTTGATCTGTTTTTCTGTAGCAATGACTATGAAGATATCTTTGCCGAGGATGAAGCGGAGTTCGTCTGCCATCTGATAATTCAGAGGGTTGTGAGACGCGACAGTCAAAGTAACTCCGTCGAATGAGACAGGGATCACCCCGTACATTCTGACGGTATTTGCGTCCATCATTTCGACTACGCTCTTCTCCACATCGGCTTTAGACAGGTCGATGATTTCGGTACCAAGGCTTTCGGCAACGAGCTGAAGGATTTTTTCATCCGAGGCTATTTCATAGTCGACTATGATGTCTTTGAAGTTTTTACCGGTTCTAAGGTGTTCTTCTTCCACTTCGGTAAGCTGCTCTTCCGAGCAGACTTCGGCGGCCAGAAGAATGTCTTTCAGTGACTGATTTTCCTGATCAAGCATATTCTCAGATTCCCTGGATTTATATTTTTCAGCTCTTATACTTCTTCATCGGAGGCGGTCATCATGTAAACTTCATTAAGGGTTGTGAGGCCTGCTGCGGCTTTTCTCAGACCGTCTTCGCGCAGTGTTCTCATGCCGGCTTTTCTGGCGGCATCTTTAATTACACCTGAAGTTTCCTTATTGTAAATGAGGTGCTGAATATTTTCATTCAGCATGAAAATTTCATATACGCCGGCTCGTCCTTTGTATCCTGTATTACCGCAGATCGGACATCCCGCTCCTTGCATAAGCGTGGAGTTTTTCAAGTACTCCTCATCAAGATCCAGCAGTCGTATTTCTCTTTCTGTGGGAGTATAGGGAACCGCACAGTTTTTGCAGATTCGACGAACGAGACGCTGAGCCATGATCGCCTTGACTGATGAGGCTACAAGGAAGGGTTTTACCCCCATGTCGATGAGTCGTGTTACCGCGCTGGGTGCATCGTTTGTGTGGAGTGTACTGAACACAAGGTGTCCTGTAAGCGATGCGTTGATCGCGATTTCAGCAGTTTCCAAGTCTCGGATTTCACCGACCATTACGATGTTGGGTGCCTGACGGAGCATGGCTCGCAGTGCTGAGGCGAAGGTCATTTTGATCTGTGCATTTACCTGCACCTGATTGATACCGGCCAGCTGATATTCGACAGGGTCTTCGACCGTGATGATTTTTCTGTTCGGAGTGTTGATTGAGTTAAGGAAGGCGTAGAGTGAGGTTGTCTTACCTGAACCGGTAGGTCCTGTGACAAGGAAGATTCCGTCAGGGAAAGACAATACTTTATTGATTTTCTCCTGGTCGTCCGAATAGAAGCCAAGCTGAGGGATGTCAAGCTGGATACTGGACTTGTCGAGGATTCGCATGACGATACTTTCGCCGTGAGTGGTCGGAATCGTCGAAACACGAAGGTCGATTTCCTTGTCTCTGGTAACTTTCATCTGAATACGTCCGTCCTGAGGCAGACGTTTTTCAGAGATGTCGAGCTTGGACATGATTTTGAGACGGCTTGTGATATTGCTCTGGAGGTATTTCGGCGGACTTTCCACTTCGCGGAGCACGCCGTCGATACGGTATCTGATGCGATAGCGTTTTTCCAGAGGTTCGAGGTGAATATCGCTCGCTCGGCTCTTGTAAGCCTCTGCGATGATAAGGTGTGCGAGTCGGATAATCGGGGCATCGTCACCCTTTTCATCCTTTGTCTCCATGGCTTGAACCATTTCGATTGAGACATCATCACCCGAGCTGAACTGGTCGATAACGGACTCCACGCTCTGGGAGAGAGAGCCGAAGTTGGCGTCAAGGACTTTTTGTATCTGATCTTTAGGCGAAATGACTGCTTCGACATCGCATTTCAGGATGTATCTGAGGGAGTCGAGGGTTGACATGTCTGTCGGATCGCTCATGGCGATAGTGAGGACATCGTCATGTTTCATTACGGGAATAACTTTATACTGCTGAGCAGTTTCAGGAGGCAGCGCAGCTATGACTTCCGGAGGTATCTGATAGCCGGTGAGATCAAGCGTTTCGAGGCCGTACTGCTGTGCAAGCATAGCCATCATTTCGAATTCATCGACGTAGCCGAGCGCTTTCAGGGCATCAAGGATATCCATTGTGCCGTCGGAATCACCGACTTTCTTCCAGCCTTCGTCGATCTGCTCCTCTGTGATCATTCCGTACTCAGTGAGAAGCTCCAGGATATAATCGCTGTTTTCGGACACTGCTGCATCTCCCGTTTTAATTTGCTTTAACTCTGCAAATTAGTCTAGTAAGATGTTTTTTCAAGATGCCCTCTTAAAAAAATATTCCTTTTGCAGTGCAGTTCTATTACGTTTGAATTGGTCGGATATAAGATTATATTCAGAAATGAGCAGTCGTTGCTGAATAATCATGAAGAATGAGGAGGGGTTTATATCATGGGCATTATTTCTGGCGCTCTTGATCTTTTCGGAGGAGTTAATGCCATCTACTGGTTTTGCGCGATAGCCGGTTCTTTGCTTCTTGTTTTGCAGTTTGTTCTCATGTGCTTTGGTGTCGGTGTGCATGACACGCCGCTTGATGGAGACGGGACTTCAGGATTCGGAGAGCATGCCGATACGGGTTTTGCCGACTTCCGCTTCTTTTCCATACGCTCGGTGATTTCATTTATCGCGTTTTTCGGATG
>JAKJHH010000242.1:0-5192 GCA_022703965.1 Verrucomicrobiota bacterium
ACATTACCGGAGCAGAGCCAGGACTTGGATGAGGATATTACCTTACCGGGCACAAGCGGAGAACTCTTAGCGGCAAATTCTCCGATTGTCCAGAATATGTCCTTGTTCCACGGCAAAGCCATAGAACCCGGCGGAAGATCTTTTTCATCCGGTATGTATATGAAGGACGGAAGCTGTTCACGCTCCTGCATTTCTCCGGCGGCTGTAACTTGAGGTATTTTGAGTACGGAAGGCTTAAGTTCTTCCGCTCCGTTCTGTTCCATGTAGTAAATTACGGTATTTGTTGTACCAAGGTCGATCCCTGCGAAGTATTTCATAATCCCAATCCCCTTTCAGAAAACATGATATTCAGATTCAAAAACTGAGCTCAGCCTTGTGAATAACAGCAGTATTCACTGAACTGTTGCGCTCCGGCAAGGAAACATGAGAGGCAGTCCATCCGGCATGCTGAACTGTTCCATTTGCCGGAAGCTGAGACGGCACATTTCCGGAAAGCATGATGCTTGAAGCATCAAAATCAGCCTTTACAGAATACTGGGCTCCTTCCGAAACGCCCTGAATAATGTGTTTGATCGCAAAATGTTCATTGAGAGTCTTAGAGCAAGAAACATGGATCTGCCTGACTGCCGCGCCAACCTGTTCATCCGAGTATGCTGAAATATCTTCCATCAGGAAATCGACCAGACGCCCTTCCCTTTGCATCAATGTCAGGCAGAATACAGCGCCGTCCTCAAAAACTTTCTTATTGTCCACAGATTCATGAGCGGAAGCCATTTCCTTTTTGGTGTCAGCTTTATTTATTGATTCCTTACTGATCTGAAGCTCCTTCTGTTCCGAGGGAGCGCAAAGTTCGTATCCGGAACAAAGGACAAGCCAGAAGGCTTTCAGTGCTGCAATAAAACGATCCATTAGTGAATCTCCGTTTTTCTCTGATTTAAAAGCTCAAATAGCGAATTGTTTAATATAGTTTCTATTTCCGCTTTTGAAAATGAAGCAAAACAATCATAAATTAGTTTTCCGTAATAATTAAAGAACACACAGGATCAATGAAACTCTGAATTTAGACATGTACTCAAATCTTTTCAGAACAATCAAGGACAATACGGCGCTCCTCATCGCTGCGGTTCTTTATGTGTTTACACCGGACTTCTTCCTTCTCAAATTCCTTTTGATTTCGATCATGATCTGGATCTTTCTGCACAAGAAACGCTGTCCCATTGAAAACACCACGGTTTTTGCGGCAGCAGCAGTACTTGCTTATTCTACAGCCTTCATCCTGAGCCCCGCGACTCCTTTGATTTACGCCACAATAATATCACTATTCCCACCTCAAAAGGACTATTATACGATTTACATCGGAATAAGCATCAGCGGAATAATTTTCTTCACGGGACTCCTCTGGCTCTGGAACATCCTGCCGAGAAAGGGGATAAAACTGAGACAGAAAACGATCTATGACGCAGCTTCGGCAACGATATTCTTCTGCATATTTTTCGCTGTGACCTTTTCGTGCTGGATCAAGGATATGCCCTACGGAGGCGACGAAGCTTATTATTTCATCAGTACATTAAATGCCTATGATTATCTTTTCAGCGTCTTCGGAAACATATATACAAAACTATTCATACTGATATGGATAATTTCAGGCCTGCGCCTTCTGTGGATTCCTCCTCATGAATCCAGAAAAGTCAGCATATTCCTCTGGGGCATGATGGGAATCATTTGCTTCCTTTATATCTCAGCTCAATATGCCTCAGCCTCGGAGTTTTTCCTGTTGAGAACGTTTTCAAACACTACCTTCCAGACATGGCTCAGCGCTTTGATCGCCAGTTCCGACTGGAATTTCTGGCACATACGCAAATGCTTCCAGCCGGAAACAATGCGTTTTCTCCCGCTCCTTGGACTTCTTCTCACAGCTGTATTCTTCTCCCTGGACAGACGCTGGCACAAAACCGGAATTTTCTCCGTAACACTAGTCATTGTCACTATACAGACAATGCCTTCTCTTTACTATCACGGAACAATTCTGCAACCGGATACTTTCCTTATTCCGTTTCTCCTGCTCCTTCTCTGGGATGCCGGAAAATGGATGAAGTCTTCATATCGTCAGTTGAAAACCCGCTGGTCATGGCCTGCCGCAGTCCTTCTGGGATTTCTGGACATGAAAGCATCGTTCTTTCTGATCATTCTAATCCTGATACGTCTTGTCTTCAGATTATTCATTTACAAAAGCTGGAGAAAAAATCTTTCATACTTTATGGCGGGAGAATCTGCGATTCTTTTTGCCTGTTTCCTGCCTCTCTTTTTCTATTGCGTCATCTGGACGCAGGCTCTTTACGGGCTCCAATTTTCCAGTTCAGGAATTTGGAACAACTGGACAGCATGGACTCAGAAATTTGATTCACTTGCGGCACAGGTCGGCTTTTCAGGCATCCTTGCAGTAGCGGGAATAGGATATCTCCTGCTAAGGAGAGACTTTATACGACTTTCTGTTTCTCTGTCATTTTTTCTTGGCGGAATTCTGCTCAGTCTCGCAGAGCTTCCAATGATGCCTGAATCAGCCCGCATAAATCTCATTATTCTGCCTCCAGTGATATTCTGGATATGGGAGGGCTTTTATCTTGCAACGAAGATTAACCGTAAAATACTGCTCCCTCTTGCCGGACTTATATTCATTTCAAACCTTGTTCTGGGCCCCGTAAAATTCGATGGAGGCAGAAACTTCGGTCAGTACGGAACAGAAACATGGTATCCCTTCAGCGAGGCGATGCTTGTAGTTAAAAAGACTCAGCCCTTCAGTAGAATTCTCTTCGGCAATATGGAATATGATTACGCCATTCCACTGCTCTTTACGAAAACAGGCTTCGGCGTGGAATGGAAATCCATGTACATGGGCTTCAAAACGCAACAGGAACGGGAGCTTGCAAGAACACTCGATTACGCTCTGGCGACAGGCTACAACACAGTCATTTTCCGCTGTGAAGGCTCATATATTCCATCATCTCCTAATGGACGCTACATGATGCTCTGTTTTATACCGTCAGAGGCAGGAGGACTCGCTATATTTCTGAAAACCAACAGCGATCCCGAAAAAGACAAACAAGCGCCTCCGCCGGAAGAGCCTGTTAGAAGAGAAGGCGATTCCGTCCCCGTCAGATATATTCCGGCAGGAGTTCCGCTCGCAGCCGTTCAATAGTACGCGTCTCCATTTTCCGAACCCCCTCCCCTGATATTCCGATCTTTTCTGCAAGCTCAGCACAAGATAAACCTGCTTCTCCATTCAATCCATAGCGCATTTTCAGGACAAACTGCTCTTTCGCGCCGAGTTTCTCTATGCAGGTACGGAGAAAGGCCATATCATCATCTCTCTGAAAATCGGACTGAAAAGATTCTTCAGATTCTATATCATCCAAATATTCAGAGGCCAGAAACTCAAAATTATTTGCTTGCGATGAGCGTCCCGTCTCTCTCCACGACACGCTGAAAGGACGGGAGAAGCTGTCCATATGACTAAAGATCGCCTTGCGTATTCTGAACATGGCATAGGATTGAAAACTGCATCCTTTTGAGGGATCATAGCTTTTCAAAGATTCAAGCACAGCCAGAGAAGCAACAGCAACAAGATCTTCAAAAGCTACCACGCCGCCCTTGCAGCGATGAGAGATTCTGTGGATCATGTCCATGCAGGAGTCAAGCGCTTCTTCCTGATTCGCCTCCTGCCCTGCTAAGTAAATATTCTCTGTTGTTTCAATCATTGACGAGTCTCCTTGCAGAATAACAAAGCAAGAGACGTGCCAAAACACTCAGGCAGGAATAAGGGATAACTCACTGCGCAATTTTTGCGCGATCGTAGTTTTTTGTGATTATACTGCGCAGATCAAATCACATCTTCTGTACAGATGCTCTTTCGACCAGAAAAACCGGAATAATGCTGCTGGAAACAGGAGAATCATCCCCTTTTATCCGTCGCAGAAGTACTCTGACTGCCATTACGCCCATTTCCTTCTTGCGGATTGCTGCGGTAGTAAGTCCCTCATGTACAGACTCCGGAAGATTGTCAATTCCGGCAACGCTTATATCGCCGGGTACACTGATATTATTTTTTCTGAATTCGCTCATAAGTGCCAATGCGCTAGTGTCATTACAGGCAAGAACCGCCGTAAAGCAATCTCTCTTGCTCATGAGCTCCGCAGATGCATCCAAGGCACTTTCAAAAGAGCCGTCTCCGTTGACGATCAAGTCGGGATTATAGCAGCCGTTAAGCCTTACAAAGGAGGCGCTGTAGGCCATTCGTCTTTGCAGGAAGTTTATGTTCTGTTCATCTCCGCCAAGATAAGCTATTTTTTTATGACCTGAAGCCGCCAGATAGTCCATGACTGTTTTGACCGCCATAAAATTATCAGCCATGACCGAATCTATGTTCTCCGCCTCCATCTGCCCAAGCAGAATAATTCCGTCGCATTTGCGCTGCGAGAGAACAGAGGGAAGACGACTGCTGCAATCCCGTTCATTTATAGCAAAAATCAGGTGGAAGCCGTTTTTTGACGCCTCCTCCTGCACAGATTCTATAAGCGCCGAATAAAAACTGTTCGAGAAATTAACTCCATGACGCATGAAAAGTCCGATGTTCATCGTCCCTTCAGATCCAGATGTCTGCGCTGATTTTTTACGGACGCGAAGAATGTATCCGAGCGACTCGGCCACTTTCAGAACGTGAGCCCGGGTCTCCTCAGATATGACAGGAATATTCTTGCCGTTCAGAACCACCGATACAGTGGTTCTGGACACTCCCGCTTTTTCCGCTATTAATTTCTGATCTACTTTCATAGACGCTTAATCTAGCACAATTTATCTTATGCGCAATATACGCCGCCATTTACGTCAATGGTAGCCCCGCTTATAAAGCCGCAATATTCCGTTGCAAGAAATCCAACTGTTCTGGCTACATCTTCAGGACTCCCTGCTCTGCCAAGCGGAATCCCCTCAACCGTCTTGTCTGCGGATTCCTTTGTCGTATGCGTATTATGAAAACGTGTCCCTAAAATGAGACCGGGCGCCACGCAGTTGACTCTGATCCCTGCCGGGGCAAGTTCATTCGATAAAGCTCTTGTCCATGTAATCACAGCCCCCTTTGCGGTGGAGTAAACCAGCGATCCGGGATGGCCGCCCTTTCTGCCTGCAAGCGAAGCAAG
>JAKJHH010000242.1:5205-5532 GCA_022703965.1 Verrucomicrobiota bacterium
TCCTCTCATATGTTTGACGGCAGATCTTGAGACAAGCATCATTGAAGACAGATTCACATCCATGACTTTTTTCCAGAAATCCATGTCTATTTCTTCCAAGGTTTTTCTCTGCACGAGATCGCCGGAATTATTTACAAGAACATCAATTCTGCCAAAGAGCGCGACTGTTTTTTCTATCAGTTCGGCAGCTCCGCTTTCTTTTGTGAGATCAGCCTGAATACAAATGGCTCGCTGGCCTTTTGACTCCGCATATTTCTTCATTTCTTCAGCTCCTTCGCGACTGGAGAAATAATGAATGGCGACATCCGCTCCGTTGTCAATGAGTTC
>JAKJHH010000243.1 GCA_022703965.1 Verrucomicrobiota bacterium
GTAGAGTTCATCGCCTAATTCTACCGCTTCAAAGCTGATGCCGCGAGTCCCAGCTAATTATTCATACCATCTCCTTTCTGGACGCTGAAAGAGCCTGAACACTTTCTTGAGCGCCTTCAGGACATGCTTGCACTTATGGAGCATGACGAGGCAGCAGGACGCGATTACGCCTTTTTGCTAATGCGTGAACTGATGCTTGAAATCGTCGCCTTTGACGGCTTTTTATCTGCCGGGAAAGAAATGGGAGATGGACGTATTGAAAATGCTATGCGTTTTATACGTGACAATTATTCCTCGAATATAGGAGTTTCAGATATTGCCGCGAGTTGCGGGCTTCATCAGGTGCGCTTCCGTGAAATTTTTAGGGAGAAGACTGGCTTCAGCCCTTCCGAAGCGCTTTTGCGCCAGCGTCTCAGAGAAGCCTGCCGAATGCTTTCCTTTACCGATAAAAAAGTGAGGCAGATTGCTGAGGTCTGCGGCTTCGGGAGTGAATTTTATTTCTGTTCAGTTTTCAAGCGCAAACTTGGCTGCCGTCCCACCGAATACCGCGAACGTTCCGCCTCCTGATTTATTTCAGATTTCGGTGCAGAGTTCGGCGGCGAGGCGCAGGACGTCTTCGCGGCAGAGGGCTTTCTGCCAGTTACGGTGATCCCAGCCGCTTTCGTGACAGACAGTGTCGGCGGCATAGAGTATCTGGGCGAATTCTACAGAGCGGAAGGCGGCTACGGCGAAGAGAGCGGAGGCTTCCATTTCAATGGAAATACAGCCTTCAGCTTTGCGCTGCTTTACTTTTTCATGCGTTTCACGAAAGAACGCGTCACTTGTCCATGTTTTTCCTTTTGTGTAGCGAATTCCTCGTTTGTCCAGACCGGAAATTATGGTATTGAGCGCTTTTTCTGTCGGTTGATTTTCACGGCCGGGGGGCATGTAGTGATAGCTTGTGCCTTCGTCGCGGACGGCTGAGTCAGGGATGATAAGGTGTCCAAGGACTGTTGTTTTGTCAAGGACACCTGCACCGCCTGCGGCGATGAATTTGCGGCATCCTGTTGCGATGAGCTTTTCCATTGTGATTGCGGCAAGAGGAGCGCCGACACCGGGGTGAACCAGTGTGATTCGCGTTCCAAGCGCTTTGATTTCATAGACAGGCTGAGGTCCGAGCGTTGACTCGAGGTGCCGGATTAAACGGGCTTCACCTGAATCGGCCAGCTTTTTAATGACTTCGTCGAAGAAGCAGAGAACGCAATGTTCCGGCATGCGTGGATCGGGCGGGAATATTGTCAGCGGTTCTATCAGAGAATGAGGCGCCGGATCGTATTCCAGAATAGGGAGTTTGTCCTGCATGGTGCTTTATCCTAACGCGCTGGCGGAGGGGGCTCCGGCATGGATTCCTGAGTCTGTTGCGTCGGTTGTTGCGGAGGAGCCGCCGAAGCACGTGAGACTTTTTCTTTTGCCTCGTATTCCATAGCTTTACGCATAAGATTCATGCGTGTGTTTTTGAAGTCTTCTCTGGACATCCCCACGAGGGCGTAGATGACAGGTTCAAGACCAAGTACGATTGAGAACTCTGCACTTGAGCCGAGTTTTATGTTGTTGCCATCCGCGTCAACGATGATTTCGACGGGATATTTTGTTCCGTATGAGGAGCCTTTAAGTTCTTCAGGCACGTCGCGTATTCTGTCGACTCTGCCATAGAAGCTGCCGAATTCGAGACGGTTGAAGATACCGCTAGATATGCGCACTTTCTGACCGGGGCGGACTTTGCGGACAACGCCTTCATCGACATAAGCTATGCCCTTCAATGTGGTGCCTGTCGCGAGTTTGACCGCGAGTTTTCCCTTTTCAACATACATAGTGTATTTGCATGGCATGTTGACGATTCGTCCTGCCGCAGGAGCAATGATTTTACATTCAGCGATGTGTTTTGCGGCAAGATCCAGAGCGGCTTTGCGGCCTTCGACTTTGGCTTTGACAAGATCGATGTCGCGCTGAGCTTTCTCGATGTATTTTTCGCCGAGTCCGCTTTTTACTTTCTTAAGATTCTCATGTGCGCGGGCGAGATCCGCCTGAGCCTGAATGTTTTCGATTTCGGCAGTTTCAAATTCACGTCTGGAAATGGCGCTAATCTGATGAAGTTTTGTATAACGTTCAAGTCTGTCTGATGTTCTTATTGCTTTTGCCTTGCACTCTTCAAGATTGGTTTCGGCATACCAGAGTTCCTTTGGAAGGGGATTGCGCTCGAGAGTGGCAAGCTCAACTTTTTTGATTTCCAGTTCGGCGGTGAGCTCCCGCAGTGCAGAACTGGTTGAAATATATTCTTCTTCATACTGGAGGGAATCGACCATGGCGATTACATCGCCCTGTTTTACGTCGTCGCCTTCCTGAAAGTTCAGTTTGGCGATACGTCCGTCCACGTGACTGACGATATCGATAGGGAGTTCAGGCTCGATTTTGCCGTCCGCATAGATGACATCCTCTATCTCAAAGAGAAAGAGAGATATAACCCCGCAGACGATGAGGACAGTAAGAAAGAGGCCGACGAACGCAAAGATTCTCAGCTTCCATCTGAATCCTGATTTATTGATCTGCGGCATGCTCAGGCTTTCTCCGGTCTGCTCATTTTTGGCATTGCGAGTCTTGTATCGTAATTCTTGTGTGTGGCCTCTTCCTTCTGCTCCTTGAGCTGCATTGCGTAGAGTTCACGATAGAGGCCGTCCTGCGAGAGCAGCTGTTCATGCGGCCCTTGCTGGACTATGTTTCCGTCCTTGAGAACAACGATGGTATCGGCGTTTCGGACGGTTGAAAGTCTGTGTGCGATGATGATAGTAGTGCGGTTTTCCATGAGTTTGTCGAGTGCCTGCTGAACGACGGCTTCGGAGACGGTATCGAGAGCGCTTGTGGCTTCGTCGAGTATCAGAACTGAAGGATTGTGCAGAACGGTACGGGCGATGGCGAGGCGCTGTTTCTGACCGCCTGAAAGCGATACTCCGTTTTCGCCGACTTCCGACTTGAAGCCGTGCTGTAATTCACGTATGAACTCGTAGGCATTAGCCATTTTTGCCGCTTCGACGACTTCTTCAAAGGTCGCGTCCGGTCTGCCGTAGCGGATGTTTTCCTCGATGGTGCCGCTGAAGAGGAAGGATTCCTGAAGTACTATGCCGACATTTCTGCGCAGAGACTCGATTTCCATGTCACGGATGTCGATGCCGTCGAGGGTGATTTTGCCGTTATTTACGTCGAAGAATCTCATCATCAAGCTGGCTACAGTAGATTTTCCCGAACCGGAGGGACCTACAAGCGCAACCTTGAGACCCGGTTTGATGTCGAGATTTATGCCATTGAGAACTGGACGGTTTGGTGCGTACTGGAAGCTGACGGATTTAAATACGACATGGCCTTTTGCATGCTGGAGTCTGACCGGATGAGTCGCTTCCTTGATTTCCGGAACAGCCGCCATGAGATTACCGAGTCGCTCCGCACTGACAGAACCTTCACTGATGGCAGGCGCGAAGTTCGTCATAGCAACGACGGGGCCGAAGAACATCTGCATGTATGAATAGAAAGCAACAAGCTCTCCTACCGACATTTCACCTCTCGACACCATATAGCCGCCGAAGCCGAGAACAGCGACGGAGCTGTATATCGAAAGCTGATCCATAACGATTGAAAGAGTAATACTTTTCATTGAAAGTTTGAGTGACATGTCGAAGGTCGGCTTTAGCATTTCCATGAAGTTGCGGTTTTCTGTTCTCTCTTTGCCGAAAGACTTTACAACTTTGATGCCGTTGATGACTTCCGCCAAGTTCGCCGATACTTCGGACATATGTTCACGGAGCATCAGAGAGCTTTTGTTCAGCGACTTTTTGAAAAGAGAGAATACGCAGTAAACTATGGGCAGTACAACAAGACAGATCAAAGAAAGGCGCGGACTGAGTATCACCAGCGTGCAGGTTACGAAAACCAGCGAGAACATGTTTGAGGCCATGCCGACGATAACAGTCGATACCATACCCTGAAGCACTGAAACGTCCGTCAGAATGTTGGAAATGAGCTTTCCTGTCCGGTATTCCTGGTAGAATCTCAGCGAGAGGCTCTGCATGTGTTTGAAGAGTTTTACTCGCAGGTCGAAAAGCATGCGCAGAACAGGATAATTTGTAAAGTAATTGCTTGTGTAGAAGAAGAAAGCTCTGACCCAGTAAAGCAGTATCACTGATCCGAGCAGGACAAAGAGCAGTCGCAGGTCTGAGCCGACTAAAGCCTTGTCGATGATGATCTTAAGTACCCATGGCATCAGAAGTCCAAGACCGGTGCTGCACATGTGGAATACTATGCATATCGCAAGGAGCCCGCGATAGGGCTTCATAAATTTGTAGAGTTCTTTAAAGCGGTCCATTTGTTCCCTTGGGTTTGCACCTGAGTGCAAGGGCCTCTCTTCAGTCTTAATATAGCAATGCTTGATATAGTGTCCAGTTAAAATCTCTCAAGTTTCAGGATAATTTATCGTTTAAGTCTGTTTTTGATCGCTTTTTTATCGTGAAGTTATATTGGAGTGCTAATCTATGTTTTTATATTTAAATAGTTCATTATCAGATTTATATGATCTAGGAGAGGCTTTGAAATAGTCCTTGAAAACTCTGCTTAGGTGATAAGGATTGGCGAAGCCGAGTTCTTCTGAAATTTCATAAAGTTTTGCATTACTGCTGAGTAGCATTTCTGCTGCTTTTAGTATTTTTCTCCGGTTCGCGAAGGCAGCCGGTGTAAGTCCGTAATGTGTTTTGAAAAGTTTGAAAAGATGGGCTTCAGAAACTCCGGCAGCCTTAGCCATTCCTCTTATAGTGATTTTATTGTATGGATTAGTTTTTATATAGTTTTCTATGTTTAAAAATCTTTCATCTTCAAGAAGATAGAGCTTGGTTTCATTGATTTCTGATATGTTGTTTACAATGTCCATCAGCTTATAGGCCAATGCTGCTTAGATAAGGCAGGTATTTACTCATGCGGCTTTCCTCGAATGTTGAGGGTATGAATGACGTGGCTTGGTCATTCTCGGAAAAGACTTCGGACGGCGTTTGACAACTCTGGGTTCGGAGCGTTCGATCTGCTTTTTCGTTGCGCAAGCAGCGAGAAAATCCGGGTAGAATGCTTGCAAGCGCCGGATTATGATCCGATGATTGCTTGCCGTCGCTACGCTGTGAGCCATATCGGTGGTACAGGAAACCGAGCGTGAAAACGAAATGCGTTCCGGCGGAATATCCGATTTGCAAGCGGCATCGAGCATGAGCGCCCGGACAAGATTGTAGGCTATCATATGCAGGAGAATTTCCCGCTCAATCATATCTGGACTTTTGCAGGAAAGGTGATCCATCCCCATCGTGGTTTTGATGGCGCGGAAGTCGAGTTCTACCTCCCAGCGACGAGCTTGAAGCGCAATGATTTTCTCCGCCGGATAGAGCTCACGATCCAGAAGATTGGTCAGAATTCGAAGTTTCTCAGGGCGAAATCCCGGGCGCTG
>JAKJHH010000244.1 GCA_022703965.1 Verrucomicrobiota bacterium
TTTTGACATCGGGTTCCTGGATGTATATCCAGTTGTCTTTGAGTGGTGAGCCGTCTTTTTCTTTGAGTCGGCAGTTCCTGAGCAGGATTCCAACTGTAATGAAGTCTCTGTAGACGAGTCCTGAAGCTGTTTTCACGACTTCTTCCGGGGCAGCCGGACTCATTGAAAGAATAAGCTCTCTTACAGGCATTGAGCTTATAAGATAATCAGCGTGTATTGTGTGAGTCTGTCCGTCGGCTGTTCTGTAAGTTATTTCATCGACTTTGCCATCCTTAAGATTGATTCCCGTGACCTCTGTTCCAAGATGTATTTGTCCGCCTTTTTGACGGACGATTTCTCCTACTGTCTCCCATATCTGACCGGGGCCGTATTTGGGATATATGAATTTATCGATGAGGCTGGTTTCAACCTTGTTTGAACAAAAGATATTGAGGACAGGGATTTTTTTTAGAACTGAGGATGCAAAATGGCTTATCGCCTTGATGATGGAAAGTCCTTTAATTCTTTGAGCACCCCATTCGGCGCTGATCTGTGAGCAGGGACGCCCCCATACTTTTTCAGTATAGGATTCGAAAAATGTTCTGTAAAGTTCGCGTCCGAAACGGTTGATGAAAAAATCCTCAAGAGACTCTTCCGGCTTGACCGGAGCTATCAGGCTCAGCATATATGATATGCCGATCTTGAAGGTTTTAAAAATTCCGAGATTGGAAATTGTCTGCATACTCAGGCTGATAGGATATTCAAAGAATTTTCTTAGGTATAGAATTCTGGATTTTCTTGATACTGTCAGCATGCTTTTTTCGGGCGGATTGAGATCGCCTTCGGCAGCGGGCGGAAGAATTTCCTTCCACCAGTTCATTACTTTATCGGATTTCGAGAAAAAGCGGTGTCCGCCGATGTCTATGCGATTGCCTTTGTAATTGATGGTTTTTGAAATGCCGCCAAGCATATCTTCTGCTTCAAAGATTAGCGGGGTGAGTTTTGTATCTTTAAGAAGTTTCAGTGCGGCGGTCAGTCCGGCAGGACCTCCGCCGACTACGATGACAATTCCTGTTTTTTCAGACATCAATGACACTTGAATAAAGCCCCTGATATTCCGGGTTTTCCATGAGAACTATTTTAAGCATGGTAAGATATCACAGAAAGAGCTCGACACAATGGATCAGAGTGAAAGAAATTCTTTGATTATATCAAGTCCGGCCTCGCCGCTTTTCTCGGGATGGAACTGGCAACCCCAAACATTGTCTTTTCTGACCGCTGCGCAGAAGAATTGCGAACCGTATCTTGCGCGTGCAAGGCATTCAGACGGATTGTCCGGATAGCCCGCGAAAGAGTGTATGAAGTACATGTCGTTTTCCTGCCGGTATGAAGAAAGAATCGTGTTTTTCCAGCAGTTTGCATCTGCGTTTTCAGGGTGCAGAAGACGGCTCCAGCCGATATGCGGAATTTTCATTGAATTCTGCTCGGGTAGACGTTTAACCTTACCGCTGATAATATTCAGGCCTTCATGAAAGCCGAACTCCTCGCTTGAACTGAAAAGGAGTTGCATTCCGAGGCATATTCCAATGAAGGTTTTGCCTGTTTTTATGAAATCATAAATACCCTGATCAAGATTCTGATCTTTGAGGCTTGCCATGCCGTCGCCAAAAGCACCGACTCCAGGCAGTACGAGAGCATCGGCTGAACTTATGTCTTCAGGGGAGTTAATGATTTCCACTTCGGCGCCAAAATGTTCAAAAGCTTTTGTGACGCTGAAGATATTTCCCGCAAAATAGTTGATAATCTTAATTTTTTTCATTAGTGGACTGCTGTTTCTATGTGTTTTTCCGTGAGCGCCTTTTTGATGTCGGAGACTGTTCCGCGCTTGTAATGGAGCATTGAAGCTACCGCTACGGCATCAACTCCTGTATGTAAGACCAGTGAGGCAATGTCGGAGGCATGTTTGGCTCCTCCTCCTGCGATTACCGGGATATCTATTTTTGAGCAGAGCATTTTGATGAAATCCTGTTCAAAACCGTGTCCCGTTCCGTCTTTGTCCACCGAAGTGACAAGAATTTCACCTGCGCCGAGTTCACGGGCTTTCATCGCCCAGTCCAAGGCGTTGAGGCCTGTTTTTTCCCTGCCGTTGTCTATATAAACTTCCCATGAGGATGAGTCTATTTTTTTTATGTGCATGGAAAGAACCATTGCCTGGGAACCGAGGACTCTGGCGATTTCGCTGATAAGTTCCGGACGTTTCACCGCCGCGGTGTTAACTGCGACTTTATCGGCTCCGCTATGGAGCAGTTTGAAGGCATCTTCGACGCTGCGTACACCGCCGCCTACAGTCATTGGAATGAAAATATGAGATGCCGCTATTTTTACGACATCTGTAAGATTGTTGCGTCCATACAAACTTGCGACGGTATCGATGTAAAGCAGTTCATCTGCTCCCTGATTGTAGTACATAGTTGCGAGTTCATCAGGTTTTCCCATTACTCTCAAGCCGTCGAAGCGTATGCCTTTTACGACATTCGGCCCTTTGATGTCGAGCCTGGCTATGATTCTAGGTTTTATGGCTTTTATATTCATTATATCCTTTTCAAGTCTGCGAGGACTTTTTGATAATGGCTTCTGCGAGAACGAAGTCAAGTTCACTGTCTATGTCTGCCGCCAGATTGGCAGGGAATTTAAAGAAGGAGCAGTTTTTGTGATAGAAGCGGCGTTCTCTTTTGAAGAAGTCACAGTCGACAAGATAAATGGCGCCCGCATCTCTGTAGGTCTTCGGGAGCATCTGACGCGGACCGAAAAGCTTGTCTTCTCCCATTAACGGCTCCATTCCGCCGTCCGCTTCCACGAAGCATTTGAAGGGAGAGTGCTCGGTTTCTCTGATTGAAAGAAGGGCATTCTTACCTTCTTTGGAGAATTGTTCTATAGCCTGATCTATGTGCTCGTTGGTTCTGAGTGGTGAGGTCGGCTGAAGGAGGAGTATGATATCGAAGTATTCTCCGCGCTCTTCGAGATATGAAATCGCATGAAGTACGGCGTCTTCCGATTTTGAATTATCGGCGGCAAGTTCCGGGGGGCGCATTATTACGGAAGCGCCCGCTTTTCCGGATACATCGGCAATTTCGCTGCCGTCGGTACTTACGTAAACCTTGTCGACGAAATCGGAATTGAGAGCAGCGTCAATCGAGTATTCTATAAGTGCTTTGCCGCAGAGTTTTTTTATGTTTTTCCCCGGCAGTCCTTTTGAACCGGCGCGGGCAGTTATGAGAGCTAGTATGCGTTTATTGTCCGGAGTCATATTCTTTCCTGTTATATCATCAGATCCTGAAAATTTTTCTGGCAGTTTGTATTCCAAAGCTCGGTTGACTCGAGTGTTTTCATGAAAAGTTCGGCGCTTTTTCCTTCACCGAAATGGAGAGTTGCTTTAATATCGGACGGGAGATTCTCCAAGGCGTTCAGAATTTCTCCGGTATCCTCAGGAACGTTGATTATGGAGTGATAGTTGAAACGGTTGTTTTGGCGGCTTCCGATATTGATAGTAGGAACTCCGTAAACAGGGGCTTCCCTTATGCCGGCGCTTGAATTCCCGACAATTGCGTCTGTATTTTTTAGAAGTGTCAGGAAATATTCAAAACGCAAGGATTCGTAGAATTTGAAATGCGGATTGCCGCGTAGAGATTCCAATGCCTCCGTGATGTAGCTTGTTCCCATGTCATTATTCGGCGAAATGACCACAAAATTACGATTTGAATTTTCCAACGCTTTGATGACATTGTCCACCTTGCTTATCAGCTTGTGCACTTCAGTTGTCACAGGATGATAAATAAAGATCATATACTTCTTGAAGGGGATTTCATAGCGGGTGCGAACCTCTTCAAGTGAAGGCAGTTTATCAGAGAGCATTACGTCAATGTCAGGGGAGCCGATTGTGAATATTTTGGAGTCGGATTCCCCCATCTGTATAAGTCTCAGACGGGCTTCATCGTTTGCAACAAAGTGAAGGTGTGCGAGTTTGCTTATAGCGTGACGGACTGATTCGTCAATGGTGCCTGAGATTTCCCCGCCTTCGATATGCGCGACCAGAATGTTATTCAGCGCACCGACAATTACTCCGGCCAGAGCCTCAACGCGATCTCCATGTATCACCAGCATATCAGGACGGAATTCGCGCACATAGTGGCTGAGACCGCTGACTGTATTTGCCAGAATGATATCCATAGCTGAAGCGTCACTGCTCATCTGATTTATATATAGATATATATTTTTGAATCCGGCTTTTGCTATTTCATCATAAGTCCAGCCGTACTTTGATAGGACGTGCATGCCTGTGGCGAAGATTCGGCATTCAAAATGTTCGGACTGTTCAACGCGCATCATCAGCGGCTTGAGCTTGCCGAAATCGGCTCTCGTACCCGTAAGAAATAGAATCTTTTTTCGTTGATTCTGCATGTTCACCAGCGGACGTCTGTTTTTTTCACATGGGTGTCTGCCGGAATATCCTGAGTTGCCTTTTTACCCAGCACATTTTCATAATCAACTGCTTTGATTTCACCTGTTCCAGGACGTTTTACCCATATATTGGACTCCGAAAATAGATCGCCAGCTTTTACCGGACACGTTGTTACTACAGTGGCATAAGCGAAGTCAATTGTCGGTTTTTCTTCGGGGAGAATTGTTTTTGAGCCGCCGCGCATGAGCTGGATTTGTCTTGATCCTTCGATAAGCTCTTTCAAGGCGGCAGGATCCATTGATACTTCGATGTCGTTGCCATTCCATTCCATTGAGGAGGTGTAATGGCGTTCAAGGAGAGACGCTCCAAGTGCCGCCGCCGCAAGACATGCCATATTGCTTTTTGTGTGATCGGAAAGTCCGACGACAGCATCAGGGAAAGCTTCCATGAGTTCCTTCATCGCGCCAAGTCTGACTTTTTCGGGCGGTGTCGGATATATTGATGTACAGTGCATGAGAGCGAAGGGGACTTTTGCTTTTCTCAGAATATCAACAGATTTTTCTACTGCCGGGATATCGTTCATCCCGGTGCTGAGAATTACAGGTTTACCATATGCGGCAATGTGCTTGATAAGAGGATAATTGTTGCACTCTCCGGAGCCTATTTTATAGGCAGGGACATTCATTTTTTCAAGGCGTACGGCAGCCGCTCTGGAAAAGGGAGTGGACATGTATATCATTCCCTGAGATTCAACGTATTTTTTCAGTTCGATATCCTGAGCTTCGCTGAGAGCGCATTGTGCCATCACGTGCCATATGCTGAGAACTGAATTGCCCGGGATTACAGATTTTGCCGCAGGTATCATTTCATCATCGATGACATGGCACTGGAATTTGACGCATTCGCATCCGGCTTTTTTCGCATCATCGACCATTTGAATTGCTTTTTCAAATTCGCCGTTGTGGTTGATGCCTATTTCAGCTATGACCAG
>JAKJHH010000245.1 GCA_022703965.1 Verrucomicrobiota bacterium
ACAGTCAGATCACATTCAGGGATCTCCCTTCTACATTCCGCCGGAAAGAGTAGTCGGAACAGGCGAATCGCTTTGCAGTGAAATCTACAGTCTTGGAATGGTTCTCTTCCATGTTCTCGCAAGCAGAACCTATTATTCCGCGGATGAGATCAGTGATCTGTTCAGAAAGCACGTTGTAAGTCTCAGAGTAAATTCAGTCGCAGGAAAACTCCCGTCTGATGTCAGTCCGGAACTCGTAAGAATCCTCAACAAGATGATTCAGCGTTCCCCGGCAGACCGCTACCAGACCTACAAGGAGCTTGCGAGTGAACTCTATGTCCTCTACAAGGTCTGTGCCTGAAATAATAAATAAATCCTTAAGTGTTCTTTTGGGTGATGGCGGCGCTTCAGCCTACTGATGCGCCGCTTGCTATTTCGCCATCAACTGTGACAAGTTTGAGTTCCTTGCCGTGTTTTGCTGCGAGAAGCATTCCGCGTGATTCTATTCCGCGAATCTGCGCAGGTTTGAGGTTGGCAACAACAATGATCGTGCGGCCTATGATATCTTCAGGCTTGTAGAAGAGAGCGATTCCGGCGACAATCTGACGTTTTTCTTCGCCTATTTCAATCTGAAGTTTCAGGAGCTTGTCTGCTCCTTCGACTTTTTCAGCCGCAAGAATTTTTGCAGTTCTGAGCTGGGCTTTAAAGAAATCATCTATTGTGATAACGCCTTCTATGGCTGTTTCGGGCTGCTTTTCCATTTTCTTTTCCTCTTTTTTCTTTTCGGCAGGCTTTGATTTTTTAGGCGCTGCTGCTTCGGGCTTCTTTTCTTCTTCCTTTACTATGCGCATGAAGAGAGCCTCAAGATCTGACATCTTGGTTCCGGGCTTGAGCTTGCCCCATACTGAGAGGCTTTCAAGTGTTTCTTCAAAGTCGAGACCGAGTACTTTACTGAGTTCAGCCATTTTTGCCGGCATTACCGGGGCAAGCAGGCCGGATATGATTCTGAGAGCTTCCGCAGCTGTATAGAGAACTGTTCCGAGCTTTTCCGTTTCGCCGTTTTTAGCGAGAGTCCAAGGCGCTGTTTTCTCCATGTAGCGGTTGCCGGTTCTAACTGCGTTCATGATGCTTTCAAGTCCGCGGTCGAGCTTCATGTTTTCGACAGTTTCCTGTATGGCTTTCACTGCGTTTTCAACGGCGCTTTTGAGTTCCTTTTCATTCTCTCCTATTTCAGGGGAGGGGACTGGAATGACTCCGTCGAACTGCTTTATTGTCATTTTTACGACGCGGTTCAGCAGGTTGCCGAGGTCATTGGCAAGATCGCTGTTGTATCGTGTTATGAAGGAGTCTTCCGAGAACGAGGCATCCTGTCCGAGGGACATTTCAGCCATCAGGAAGTATCTGAACGAATCGACTCCATACTTGTCCATCATGTCCATCGGATTGACGACATTTCCGAGCGACTTGCTCATTTTGTCCTGCCCCATGAGCCACCATCCATGCGCGAAAATAGACTCCGGCATATTGAGGTTCATTGCCTTGAGCATTGTAGGCCAGTAAACTGTATGAGTGGTTAGGATGTCCTTGCCGATCAGGTGATGTGAATTCTTCCAGAGCGGCTCGAATTTTTCGTTATCGCTTCCGTAGCCTATTGCCGATATGTAATTGATCAGTGCGTCGAACCAGACGTAGCAGACATAATCCTTGTCGAAGGGCAGCTCAATGCCCCAGGCGAGTCTGGATTTAGGACGCGAGATGCAGAGGTCTTCGAGCGGGCGCTTCAGGAATCCAAGTGTTTCATTGGCTCTGAAGGACGGCTGTATGAAGCCCGGATGGGTTTTTATGTAATCCACAAGCCAATCCTGATAATGGCTCATTTTGAAGAAGTAGTTTGACTCTGTGATCTCGTTTGTTGATCTTTTGCAGTCCGGACAGAGGTCGCTTCCTTCAAGATCCTTTTCGGTATAAAATCTTTCGCAGGGAACGCAGTAGCGTCCTTTGTACTCGGCTTTGTAGATGAGTCCGCGATCAAAAAGATCCTGAAGCACAGCCTGGACGATTTTCTTATGGCGCGCTTCTGTTGTGCGGATGAAATCGTCATTTGAGATATTCAGGCGTTTCCATGCTTCCTGAAAGCGGACAACTGTGCTGTCGCAATGTTCCTGAGGCGTAAGATTGCGTTCCGCCGCCGCCTTCTGGACTTTCTGTCCGTGTTCGTCTGTTCCTGTAAGGAGAAAGCCTTCATCTCCGAAAAGTCTGTGGTAGCGGACGAGTGTATCCGCAAGAACTGTCGTATATGAATGGCCGATGTGCGGTTTGTCATTTACGTAATAAATCGGAGTTGTAAGATAATAAGTTTTTTTACACATTTTGCACCTTCGTTTTTTAGAGTATAGTCATGTTCTCCGGTTGCCCGGCGGGGTTTTCGGTCGATTCGTTTAAATATTTCCCTTCAGCTTACTCCTTAAAAATCAGTGCTGTTCTTTTTGTCTATAATGGCGTGGCTGTTTCAGCCGTCAAATCAGACATCCCGATAAGTTAAGGCCTGAAAGGCGAATTTTCAAAGGCTTTTACTGTTTACAAAAGCATTGACTCAGATATATTATCCATGAAATCAAGGAATTTTAACGAAGGGACGCTTGATAATGGCGGGAAAAATTGAGAAGCTGGCGGAACGCAAGGATATTCCGAAAGAACTTACCTGGGATTTGAATCCCTTGTACAAAAAAGCTGAAGAATGGGATGCCGATTTCAAAAAAATCGATCCGCTCCTCAAAAAGTTCAACTCCTATACTGGAAAACTTTCAAAGTCGGCAAAGACTCTCGCAGATGCGCTGAAGGCTTCCGATGAGCTTGAACGTTTGCTTGAGAAGCTTCATGTCTTTGCACATCTCAGATCGGATGAAGATACCGCTGTCTCCGCCAATCGCGGACGTCTCGACAGAATAAATTCCAAGTCCGCCGAAATCGAGGGCGAAACCGCATGGTTCGAGCCTGAAATTCTTGAGTTGCCTGAAAAAACATTCAAGGCTTATCTGAAGAGTAAGGAACTTGCGTTCTACAATAGATCTCTTACTGAACTTGAGCGCTCAAGAAAGCATATGCTTTCCGAAAAAGAAGAGCGGATTCTCGGTATGGCTTCGGAAGTTCTTTCCAGTCCTCACAAGATTTTCTCTTCGCTCAATAACGCCGATCTGCGTTTCCCTGAAATCACGGATGCCAAAGGCAATACAGTTGAGCTTACTCATGGAAATTACCTGCGCTTTCTGGAATCACATGACCGCAAGCTACGCAAGGATGCTTTCAACGGCATGTACGACACTTACAGCAAATTCAGAAATACCTTTGCGGCTACTCTGGACAACATGGTCAAGGCTCATGCTCTGGAAGCCAAATTGAGGAAATATCCCTCGGCTCTCGAGGCATCCCTTCATGATGACAATGTTCCAGTCGAGGTTTACAATAAACTTATCGAGTCGATTCATGGCGGCTTCGCTCCGCTTCACAAGTATTTCAAAATCCGTGCAAAGGCTCTGAAGCTCAAGAAAATCGACATGTACGATATCTTTACACCTCTAGTCCCTGACTGCAAAATGGAATTTTCATGGAAGGAAGCCTGTTCCACCGTTGAGAAGGCCATGAAGCCGATGGGCAAGAACTATTGCGCTCTGGTCAAGAAGGCTTCACTGACCGCTGGGTGGATGCTATGGAAAACAGAGGCAAGAAGTCAGGCGCATATTCAAGCGGATGCTATGATTCTCCTCCATATATTCTCATGAACTTCAACGGCAACCTTAACAGCGTGTTTACGCTCGCTCACGAGATGGGACATTCTCTGCACAGTTATCACTCTAATCGCGCAAGAGATTATCATTATGCCGATTACAGAATATTTGTCGCTGAAGTCGCTTCGACAACAGCCGAACTCCTTCTTCACAAATATCTGATGGCAAACTGCAAGGATAAGAATGTCCGTATTTATCTGCTATGTCATCTTGCTGACGAAATTCGCGGCACGGTATACCGTCAGACAATGTTTGCTGAATATGAAAAGATGATTCACGAGAAGGCTGAAAAGGGAATTCCTCTGACTGCCGACGAGCTCTCAAATTCTTATTTTGAGCTGAATAAACTTTATCACGGAAGCTCTGTTGCCCCTGATGATAAAATCCGCATGGAGTGGGCGAGAATTCCGCACTTCTACTATAATTTTTACGTCTATAAATATGCGACCGGATTTTCGGCGGCCATTCAGCTTTCCGAGGAGCTTTACAGCGGAAATGCCGCTGCCTCCGCCCGCTATAAACAATTCCTCGAAGCAGGTGACTCCAAGGACGTTCTTGACATCATGCTGGATGCCGGTGTCGATTTCCGTTCAGGCAAGCCGGTCAAGTCATGCATAAAACTCTTTACCGAGCTTGTGAACCAGCTGGAGAAGGAACTCTTTTCATGATTCGCAACGGACAGCGTGTGGTCTACAGGAACTTTTCTGTTCCATGTTTTGAGGATAAGCCAGTTGAGCTTATCTTCGATGAAGATCCGCTATGTCCTTCCTGTGTCTTTTTCTTGCGAAATGATGCCGATGGAGGATTGGAGAGAGCCGAATTCAAAAAGGCCGCTCCGGGACGCTATGAAATTACATTTTACAACTTTCAGACGGCAATGGAAACCGCGAATGAAGTTCCCATGCCCATCGGCAAGCTGAACGGAAAAAAACTCTATCTCTCGTATATGATAGATTCATTTTTACGAAAATCCGGTAAGATTCTGCATCTTACCTGGTATCTGGAGCAGTAATTTATGATTATAAGATGCGGCGATTATGAAGTTCTCGAATCCGGTTCTGTGACGGCACTGAAGGATTGTCCTCTGGAATTTATCTTTTCGGCGGACTCTGGAATCGGTCACTTTAAGATCGTTTTTGCGGATGATCCGGCATATGACGGTCCGGCGGTTAATGTCGAAAGAGCTCAGACATGTATTACCATTCATATGGTGAATGCGAATAACGCGTTCGGTGGCTGTCCCGATGAGCCCTTTGAACTTTGTGAGTACAACGGCAGACGTCTTTTCTTTACATTCCGCATATACGCGTCCGCGTCTACTAAAGAAAAACTGCTTCATTACACTTGGTTGCTTCTTTAAATATTGATTTCAAACAAATCTGACACTATATTAACAGGTTTGATTGAGATTTTTGCATAGGCGATAATGAAACGTTCAAATTGAAGGAATTTACAATGCCTGTTACTATTCTTGTCGGGGTACAGTGGGGAGACGAAGGCAAAGGGAAGATCATTGATGTTCTCACTGAAAATGCAGATATGGTCGTAAGATTTCAGGGCGGCAACAATGCCGGTCATACCGTTGAAACCGGGGATAAGAAGTACGTCCTGCATCTGATCCCGTCCGGCATCCTCA
>JAKJHH010000246.1 GCA_022703965.1 Verrucomicrobiota bacterium
TTTTGTTTCATCACCGGAGCACAGATTCTGCTTGAGCGACTGTCTTCGTAGATGGATATTCTTGTTGTCCGTATTGCTTCAAGCCTGCTTTTTAGTTTGTTTTTTTCTGCTAGCTCTCCGATTATATGCTCGATTGCCGCCTCGCTCTGATAGGCCATGCAGGTTTGTACAAAAAGATTGCCTGAGTCAAAATTTTTCTTATTCAGATCCATGTAGCGGAAGGACTCCGCAATCTCATGTTTACATTTGAAGATCATGGCATCTCCGTCCCATATGCCGAATGCGGCTGATTCGCCGCTTTTCAGGGCAAGAGCTGTGACATATTTTTCCATGAGCTGATCTTCAGGAAAACTTCGTCCGATTTGAGCAGCTGTCGCGATGGCTGTTTTTCCGCAGCTGTAGCTGCCGTCAGGATTTTTTTCCGCCCATCCTAGTTCAATCAGATTCTTCAGAAGGCGCGAAAGTGTTGCCGAGGGCATCTCGTTGAGTTCTCTGCGCAACTCGTTGAAGCCTTTGCTTCTTCTCGCTGACAGAGACTCGATTATTTTGAAACTTTGATCTACTCCGGAACTCATAAGATAATATATTTGTTACTTGTTGATATCAAATATTATACTATGAATCCGGATTAAAGTCAATAGCACGATCTTACAAATCAGCCTTTGAATTCTGCAGGATGCCGTTTCTTCAACTCGTCAATGGCGAAGGCTCTTCCGCTTGTTTCTAGGCGTTTGCAGTAATCTTTAAGCTGTCCTTTTGCATGGAATGGGCCGCCTTCCGCCATTACTGTCCGCATTGGATCGACAGTAATTCCATTGGCTTGACTTGCCATCATTTCGTCATGCCAGCGCATCAGACGCCAGGCGCCTTCCTGACAGAGCTCCGGATGTTCTTCCGCAAGGTTTCTGCTTTCATGCGGATCTTTCTCCAGATCAAAGAGCATTTCCTGCGGGAAGAGGTGATAGCCGTCATGATAGGTTCTCATGTAGATCCAGTTTTTCCAGCGTACAGAGCGTTGACAGACGTGAGCGCACTGACTGATCACGATATCCTCTCTTGGTTTTGCCGCCTTACCGAGAAGGAGTGGTTCAAAACTTTTTCCGTCCCATATCGCCTGAGGTTTTTGTCCGAAAAGTTCCGCATAGGTCGGAGCAAGGTCTATATTGAGAAGGAGATCATCGTTGGTTCCCCTTTTAATTTTGCCAGGATGTTTCATAATTAATGGGATTCGACAGGTGGGATAATCTGCAGTGCCATGTTCTCCGTAAAGGCCGAGTTCTCCGAGATTTTCTCCATGATCGGCGCTGACCACTATCATTGTATCTTCAAGGACTCCTGCTTTCTCGAGTGAATTAAGGATTCTTCCTATGTGTGAATCCAGATATGCGATTCCGCAGTCATAGCCGTCGATATAGGCCTTCAGATCCTGCATGTTCTCAAGCTCACCGGGATATCTGGGCCATTTTGATGCCTGCGGATTGTCTTTGCCGCTGTACATGTAGGTTTCTCTTGCCGAATGAGGGCCGACATGTTCTCTGTGCTTTTTCAGTGTCTCCTCTGTCAGCCAGGCAGGCAGAGGGCTGTCCTTGAATGGATTTCCGAATTCAGCCGGTGCTCTGTACGGAGTATGGGCATCCCAGTAGTTTATGTGCAGATACCAGTTGTCCGAGGAAGCGTTTCTGTCAAGCCAGTCCATGGCTGTAGGACTGATTTCTTCGGCTGATTCCATACCGCATTTGCCGGTGTTATGAATTTCAGTGAAGCCGGCGTAATATGTGAAGTTGCTGTGACGTTCGGCAAAGGGACTTATCAGAACTGTGCGCATTCCCGCTTTTCTGAATATGCGAGGTAGGGCGCTGCTGTCTGCTTCGCTCATGAATCCGCGGCTTATTCCTTGCAGATGCTGATCTGCCGCGGTGCCGCCGTGTCCTACTGCACCGTTGTGGATTCCGTAGCGTCCGCTCATCATTGCGGCTCTGGAGGGCAGGCAAGGGGCATCGGAGCAATAATAGTTCGTGAATACCATGCCTTCGTTTGCGATTTTGTCTAGGTTCGGGGAAGTCTGTCGGTGATATCCGTAACAGCCGAGGTGATCCGCTCTCAACGTGTCTAGATCAAGATAAAGCACTCTCATTTTAATGTCCTTTCCGATTGGTTTTTAAGAATATTTCTCTTGCTTCTTCCAGTAGTTTTATCATCTGATTGATGTGGTTTTCCGTGTTGTTTAATGGGATAGCGGCTTCCGCTATGCTCAGGAGCCCGGCGTAGTTGTCCTTTGTGCCGAGCAGAACAGCAAAGCGTCTTATTCCGTTGCTGTTTCCGTTTTTGTCAAAGATTACCTTGTTATGATCTTCGTTGTCAAATATTTGTAGCGCTTTCAGCCAAGTAACTTTGCTATAGGCGGTGTCGTAGAATTTACCGGTGTCGAACTTGGCTGCCGCCTTTTCTTTTCCTATTGTCTTGAGGTAGAGACGCGAGGGGGCATCAAGTTCATATATTCCTCTTTGAAACCCGCTTCTAGCTGCTATTCTGATTGCAAGATCTGACTGTTCAAGCTTTTTTACCCAGAAGAGATTTTCTCCGCGCACCTGTAGAAACTCGACTGAGGAAGCTCCTTGTTTTATTACCTTGTCCATGATATTGTCAATTAAGATCTTATCATCCTGGTGCAGGGCGTTGTCTTTCTCTATTTTAAAGAGAGCCTGATAGCGCTTTTCTTTTGACTTTCTGATGTAGCCGTAATCTTCCAGAACATTCAGCATTCTCAGAAGAGTGGCCTGTGAAATCCCGGTTCCTTTACTTAGCTGAGCCAGATTCTCATCCACGCTTCTTCCTGATAGATATTCCAGAAGATCCAGTGTTTTAACGGTCGGCAGTGAGTACATTATTTATCCTTATTTCAAATGTGGAATATTTTTATTTTGTATTTGAAATATATTTTAACACACAATTTCTCTGATGTCAATAGTCCTTTCCTGATTGATTCTTCTGGTATTTTTGCCGGACAAGGGTATTTTAAGCGCCTGTTTTATAAAGATTCGGAGTGGTTTATGTCTGTGAAAAAAGAAGAATTTGTTGTTTGGAAGAGTACTGTTAAAGATAAACTCATGCACGAAGGACGCCTTCTCCCTCCTCCTGTCGGATGGATATTTGTCGAGAGCGGTGATGCCGGCTTGACCCGTCGTCTGAAAGCAGGCGGCGACTATTGGCTTATGGTGCACAGGCGCAAGAACAGAATTGAGTCCCTTGGGCTTTGGACAGATAAGGCTCGTTTTGAAGCAGTAAAGTCTGAACTCGAGTCCGAACGTTCAAATCCTGAATATCTGAAGAAACTTGAGTCCGGCAGAAAATATCGCGAGGCCAAACAGGAAAACTATGTTCTTGAATTCCGTACCTCTGTTCTGAAGTTTCTTGCTTTTCACGAGCGCTGGACTGCTATTGCCGAGAAACTGGCTGATGCTGTGACCGCTCATGCTGTTCCCGTAGGCAGTGGAACTGTCGCCAGAACTAAGAGCATTCCTGTTGAGCAGCGCGCCGAGGCCGCCGTAATTGCGTGGATGCGTCATCAGACTACAGCCTACGACAATATGAGCATTGCGCGTGTAAAAGGAGAGCGCCGCGAAGTGCGTCGCCGTCTTGCCGAACGTTCGAGGATTATTCTTTTCCGATACCGTTCCGGCGAGGATGTCAATACTGTGCTCTGTCCATTGGCAAAAGCATTGAAGTAATTGCGACACTTAGAAAAACTTGGGCCATAAAAAATTAGGGATTAATAGTATATGTTGATTGTATTGCATAGAGATTGAAAATATTCCTTGTTTAGATTATGGGACATTACAAAAAAATTACTAATGAAGGTACAAAATTGTGATATGATATGATATATTTATTGATAGAAGTATTAAGTGATTTTATATGAAAATAGATAATAATCGAGGAGTTGGGGATGCTTTAGATTCCACTCCTAATATGTGGTATTATCTTTAAAAATTATTCTAGAGGTCATGGATGGTTCCTAAAAAGCGTCTAATATCCCTTTTTTCTGGCTGTGGTGGTATGGATCTAGGGTTTGAGGGAGGATTTAGAGTTCGTTCTGCTTTCGTAAATCCTTTTTTTCATCCTGATTGGGTGATAACTCAAGAAGCAGAATGGGTCACTCTTGCACCTACTTGTTTTGAAACTGTTTTTGCCAATGATATAGAGGAGCATGCGAAGCGAGCTTGGAATCTATATTTTGGACAAAGACGCAATGTGGCTTCTATTTACAATGTAATGAGTATTGTGGACATAGTAAAAATTGTAAAAAATGGAATAATGAAGGTGTTTCCTGACTCTATTGATATTCTTACTGGTGGCTTTCCTTGCAATGATTTCAGTGTGGCTGGGAAGAGGAATGGTTTTGACTCCCATAGAAGTCACAGTGGGGAGATTAGGCTTGATGAGCCAAGTGTAGAAAGTCGAGGACAGTTATACATTTGGATGAAGGAAGTAATTGAAATAACCCAACCTAAAGTATTTGTTGCAGAAAATGTGAAAGGCTTAGTATCTCTGAAAGATGTAAAAAATGTGATCGAAAATGATTTTCGGCGCATTGGTGGAGGGTATGTTGTTGTCCCGGCGAGAGTGTTATACGCTCCAGATTATGGAATCCCACAAACAAGAGAGCGTATTATTTTTATGGGATTTAAGCGCAGTTGTCTTCGACCTGAAGCATTGATCGCATTATGCAATGACAATATACCGATGGATTATGATCCCTACCCGATACAAACTCACTCCAAGATTGGAGGAAATGGGTGTTTGGCATATTCTACTGTTAGGCAAGCTTTAGATGGTCTTGGTGAGCCAGAAGATTCAGATGATTTATCACACAGATTTTATTCCAAAGCGAAATTTATGGGGGCGCATTGTCAAGGACAGAAAGAAGTGGATCTTGATTCTCTGTGCCCAACAATTAGAGCAGAACATCATGGGAATATAGAATATCGCCGTTTATCTCTTGAGCATGGTGGACGACGATATGATGAATTACATAACAATCTACATGAACGGCGTCTCTCCGTCAGAGAATGCGCTAGACTTCAAACGTTTCCTGATGATTTTCGATTTGTTGTAAAAGAAGCAGTAGGGCGCTCATTTTTTATAAATTCTACTTCAGGGTATAAAATGATAGGAAATGCGGTCCCGCCTTTACTTGCTTATCATCTTGCGAAGAGAATTGAATTTCTTTGGGATAAAATATTTGAGGAGTAGTATGATTATATCCAGCAATACAAACGTTAATCCCCTCCAGTTTGAAAGCCTTTTAGATAGAACGAGGATAAAACTATATTGTCCCCCGATAAGAAGGCGTGCTAAATTTAGGAGAAAATCGGAGGATGAAAG
>JAKJHH010000247.1 GCA_022703965.1 Verrucomicrobiota bacterium
GACAATCCATTCAATTCCTTGAAACGGCGGCTGAAATGATAAGGGTCAAGATATCCCAAGGCACGCGCAATCTCTTCAATAGTAAGTTCTGAGGAGGAAAGCATTTCAGATGCTTTGCGGATTTTATAAAGATCAAGATATTCCTTCGGCGCAGTGCCAGTATACTCTTTGAAGATTCTCCTGAATTGTACTTCGCTCAATTTGCAGAATTCAGCCATTTCGGAAACGGACCACCACTTGGACACATCCGCCTTGATCTCCATCAGCAATTCGGCAAGTCGCGGATAACGTGTTCCGGAAAGATCCCGGTTTTCATGATAAATATCCATAAGAAGACGCTGAAGAGCAATCACAGACATAAACTGACTGTCATATGGCATCCTCACAATAAAAATTCTCGTATCCGCCATAACAATGCTTATGCCCTGGACTCACAATAACACAGGAACCGCTTTCAAAAACTTTCCTGTTCTCGACTCCTCCCCCTTGATAATAGAAGCCGCGTCCTTCAATAAGATGAGAGATGCAGTAAAACTCGAAATGCCGCAAGAAAAAATTATGCCTTGCCTGACTGCGCCCTGCTCTCTGATACCCTATAATACAAAGACCGTATTCGTCATAAAGAGGATTCTTAAAGGGCATCAGACGGTGAATAGCATATTGACCGTTGTCGATTTTGTCATCTATAATGATCGGTTTATCCATTATTATCAAGCCTCCCTGCCTGTATAATATATACACAGCGAACGTTAAATCAATCATTTTAATGAAAGGCATAAAAATGACAGCAAATATCAAGGTCGGTGTAATCGGATGCGGCGGGAGAGCATATCTTCTTAAAAGTCTTTTTGAAAGAAAAGACGTAATTCTGAAATCTGTCTTTGATCCGGCAGAAATCAGAATGACAGAATTTGCGGAAGGCATGGGACATCCCACAGCCCATCACTGCAAAGATTACAGTGAAATCACAAAAGATCCGGAAATAAGCTGGGTGCTTGTTTTCTCCCCGAACTCTTTTCACAAGGAACATATAATCGCGGCTTTTGAAAGCGGCAAAAACGTCTTCTCCGAAAAACCGCTCGCAACGAAAATAGAAGACTGTCAGGCAATTTTTGATGCTCATCAGAAAAGCGGCAAGCTCTTTGCCACAGGCTTTGTTTTAAGATACGCACCGCTCTATATGAAAGTCAAAGAAATCCTTGACTCAGGCGTAGTCGGACAGATACTCAGTATTGATGCAAATGAGAATATCAGTTCTCATCATGGCAGCTACATCATGGCTAACTGGAGAAGACACTCAAAACTTGCAGGCTCACATCTCCTTGAAAAATGCTGTCACGACCTCGACTTACTCAACTGGTTCACGGCAAGTATTCCGTCCAAAACAGCTTCCTTCGGCGGACGCGATCTCTTTCTTCCTGAGAACAAGCATCTTGAAAATGAGTTGAAGGATTCTCAGGGACGCTCTGCCTATTCCCCGGCTCAATGGAGAAATTTCGGCATGGCTGATTCCGCCTTTGACTCAGACAAAGATATCATTGACAATCAGGTCACAATATTCCAGTACAGAAACAATATCAGAGTCACATTCCAGTGTACTCTCGCTAACGCCATTCCTGAAAGAAGAATGTACTTCAGCTGCAGCAAGGGAACACTTATTGCGGAGCTCTACAGCGGCACTATCAAAATGCGCAGACTTGGCGACGACGCAATAAAACTCTATGACATCTCAGGCGACGGTCACGGCGGAGGCGATCCCAAAATCATGGATTCGCTCTATGACTCCATGAAGAACGGTACAGCGCCGAAATGCAGCGGCAACGAAGGCATACACAGCACTGTTGCCGCCCTTGCCGCCGACCTCTCTATGACAAGCGGTCAGATAGTTGATCTCGAACCTATCTGGAAGAAACTTAACCGCTAAAAAATCAAGGGGGATTCCAGTTAAGGAATCCCCCTTTTTCCATCCCCGTTTCAGTTTCTGAAACTCAAACCCCTTTAATCTTTGCAACGATTCCTTTCAACTCACCGGCAAGTTTTGCAAGCTCACCAGCAGAGGAGTTTACCTGTCCGGCACTGGCGCTGCTGTTCGTCGAAGCGACTTTGACTTCAGCTATATTACTGCTGACATCAGTGGCTCCCTTGGCAGCTTCACCGGCATTTCTTGACATCTCTTTAGTACCTTCAGCGACTTCCTTAATGGAGGACGCAATATTGGATACTCCCTTGTTTGCCTCTGCGACATTAGAGGATATATCGTTTGTCACCTTCAGTTGTTCCTGTACGAGAGTGCTTATCATCTCAACAGATTCATTGAGCTGAGCAATGATACCGGATACGTCTCCGATAACTTTGACGGCATCGTCTGTCTTGCCCTGTACACCGCGAATCTTGGCGGCGATGTCCTCGGCAGCTCTTGCGCTCTGATTGGCAAGTTCCTTGATTTCATTCGCAACCACAGCAAAACCGCGTCCGGCTTCACCGGCTGAAGCAGCTTCGATTGTAGCATTGAGAGCAAGCAGGTTCGTCTGTTCGGCAATTCTCTTGATGACCTCAGTAACCTGTCCGATTTCCTGAGCAGCCTTGCCAAGCTCATTCATTGTGGCGGAAGCAGAGGAAGACATCTTCATGGCATTTACGCCGACCGAAGTGCCTGTCTTTGCCTTGTCGCCTACAGTGCCCATCGAAGTGCTCATTTCTTCAATTGCGCCTGCAATATTGCTCATATTCTGAGACATCTGCTCGGAAGCGGAAGAAACTGTCTGAGCGTTAACATTCATTTCTTCGGATGCGCTCGCCATCGCGTTGATATTGGCGCTCATCTGTTCCGTTGCAGCCGAAACGTTATTTGACTGAGCGCTCATTTCCTCGGATGCACTGAGCAGATTTCCGGAAACCGTTGAAAGCTCTTCAGACTGAGCAGCCAGCGTATTGGCTATTTCAGCACTGCGATTGATCGGCTTGAGGATATTCATTGTCAAGGCCCAGGCAAAGACGATGCCGATGAGCACAGAAATAATCAAGCCAGTGATCAATATCTTGACAGATGCAGACAAGGCAGTTTTAGCATCATTGGCAACACTCTGCGTTTCCTTCATACCATTATCTGCAACGCTATTTGCTATATCAAGAACTTTTGTGCCTGTGTTTAGCATCTGTTTGGCAAGACCTTCACGATCCAGCCATGTTTTAAGAAAGTCGACCATCGTTTTTTCATAAGCCCTTACAGCGCCGATAATGTTAGTGAGCTGACGTTTATTTTCTTCCTGAACGGTATCCCTGAGAAGTTCTGTTATAACAGTCTCTATTTTCTGAAGGTTGCCTACGCCAGATTTGAACTGTTCAGGATCACGCTCCACCATGGATTTGAAAGCTGCGATACGTGTTGCGTTTGCTGTATCAATAACATCATTAATAATCTTAATCTTTTTTACGCGATCCTTGACTCTGAGTTCTGTATCTTTTGCATCTATTTGCTGTACAAGCCTTGCATCCTGATCTGCAAGATATTTGCCGACATTATCTAAAAAGATCCCGGCATTTCGTCCCATTTCTTCTCTATATCCATCAAGAGCTTTATTGAAACGCTCCATTTGTTCCATATGGATTGAATATTCTTCAACAACCTTTTTTGCATTTTGAGTACCATTATCAAGCTCTTTGAGATTTACCGGGGATTTGCTAGCAAGTTTAGCTGCTTCATCAAGAGAGTCTTTGACTTTTGCATAATGCTTCTTGGTTTCTACCAAAAAACGATCCTCTTCTGCATATATGTATCCACGCATATTGTACATAGTCATGAAAGAAGATCTTTCCACATTATTGGCGACCTTTACTTCAGGCACATAATCATCTGCAAGAGTTGAGGCCTCTTTCCCGACCTTGCTCATGTTTGAAATCGCTAGATAGCCAAGTCCCAGAACCAGCAGGATCAAGACTCCGAATCCGCCCGCAATTTTAAATCCCACACCCATTTTCATAGAATAATCTCCTTATTTGTGTTTATGTAAAATTATTATGCTGTCTGTTCCTGTACGATGTCGAGAATTCTGCGTGAATCCAGAATCACAACCAGCTCACGCTCCAGCTTATAAGTTCCGGTGATTATGGAGTCGGCCTCGGAATGATTGTCGCCGCCGTTGTGTTTTTCCATCCTAGCCATGTCAGCCTCAATCACATCCCCGATCTTATCGACGAAAATGCCGAAAGACTCTCCTACATCCGGTTTGAAAAGGACAACACATCCTCCTCCCTTATCCTCGCTTGTATCTTCAATGCCGATCAGTTTTTTGAGATCGACAACAAGATGAATCTGTCCGCGTATATTCAAGTATCCCTTAACCTCCGGAGGAGCGTGAAAAACTGGTGTAAACTCGGTTTCTGAAGTGATTTCTTTGACCGTCAGAATGTCGACGCCAAAAAGTCTGCCCGCGGCTCTGAATGAACAAAACTGCTTTATGTCCTTCGCCAAAACTATTTTCTTTTCCATATTATCTTCAGTCCTTCCTGACTTATTGCTTTGCAAGCTTGTTCAAGACGTTCTGCACAGTAAGGAGCAAACGTTCTCTGTCAATTTTGACTTCATAGGCGTCAAAGCCTGACTCTTTGGCCTTGTTGATGTCTTTCGCTTCATCCAGCGCGGAAAGAGCGATCACAGGCAGTTTCTTGAAACGTTCATCTGCTCTTATCTTAGTTATGAGTCCCCATCCGTTCATTTCCGGCATTTCAATATCGGAGATAACCAGATCGAACTTGGCATTTTCCAGTGCCTTCAAAGCAAGTTTACCGTTAGCGGCAGTACTTACTTTGAAACCGTCCGACTCCAGATATCCTTTGACCATCTGGCGGAAGAAGGGAGCATCTTCGACAAGCAAAACATTCCGAACAACATTTTCCGTCTGTTTGTTTTTCTTATCCTTGAACCATTCAGGTTCAAGTTTTTCAATCACTTTATACATATCCGGATACATCGTGATCGTCTTGCGAACAATCGCGGTTCCCATTATGCCGTCTTCCATATAACTTTCGGTATTAAGCTCAAGCGGCGACTCTGTGATATCAACCAGCGTGGAAACTAGAATCCCGAAGGGTAGCGCAGCATGTTTCGGAAGAAGGAGGAACATTTCTTCCTTATCCACGCAAGGAGACACTTTGAACACATGATCAAGCCTGAGTATCCTTACAGACTCGTCACCAAGAGTGATATATTCTTTGGCTCCGATGCGCTGAATTGCCTTCAGCTCAATGCGTTCAATACGCTTTATCAGCTGAAGAGGTATAGCGAACTGCTCAAGCGGCCCGCTTCTGAAAAGAAGA
>JAKJHH010000248.1 GCA_022703965.1 Verrucomicrobiota bacterium
TTTCGAAGACTTCACGCAGTTTAAACTCGTGAAAAATTAAACCTTTCTTCGATACCGAAGTGGAAAATTATCATAGGGGGTGCCGTATGGCCGGTTTCTCGTTGACGAAAAAGCTTACGCTGACAAGTTCCTTGCTTGTAATAATTCCAGTCATGGCAGTAGGAGTATTTTCGATTTACTCTTTCTGGAATTTTTCAAACACGGCATCCCGCAATTCCGAAACTGCTCTTGAGACGCAGACCTATCAGAATCTGAAGGCCGGGAATTCTACTGATCTGACAATATTACGTGATTTCGTTACGGATGTTTCCAAGTATACCTCCTCGCTTTCCGGCTCGCCTAATTTGCGTGAATACATCCTTTCTTCAGAAGGTCAAAATAAGGAATTTAATCAGAGAATCAAAGAAAAGGTTGAGGCTCTGGCTACTTCCATTGTGCGAGAATGTGCCTCTCAGCAGAAGTTTCTGGAAAAGAGTCTGCGCAGCAGCATTGCTATCTGCGAAGAGCTTATTTCCCATGCCGGAGCAGCTGCATTGAGTCTGACAGACAAGCTTGACTGGAAGGCTGTGAATCAATATACAAAGAACGTCTCCGATGTTTCGCTTCCTGTTATGAAATTCGGTGATAAAGCAATCCGGAAGAATGATTCCTTCTCGGTGGAGACTCCGATTGTAGATAAGGCAAGCAGTCTCACTGGAGCCATGTGTACAATATTTCAACGCATGAATGAGCAGGGGGATATGCTCAGAATCGCTACAACGGTAAAGCTTCCAGATGGAAAACGCGCTGTAGGTACTTATATCCCGGCAGTAAATCCGGATTCAAAACCCAATCCAGTTGTCGCAGAAGTCCTGAAAGGCGCTACATATATCGGACGAGCCTTTGTCGTGGACTCATGGTGCATAACGGCCTACAGTCCTATCAAGGATGCTTCCGGCAAAGTCTGCGGAATGAGTTTTGTCGGAGTGAAGGAACAGGAGGATCAGTCCTTTGTTGAAAACGTTCTTTCTCATAAGATCGGGGATCATGGCTATTTCTTTGTAATGGACAGCAGTGGAACCCTTGTCATGCATCCGAAAGCGGCTCTGCTAGGCAAGAATGTCATAAAAGACTTGAATCTTCAGGAATTCAAGACTGTGCTCGAAAAGAAAGACGGCTACACTGAGTACATCTTTGAGAAGCGCAACAAATTTATAGCGTATAAGTATTTTCCAGCCTGGGATTGGATTGTTTGCGGAAGCGCTTATTTTGATGATATGACCAAGGAGGCTACGGCTGAAGCCCGCAGTGCCTTCCTTTCTGAAATGCTTTCAACATACAAGTATGCGTTTGTCGTCAGCAATGAAGGAACGAAGTATCTGCTTCCTCAGTTGCGTCTGCTTGATCCCAAAGGCAATGAAGTGATTGTTGTCAAAAATGGAGAAGTTTCAACTCAACTGGGCAGTCGAGCCGACGTAAAATGGTTTCAGGATACCTTGAAGCTCAAAGCCGGAGAACTCAATATCTCAGCCGTCGAGATTGCTCGCAATACCGGAAAGCCCGAAATAAGAATATCCACTCCTGTTTATGTGGACGGTAAGATTGAAGGCGTCTTTGTCGTTAATGCCGACTGGACCATAACCAGAGATTTGCTCCGCGACAGAGTTTACGGAGCTACAGGTTATGCCTACATGGTGAACAGTAACGGGATTGTCGTGACACATCCTAAATATACGCTCAATGATAATATTGATCTCTGTGATCCGAAGCATGGAGTCGAGTTGGCTTCCTTGATGAAGAATGAAATTACCAAGGGACGTAATGCTAATGGGAAATATACCTTTGCCGAACAAGAGCGTTTTGTCCAGTACAGCCCCTTGAAGATAGGCGACTATACATATTCCGTCGTATCGACTTATCCCGTTGCGGAGGCTTTGGAGTCAACTCGTCAGTTTATTGAGTCCAGCCGCAAGGAAGCATTCAGAGTTTCATATACGATGATTGCCGCCTTGCTTGCCTTGGCTCTTGCCGGGGCAATTACAGGAATAATAATAAGTCGCGGTATAGCATCGCCCATCAGGACGATTATCGAAGTGCTTTCCTTGAACGCCGCACATTTGAAGGAATCCTCCGATCAGATTGCAGGAGCCAGTCAATCTCTCGCAAGCGGAGCCTCTGAACAGGCCTCCAGTCTTGAGGAGACCACTGCGTCCATGGAACAAATGGCTTCCATGACTAAGCGTAACGCCGAAAATGCCGGTAATGCCAGTCTCATGGCCAAAGATGCCAATAAATTCGCCGAAGAGGGGGTACATTCAATGGAGAGGATGTCTCATGCCATTGAAAAAATAAAGAATTCGGCGGATCAGACAGCCAAGATCGTAAAGGCTATTGACGAGATTGCCTTCCAGACCAATCTGCTTGCCCTCAACGCCGCTGTGGAGGCCGCCAGAGCAGGCGAGGCCGGAAAGGGCTTTGCCGTTGTTGCAGAAGAAGTCCGTCGTCTTGCTCAGAGAAGCGCCGAAGCGGCTAAGAATACTTCCACTCTGATTGAGGAGTCTCTTCAGAATGCCTCCGCAGGAGTGGCGGTAAACTCCGAGGTCGCTGAAAACCTTACCAAGATCAAGGATATCGCCTTCAAGGTTAACGAGATAGTACAGGAAATTTCTGCTGCGTCCAAGGAACAGGATCAGGGAATTGAACATATTACTATTGCACTGTCTCAAATGGATAAAGTCACCCAGATGAACGCTGCAAGTTCAGAGGAATCCTCAAGCTCCGCAGAAGAGTTGGCGTCTCAGGCGGCCACCTTGAACAATGCAGTTGAAAATCTCAGGATGATCGTCGAAGCCGGGCATGATGCTTATGACATTCATCACCACCGTTCCGTTGCCGCGATTGTTTTGGATTCAGCTTCCAAAGGGGCATCAGCAGTTTCTCCCGCGCCTGTCAGGAAACAGATTCACCACGCGGCAGAACAGACATCGCATCAGGCTTCGAAGACAATAAAAAAGCCTGAAAAAGTTATTCCTCTCGATGAGGATGATGAGTTCTGAAGACGAAAGGTTGACTCCTGAGTATGCAGGAATTTGCCTGGAACAGTCACCGCCTGATGAGCGGAGAAAATTTTCATATCGCCCTCCAGAAGGACGAGTATGTACGTTCCTTTTCCACACATGGACACAAGGATATGTACGAATGGGTCGTGCTTCTCTCCGGAAAAATGACTCATGAAGTGAATGGAAAAACTTTTACGGATGAGCGCGGGACTATTACTTTGATACGTCCGGGAGATGTTCACAAAATGAGCGGGACGTCTTTTACCATTATAAACCTTGCTTTTCCGGCTCTTTGCTTTGAACTTTTTTCATCATTGTGGGAGTCGCCGGGACTTGAGGAGTCGTTTATCGAGGCTGTAGAAGTTCCTCGTAAATCATTGCCTGAAGCTGAATTCGCTCTGCTGGAACAGTATCTGAAGAAGATTCTGGCCTTCGGACGCGGTGTTCTGGCAAGACAGTATTTCACTATGTATTTTACCGAACTTCTGTGCGGAGCTTTTTCTTCGTATATAAAAAATGGAGAAGATAGGGGACAGGATAATTTTCCTGACTGGCTCCGCGAGGCTCTTGAGTGGCTGTCCAGAAACTCCGACAGGAATATAACTCTTGCCGAATTGAGAGCAAAAACCTGTCGATGTCCTGAGCATCTTTCCAGAGCTTTTGCACGTCATCTAGGGATGAGTCCTTCCGCTTATCTGCTTGGCAGACGCCTTGAGCGGGCATCGAAGCTTCTCGAAAACAGCAATTATTCCATATCTGAAATTGCATTCGAGGCAGGCTTTCAAAACATCTCCCACTTTTGCCGGAAATTCAAAGCCCGCTACAGAATTTCCCCCCGAGAATACAGGGACTCAACTCATCCAATTGTCTGATTTTTCTAAGAAATTTCTTTTTGTTTCAGCTTGAGATAGACGCAATATATATTATTGTATCAGAGCTTTCTGAGAGGGGGGAATAGTCTTGACTTTGCCGCTGCTGCAAATGTTTATTTACTGCATTTCTTCCTTTAGAATTCGAGAAGCGGACTACTACTCTGTAAAGTTAAAATTTCGGATAGACAAGTAAGATACTTGCTGCATGGCGCTTGCGGTCTTTTGATTTTGGATTCGAACCCTTCGAGGAACTTCGATACTTCGGTATCGGCGTTCTCTGAGAATACGAAGCGATTCTCAAAATCCTCGCAAGCTATGTTTTTAGCTTTACAGATGGCGACTTCTTAAAACTCGCTGATTATTAATGAATATATATGGGAGAGGTCTTTTAATGAAGGTATTGCTGGTTTTTATTTGTGTCGTTTTGTTGGGGACAGGCTTGGAATTGAAGGCTCAGAAACCGGATCCTCGAAGGTCAGAAAATATTGCACTTGCCGACTTGATTGCCTGTTATGATAAAAATCCAGTCGTTGCTGATGACAGATTCAAGGGACTGACTCTGTACACAAGCGGTGTCATTATGGATATTGCGAGGTTGGATGAGCTTGGAAATCCAGTTCTCCTTTCCATTTCTCCTGAGCCGTATTCCAAAGTTGTATATTGCCTGCTTGAACCAAATGGTTCAAATATAAGAGATTTGGCAAAAGGATATACCGTTAAGATACGCGGGACATGCAACGGCATGAGTTCCCGCAGTTCCCTTCCTGCGCCGGGCTTACTCTTGATCTCATGCTTTGTTCAAGATGTTAAGGAAGGAACTTTGCCTGAGAAAGCCGCAACGCTGGCTGCCGCGGATAAGCAGAAAGCCTTAGAGGACTCTGTCGATCTTTCAAAGCTGAACGAGAATGCTATCTTTAAATCTCTTGTGACTGTAAGCCATAATAGAGGCAAAGGCTCTGCCTTTATCGCAAATTATGAAGGAAGGAAAGTCATAATAACAAATATACATGTTATATTCGGTGTCGATGGACTATTTTTTAATAGTATAGATGGAGCTATTTTGTCGACCGGGACAATGTATTTTTGTGCTGATCGTGATATTGCTGTTGTTGATTTGTTTGATCGCAATAATAAAGTCTATGGAAACTCAATGGGAGCCGATGTTCATACCCGTTTGCCTGGCAAGATCGAAGGAATAGGACCTGTGAATCTTGAGATTTCCGCGCAAATTGTTCCCGGCAACAGCGGAAGTCCGGTTATAAGTGCGGATAGCGGGAAAGTTCTAGCGGTTGCTGCTTTCGGACTTCAGGCTACACCTGATTCAATGAACAAGGATACCCGTTTTTCTGAAGTCCGTCGTTTCGGACTTCGCGCCGATTCTCTCGGAAAACTGGAGGCTTATGA
>JAKJHH010000249.1:0-4943 GCA_022703965.1 Verrucomicrobiota bacterium
CAGGCGACAGAGACACAAGTGTTGAAGCAGGCGATAAATATTTTGACAATGCTCTCAAAAACATGGACAAGCTTGCCGTCGCGCCCTGCCTGACTGTCGGAATACATTCATGGCACACAGCAGACGGAATCAAAAAACTCGACGCGCTCTTCAAAAAATACTCAAACCGTCCCGACTGGTGGTACTGCAATCAGAACGAGTACGGAGCATATCGTCTTGAAGCCAACATCTGCAAGATAAGCAAGAAAATTGAAGGCAACAAAGCAATATTCACAATCACCCGACTCGAACCTGCCGCTCTCGGCGCCTCCGTTCCTCTATGGTTGAAAATCAGCGGCGCGGATGCAGAAACCGTCTCCGGCGATGCAGTGCTCAAAAAGGAGGCGGATGGAACATTCGTTGAAGCAGCTCAGAGCAGCAAATACAGCAAGATTCCTTCTGTCATCGCCTATGTAGAAAATCAGGACAACGGCAATGCTGATAAAGCGGCGCAGAAAAATCCCGAAATCCCTGCACTCGCAGCAGGCTTGAAGACTGATCCGGCAAACGGCACAGTCGAACTTGTTCTTCGTAATGAAGGTCAGACAACACTGAAAGACTTGAGTATCCTCTTCATGGCACCCCCGGCATGGGAAAAGAATCTTGTCCGCCAAGAAATCAAGGAGCTTGCTCCCGGCAAATCTGTGACGCTCAAAAGCGAACTCGGCAAAAAAGCAAGCGCCATGCGCTACAGCACAGGCAAAGCATTCTTCGCTGCTCAAATCGACTTCTCGGAAGGCGATACCATGAAGCGCCTCTACGCGACAAGCCGCCTCGCTCCGGTCAAAGCAACGGATGCAAATCCGATATACGGACTCAGGCTTTTCGGACCTCTCCTCGAAGGTGTCGACTTCGCAAAATTCTCCTTATCGAGTGAATCTCTGAAGAACGATTCTCTTCCTGAACTCAAATTCGATGCAGATAAAGCATCGCCGACTGGAGTCCCCTTCGGCTTCAACACGAATAAGATGCCTCAGGGAACATTCTATAGCGCGGCTGTCTACGACTTTGAAAGCTCTGACACTTCCATCGAGCTGAAAACAGACAAAGATGCTCAAATCTTCGCCAATGGTGAAAAGCTGAATCCGACAAGTCCGGGACAGTGGACACTGAAAAGCATCCCCGGCGCAAACAGAGTCATCGCCGTTTACACGAACAAGGAACAGCGCATGAATACACGCTACCTTCTCTGGAACGGCAATATCAAGTTCATTAAATAATATCTTGTTAAGCACTGGAACTCTGCTTCAGCAATGGAGCAGAGTTTTTTGTTTTAGGGAGGAATTTCTTATGCAATGGTCTCTGGAAATCAAAAAAATGTCATGGGTGGAAAATACCGTGTCCGAGGTAGATTTCATCATTCAAGCCCTCAAGCTAAAAGGAAATGAAAATGTTCTGGACATCGCCTGCGGATATGGACGTCATTCTCTGGAGCTTGCGCGACGAGGCTTTAAAGTCACCGGAGTCGACTCCTGCAAGCTTTTTATTGACGACGCAAAGGAAAATGCCTCAAAAGAAAAACTCTCTGCGGAATTCATCTGTTCAGATTTGAGAGAACTCACATTCAATGGGCACTTTGATGTCGTGCTCAATATGGCAGACGGAGCAATAGGCTATTTTGAGACTGATGAGGAAAATCTTAAGACATTCGATCTGATCGCGAATTCCTTAAAACCCGGCGGAAAACATTTGATGGGCATATGCAGCGCCGATCATGCCAAAAAGCATTTTCCCAAACGTCACTGGGAAGCCGGCTCACAGTCCCTCTCTCTCGCCGACTTTCTTTGGAATGAAAAAGATTCCAGAATGCTTTATAGAGGGCATGTTTTTGAATTCGGATCAACACTGCCCACCTTTCCTGACAAGTTCCCGAGTTCCGGCGACAGAGGAATCCGTCTTTACACATTTGAAGAGCTTAAATCCATTCTTAACAGCAGAAATATTGAGATCACAGCATCCTACTCCGCCTATGACTGCACCATGCCTCGCTCAGACAAGAGTCTAATGCAGATCATTTGTTCAAATAAAAAACGGACAGTCATCACATAAGTAAATCAAAAGTGACCGATCAGCGCCGTCATATATTTTCCAAGAATTTTTATTGATCTCCTCTTGCAGTTTGAAAGCTTTTCTGATAATATTAGTAGAACGTTCTACTAAAAATATAATAAGGAGCTCTCAATGCTGAATCTTCATAACATATTGCCTCTTAAATTTCCCGAAAACTTTCTATGGGGTTCAGCTACGGCAGGACATCAGATCGAAGGAAAGAACATTCACAGCGGCAATTACGAACGCGAAATGCAAGCCGATTGGCCGGAGAAATCAGGCAAGGCTTGCAACCATTGGGAACTCTATCGCGAAGACATCGAAATGATAAAGTATCTCGGACACAAGGGATACCGTCTCTCACTCGAATGGAGCCGTCTGGAACCGGAGGAAGGCGTTCATGACAAGGAGGCTCTGAACCGTTATCTTGACATGCTTACACGCCTCAAAAATGCCGGCATAAAGACTTTTGTTACTCTGCATCACTTCTCCTGCCCCGCATGGTTCGACAGACTGGGCGGTTTTGAAAAACGCGAAAACGTACGTTTCTTTGAACGTCATATTGAATACATCGCGCCAAAGATAGCCGAGCTCACAGATTTCTGGTGCGTCAGCAACGAATTCAACATCTGCGGCGGCAACGGCCCCGAAGCCGCCAATCTGAGAGCCAACGAGCTCTACGCTCACGCAAAGGGTTATCATATAATCAAACAGTATAGCAAAGCTCCGATAAGCTCGGCTCATGCGCTCAGAATATGCGTCCCGCAGAATCCTTACGACAAGTTTGACACTCAGCTTGCCGAGCTCGATGACTGGATGAGCAACGAATTTTTCTTTCACGGCATACGTACAGGCGAAATCGTATTCCCTTATCGGGACGGCGAATATGTCCCTGAGCTCAAGGACGCCATTGATTACTGGGCAATTAACTACTATACACGCCGAATCATATCCGCACGGAAAAAGGGAATCGATGCAGCTCCCTTCCCTGCAAGCCGTCTGCCTATGATTGATCAGAGGATATACCTTGAGGAGTTTTTCCCGGAAGGACTGACAACAGGACTTCTCAGGCTCAAGGACAAGCCGGTTTACATCACCGAAAACGGAGTCTGCGCAGATGACGACCGCTGGCGCATAATCAAGATGATTCTCGACCTCGCTGCTCTGCTTGAAGCAGGAAAGAACGGTGTCGATATAAAAGGCTATCTGCACTGGTCGCTTATGGACAACTATGAATGGGGCTCCTTCGTGCCGAGGTTCGGGCTCGTCTCCGTCGATTTTAAGGATTTCAGAAGAACGCCTAAGCCCAGCGCGGCATTCCTCAAAGAGGTTATTGCTGAAAATGGAATAAGTCATGAACTTCTGAAGAAATATCTGCCTGAACTGCCTGAATTCACTCTTTACAAAGGACGCTGATTTATGGCTTCGACAATAAAAGAAATAGCAGCGAAAGCCGGAGTCTCTTACCAGGCGGTCTCGGCAGTGCTGAACGGAAATTTTGCCAAGGCCTCAGCCGAAACGCGCGAGCGTATTTTCAAGGCAGCCAAGGAACTGGATTATCATCCTAACGCTGCGGCAAGATCGCTTTCGAGCGGCAAAACCAAGCTGATCGGCTTCATCACGCAGGACATCCGTTTTCCATTTTACTCGGATTTGTCCTATCAGGTTCACGCGGCAGCCGAGCGTCACGGATACAGGGTTCTGATGGCAGAGTCAAACTGGGACGACAAGCGCACTGAAGAATGTCTGAATATGCTTATCAGCTATTCGGTAGACGGCATTCTCTTTATAGGTGATCTGCATGACAAAACGCAGTACAAAAAGATACTGAAGCGAAAAATTCCGATGGTCATTGTCGACGGAGTTCAGGAAGGCTTTCCCGGACTCCTTTTCGATTACACAAGAGGAATGGAAGACTGCTTCAAAACTCTGCTGGAAAAAGGAATCAGGAGCATTGCACTGGCTCACGATCCGGGTTATCCGCGAAAGCTTGATCCGTATAAAGCGGCATGCGAAAAATTCGGCGTTGACGTCCAGGAGTTTCACTACAGATATCCCACTGCGGGCGGCGATGCTCAAGTCATCGAATGCGGGAGGAAAATCGCACGCTCGAAAAAACGTCCTGACGCTCTGATCGCAGGTGCCGATTACGATGCCGCTCTCATTATTCAGGGACTCGCCTCGGAAGGCGTAAAGGTACCTGCCGACATATCGATAGTATCAATAGACGACACGTATATTTGCAAACTTCTTAATCCAGCGCTGGCAGCAATCAAACTCGACAGAGAGGAAATGGCGGAAAAGGCTGTCGGCAGGCTTGACGTTCAAATCAAAAATCCAGATGCCAAGGCAGATTTGACCTGGATATCCACCGCCTTCACGGGCAGACAAAGTGTAAACTAGGAGATAAAGGCAATGAAAAGGAAGGGATTCACGCTGATAGAGCTGCTTGTAGTCATAAGCATCATATCGCTTCTGGCTGCGATGCTGCTGCCCGCTCTCAATCAGGCAAAACAGATGGCTCAGAGATCAAACTGCGGCGGTAACATCCGCTCAACCATGCAATTGACCCAGATGTACGCAGGAGATTACGGAGGCTGGCTCTTCTCATGCTATCAGCCGAATACATATAAACTGGTGAGCAACACATGGCAGGACATCCGCTGGTTCGGCTTCCTCACTCAGCTTGGCTATGCAAAAAATCTGAAAACAGCACTCTGCCCCTCAGCCGCAGCTCTAGTGGAAAGATCAGCGGGAACGAGCATATATACAGACTGGTATCAGGCAAGCGTTTATACCTACGGAATGCGTCAGCGCTACAACGGGAACAACGTCTCAACTTTCTGCCGTCTTGA
>JAKJHH010000249.1:4953-5296 GCA_022703965.1 Verrucomicrobiota bacterium
CCGATTGAGCCAAGCCTCTCGAATCCATCAATGTACGTACTCTTTGCTGACTCCGGATACTACAGCACTGTCGGAGGAAATACAGATTATTATCCCAACTACATTATAAACTCCGGGGAGACGGCACTGGGAGCAAACGGAGGTATAGACCGCTACGTCGCCCTGCGCCACGGAGGAACAGCTAATGCAGCGTTCTCCGATGGACATATTGAAGTCATGAATCCGGCAGCTCTTAAAAAAGCGGGATTCTTCGGGGGATACAACAAAAGTTTTGTACTCACACAATTCTAAACAGGGAAAAAACATAATATGTTCAAGAATTTTGCGTTACTCTCATCTCTCC
>JAKJHH010000024.1:0-281 GCA_022703965.1 Verrucomicrobiota bacterium
TGGATCAAGTACGTCGAACAGTTCTATCCCGATCTCATCCCGAACCTCTCGACATGCAAGAGTCCTCAGATGATGCTCGGCGCAGTCATCAAGAGCTACTTCGCCAAGAAGAACAACATTGATCCCAAGAAGATCTTCAGCGTAACAGTCATGCCGTGCACAGCCAAGAAGTTCGAGGCCGCACGTCCTGAAATGGGCGCAGACAACGTCTTCGATATCGACGCTGTTCTAACAACAAGAGAACTCGCCAAGATCAACGTCAAAGTTATCAGCTTCGCAGG
>JAKJHH010000024.1:291-30942 GCA_022703965.1 Verrucomicrobiota bacterium
TAAAGATGAACGGCATTGACCTCGCCTCTCTCACTCCTGAAGAAGCAGACCTTCCGTTCGGAACACGAAGCGGCGCAGGCAAAATCTTCGGCGCGACAGGCGGAGTTATGGAAGCTGCCATACGTACAGCTTACTTCATGATTACAGGAAACGAGCTCAAATCTCTCAAGGTTGAAGCGGTTCGCGGTCTCGAAGGCATCAAGGAAGCCAAGCTCAAAGTCGGCGATCTTGAAGTCGGCGTAGCTGTCGTCAACGGTATCGGAAACGCGGCAAAACTCCTCGATCAGATCAAAGCGGGACGCAAGGACATCCATTTCATCGAAGTCATGACATGTCCTGGCGGATGCGTAGCGGGCGGCGGACAGCCTCTCGACACAGATCAGGACAAGATCAGATCAAGACTCCAGGCGCTTTATACGATCGACCAGAACGAGACTCTCAGAACTTCGCATACAAACAAGGATATTCAGGAGCTGTATAAGGACTTCCTCGGCAAACCGCTCAGCGATGTCAGCCACAAGTTCCTGCATACTCACTATGCGAAGAGAGAAGTGCTTCTCTAATATCTGAATTATAAAATAAGGTATAAAAACATGTCAGAACACGCACATGCTGAAAAATCATATAAGGGTAAGAAAGCCCTGCTCGTCGATAACGACATAGAAAGTCTCGGCAGCACAAAAGCATATCTCGAAAAGATGGGCTTTGAATGCATCGTAGCCGAAACACAGGCGGAAGCCGAAAAGATCGTTGACGAAAAAAGTTTCGATCTTGCGGTGGTAGGTCTTATGCTTGAATTCAAGGACAGCGGCTTTGTCCTATGCTACAGAATCAAGAAGAAGAACCCCGCGATTCCGGCGATTATTGTCACAAGCGTAATAAGCGAAACAGGAATGAGCTTCGATCTGTCAAGTCCCGAAGAACGCTCCTGGATCAAAGCGGATGCCATTCTCGAAAAGCAAATCCGCTTCGAGCAGCTTGAACGCGAAGTCTCGCGTCTCATCGCCTGATCCTGCTCTCCGTAAAGACCATACCCGGGCCCGTCATCCGACGGGCCTTTTTCGTATCACCTGAAGAAATTAATCTTCCGTCCTTATCCGTATCACGACAGGATAATCCCGCACAATAAGCGCTTTGAACAAAACTGAGTTTTTCTCATCTTCAAATTCCAGTTCTTGTACAGTACCGGACAATATATCAATGGCCTCAGCCCGACTGATATTATGGATGCCGGAAACACGCATATCTGTTGCTTTTCCTGTATTATTGTCGCGCATCGTAACAGCAGCCCAGAAAGGAATAAGAATTTCGCCTTCCTTGTTACGGTACACATTGGACGTGAACTTATTGACCTCGGAGTTTATCTGGACTTTTATTTCATCGGCCGGCAAATATGAATAATCCATCACGGCGGAAAGATTGCGCATCGCATACCAGGAATCCCTGCGCCGTCCGTCCGGTGTAGTCAAGCCCCAAAAAGTCTGACCTGTCTTAACCGGATCAAGAGACCACCAGCATGTCGGTCCAATACCTGTGGAATAATGATAAAGATATAGCCTTGCAAGAAATTTGGCCTGGGATTTATTGGAAACATTATAGCTGCCAGCTCCGGTATTCACACAAGTCTCAGTGATGTTCAGTTTCATATCTGGATTATAGCGGCGGATCATTGACTGATAAGCCTGTATTTCTTCCTTGTAGCTGGCATAAGGCTGATCTTTAGGAAAAAAACGTGTCCCGTTGCGGATAAAAGTTCCGGGAAGCTCAGGACAGATATCAGCACCTTTAGCCTCTTTATACACATGCACTCCCATTGCATCTACTTTAGAAGCAAGTCCCATTTTCAAAACATCTTCTGTCCATGTAAAGTCAAAAAGGGCAGTCTCAATTTCAATCGGAATTCCCGGATCAATTTCCCGTATCTTGTCAGAGGCCTTTGCTACCAGCATTACGTATGCTTTCTTATAAGCATCAAGCTCTTCAGGTTTGATCCTTGTACCATAAAAATTCTGTTCATTAGCTACGGCCCAAACAGAAACATGACCTTTCAAGGCCTTCACTACAGGTTCAATTGATGAAACAAAATCAGACACCGCTTTATCTGTATTATTCAGTAAGTCATTCTTTTCCGGAACCTGCATGAATCTGTAAATCACGTTTACACCGTTTTTGCGGACGTAACTGATATTCTCCAGCTCGGCAAATCCAAGAGGACTTTTATTCTGACGATACTTTGAGAGAGCTCTTTCGTTTGAAACATGAAGCCACTTGACTCCTGCATCAAAAATATTGGAATAAAAAGATTTATAGTCGAATGCCCCTCCTGTTAATGGATTCCCTGCACTTGCCACAGCACCTCTCTGTACCGAAGCATAATTGATGCCGTCATCACCATAGACCTCAACCTCTCTCAACTGAAAATAGTATTCCTTTTCTCTTTGTATCCTAAGTTTTGTAGCAACAATCTTAATATATCCAGCCTTAAGCGAATCAAATTTGAATTCAGGACTGCTTCCCTCAGGAACTAGCTTATAATCCTTGACATCAACGACTTTTTTCCAATCCTTGCCATCTTCACTGCAAAGAATATGAAAATCCAGCGGGAATCCTGTTCCTGTCCTGGATCTTGGCTGTAAAACAATTCTGCTTATATTTTCAGGATTTTTCAATTTCACCAGAACCCACTCATCTGCCTGCTCCTTATAGTGCATTCCGGAAGAGTAAACTGTTGAAATATGTTCAGAATATTTTTCTCCGTCGATCAGCCAATATGGACTCCAGACAGTGCCTTTAATATCCGGAGTATTATCAAAGAAATCATTTCCGTGGCACAGGGCAACCCCGACAAGACTTTCAGCAGAAATATCCCGTGATTTCCGAGGACTCAGAGACTTTATCGCGTTGCCATTGCCTATCTGCATCGCCAACCTGGATGAGGCGGAAGGAGGCACTTGATCTACACCTGAAAGAGAAGCTTCTTTGGGAATATCCGCTTTTAAATCACCGTCTCCTACAGCCCCCGCCATTTCTCCTGAAACCCCCTCTTCCGCGGTTGTTTCATGCGCCCTGCATGAAACAAGAAAAACCATAAGCGCAAACAATAGAAAACTGCTTTTAAAAATGTATCGCATTTTTTACTCCTTGATTAATATCTTTGAACGTAACGTGTCAGTACCACCAGAAACCGCCTGGAGAACTGAAGGATACCGGTATTTCTGAAGCTCTCATAAGCATAAGATGACCATCGGCAAAAAGAACGTTTGAACCTCGTCCATTTGCATGTCTCCAGAGTGGCTCAGAGCCATATATCATTCCGTAAATGTCAAAAGCACAATTTCCCGGCCATGACCCGGCAGAGCCCACGACATTAATATCAAATGCCAGAGATGTAGCGGACGGCCTTTTGACCTGTGTAATTGATACCCTTGGACTGATATCCCAAGTAAGACTGCCGTTTGCAGGGTTGAACGATGTTCCAAGATAACGGTTCATGCCGTAGTGGATGGCTTCGTTGGCCTGAAACATCTTCCTTTTTGTAGAAGGACATCCAAAAGGACTTTTTGCAGTACCGTTATTTAGCCAGATATAATCACATGTTGCCGCGTTGTTCGGATCATACTGCAAATTCGTCGTTGCAAAGGTCAGCATATCCTGCCATTTTCCGATAGTTGAGCGTATATTTCCAAGCGGAGCAGGATAGTAAGAACAGCCATCCGCATATATCATGAACATAGCTCCTATCTGCTTCAGGTTGCTTGCGCAGGATATATCCTTTGCCTTATCCCGAGCCTTTCCTAGTGCAGGCAGCAACATGCTGGCAAGCACAGCAATTATCGAAATAACAATCAAAAGTTCCACCAGCGTGAACAGACATTTTTTCATACATACGCTCTCTATATGCAATTTGAAGTTACAAGGCGACCAGAAATATATGTTTTTTCCTTTACACGGCTTTTTCCATTTATCTGATTCAGGATTTGAAAAGCCGCCTTCTCTCCTATTCCGAAACAATTAAGTTCATAACTTATAATCGGAAATCTCCAGTCGCAGAATCTCAGAAATTCGTCGTCCACTCTGTCATTTCCGGCAATCCGCACATCTTCAGGCACTCTGATTCCATGATTAATAAGAGCCTGCCCGCAGTACAAAGCACAACCGTCATTGATGCATTGCACCGCATCAAAACTGATTTTCTTTTTCTGAAGAATTGTATTCATAATCTCTGTTGTATCCTGAGCCGCCAGACTGCTTTCAACAATAAGCTCCTCTCTGACTTCTACGGCGGATTCCTTAAGCGCCTGTATATAACCGGCTTTTCTTTCACGGCATATTGAAAGATTCATATCCCCGGCAAGATACAGTATATCCCGCTTTCCCATCTCGATCAGCTTCAGACAGCTTTGCCTTGCAGAATCAAAATTATCTGTTCCTACATAGCTGAATTCTGAATTCAAATTCGGGTAACTGTTCATGAATACGCTTATTCTCTCGCCAAGTTCCTGCCAGAAGGTATCGCTAAATCTCGCTCCCCAGACAAGCATGCCGTCAATACTTCCCTCATCGAAAAGTCTGAGATATTCTTTGCCATCCCTAAACTTACTGTTGTTAAGCGAGAGAAGCATCTTATAGCCGTGCGATGTCAGTAATTCTGCTGCGGCTCCCAATGCTTTTGCAAATATAATATCTGACAAAGCCGTATGAGCTCCTGTCAGTTCATCCCCCGGAATCACAATCGCAATAACACCCGATTTCTTTTCGGCAAGTCTTTTCGCGTTCACATTCGGAGTATAATTCAGCTTTTCTATCGCTTCTTTTATCTTCAGTCTGGTCCTTTCGGACACCACATCGGCAGAAGACGCCCCGCTGAGAACTCTGGATACCGTACTGGAGGTGACACCGGCATAATCCGCGATATCTCTTATTGTACATTTTTGCCTCATAGAAACATACTCCTTTTCCTACTGCATCCGATTGCAGTATATATAGATTATACCACTGCATCCGATTGCAGTCAATAGCCAAACTTTCAAAAGTCTTTTTTCTTGATTTTTTGTTTGGACGGTATATTGTATGGATTCGTCTGTATACGTCCGGATAAGGACTTGCGGACATTGAATGAATTCAAAAATATAAGTTGATATAAGGAGACACGGCGTGAATAATCAGTATCTTGATCAGGCCAGAAAGAAAATCACAGATCCCAGAATGCTCTGCCTTACAGCCTCGAAGAGAGCCAGCCAGCTCGCTCACGGCGCAAGACCCATGGTCAAAACAAGAGACGAAAATCTTGTCGATGTCGCTCTTCTCGAAATTGCGGAAGGCAAGCTGGATTTCCAGTTCGTCAGCGCCGATGACTTCGCAGACGAAGCTGCTGAAATCGCCGCAAGAGCAGCCCTCCAGAAGGGCAATGAACAGGCATAATATCTTGCCTTTCAAGGCGTATATATATTTCTCAAGTTCTCCGGCAGGACGAACTTCATGAGCCAGAGTTTCCGGCCGGTCTTAAAAACCGGCCTTTTTTGTATAGTCCCCAACGATCTTCTTTTCTGGGGAATTTAAATAAAGTGAGCCTCTAAAAAAGCACTGTCAGAAAAATCGCTCGGCAGCCGCTCGGCGTGCAGGAATGAATTCCTGCACTCTGCTGAAATGCTCCGCATTTTACTTTTTTATGAAAGCTCTGAGTATATATTTAATAACGAATAGCGCGGCAAGTGACTGTGCCGCATAACAAATCAGAAAAAGGATAAATCTAATGAGCGTAAAAGCCGACGTAGCAATCATGATGGGAAGCAAAAGCGACCTCGCCGCACTCAAAGGCGGTTTTCAGACTCTCAAGGAATTCGGAATTCCTTTCACAGCAAGAGTAATGTCCGCACACAGAACCCCGGATGACGCAGCGGAATTCGCGCGCAATGCCGAAAATGAAGGCATCAAAATAATCATCTGCGCAGCGGGCATGGCTGCTCATCTCGCAGGCGTAATCGCAGCTCACACCACAATCCCAGTCATCGGCATACCGATGGCATGCGAACCATTTAACGGCTTCGACGCCCTTCTCGCAATGGTGCAGATGCCTCCAGGCATCCCGGTCGCGACTGTAACAGCAGGCCCTTCAGGAGCAAAAAACGCGGCTCTTCTCGCGGTTTCAATTCTGGCGCTTTCCAATAAGGAGCTCGCCGCAAAACTAAAGGCTTTCAGAGCCGACCAGACCAAGAAGGTTCTCGAAGCCGATAAGTCTCTTCAGGAAGAACTCAAGAAAGAAGGATTCTGCTGAAAATGAATAAGAGAGGGAAATACATAATCAGCCTGGCGCTGGCCGCCATGCTCCCTCTCTCTGCCTTTTCACAGGCTAAAGGCGAGGAGACAGGAACAGATGTTCAAATGCTTTCCCCTGAAGAAAGCTCTCCCGCCTTGCCATCGCTGCCTCCTCAGCCCGAGCAGACAAGCAAGCCTGAAACAACAATTCCTGGCGACAAGACCTCGATTCCGGAACCGGCAATTGTAGAAAACTCCGCGCCTCCTCAGAAGGACATTATATCCAGTCTTTCCGAGCTGGTCGCTCTTGCCGGAAACAGAATACCGGCGCTTTCAAGGCCTGTTTCGCCTCAGGAAGAGGAAAAAATCATCAATGAAATCCTGAGCTCGATGAATTCAGGCATCAAATACTATTCATTGCGTCCGCCTGAAGCGGAAGAAAAAGGCTTGAACGATATTCAGGATGAGAAGCCTCAGATCTATCCGCCGCTCATGATCGCCTCAAATAAGATCATGTACATCAGAATTGACCGTCCGGACGAAGAGTCCTACAAGGAACTCAAAAAGGAATCCGACTATGATTCGCTGATTAAAAATCCTCCGGCCGGACTCATAATCGACCTCCGGAATGCCTCTGGAAACGACATCAGGGCAGCCTTGAAGAATCTATCGCTTTTTCTCTCGGAAAACCAGGAGGCTCCCAAGACCTTCAAAACGCACGCAGCCGTATTGATCGGTTCAAAGACCAAAGGCAGCGCCGAAGTTCTCGCCGCAATGCTCGAACTTTCCTGTCACGCGATTGTAATAGGAAATCCCAGCGCCGGAACTCCCTTCAAAATGAAGCAGGAAAAACTTTCAAACGGTGCCTATGTCGAAATCCCGCTCATCCCTGATGAGCTTAGAGATGCCTCGCCTGCCCCTCTGAAACCGGCAGTGGAAACCGAAGCATATCCACAGATAAGCTATGAGGTTTTAAGCTCGAAGAATGGAGCAGAACTCAAAGATAAATGTATTTCCAGAGCCGCCGACCTTCTCATAAGCCTCGACGCTCTCAGGAAAAAGATGAATAAGTAATAGGAAAATACGCTCACCGGTGCTATCTTTCATTAACCCGGCGTAACTTTTTATAGGGAGTATAATCTGATGTCTGAAGAATGCGGATGCAAAAAGAAAAGAGGCTGCTGCCTCTTCACATGCGGCGGCTGTATCGCAGTTGTTATACTTTTACTCCTGATTGTCGGACTCGCCATCGGCGGAATTGTCTGGCTCTTCAAAGGTCAGGGCTCAGTACAGAACAGAACCTGCGCTGTTTTCTTTGTAGAGATCGGAGCCTTCACCATTAATAAGCTGCCTTCACTCACGGAAACAGAACAAAAAAATGGACTCGAAGCCGTTAAAGAGCTTTCCGAAGCAGTCAAAGCAGGAAAAGCCGGTGACGACAATATATCCCATATCTTTTCCCAACTTGCCTCCAGCAAGCTCACAGCGACAGTCATGTTGCTCAAATTTTCAGACAGATTTCTTGAGGGAGACGACAACGTCAATGAGGAAGACCGCGAAGGCGCACCTCTTGAAGTCCGCCGTTTCATCGTCGGTATAGCTGATTCAAAAATTCCTCAGGAAAAGCTTCTTGAGATTATAAAAATCTGCATGAACAACCCGTCGGCCTTCAATCCCAAGGATTTTCTGACCGCCTGTATTTTCGGTGACGGCCCATATTACACATTCTTCAAGGACGTATTGAGTCCTGAAGAAACCGCCGCCTGCATAAAGATCATGAGAGAAAGCGCCGATGCAGCCGGAATTCCAAAAGAAAACGTCCAGATAGACTTCAAGAAAATCCTGAAACTCTGAGTTTCAGAAGGAGTCCATAAGGGGGATTCACAATGCTGAGAGAGCAAGCGGAGCTGTCTGCAATTTTTCATAGCCTCAGCCCCCCGTCTTGTCCATTCAGTCCATAATGTCTATACAGTCCATATCTCTTTTTGTGGACAAAACATGCAGTTTTCAAGAGATCTCTTAAGCTGACAAGTTGAGCCGCAGTAACATCTGAGAAGACTACAGACTTTCCTGCGAGTTTTCCGAAATCAGTTCATCGCCGGTGTTTCCGGTGATTGCGGCGTTGGCACAGGCAGCCATTACAGCCTGAAGCTCGGTAGCACTCGAAATCATCGGCCAGATTGTAAGAATTATCGCAACTCCGGCACTCGAAGACAGATTAAGGGGAATCAGAATATAAGCAACCATCGGAGCAATTGTCACGTACTCTCCGAAGTCAAAAGCTCCGACAAAGGCACAGGCAAGCGCAATGAAAAAGTACTGCCAGAAATCGAGCTCAAGATCGTAAATATTGGCGACAAAGAGAGTCGTCAGCGCAAAAACCATCGCAGTGGCGTGCCGGTTCATCGTCGCAGAGAGAGGAATCACCGATCTCAGCATTTCCCTTTGATATCCTAGTTTGGCCATGTGCTCCATAAGAATCGGCAGAGAAGAATCTGAGGACGCAATAGCCGCAAGCGTGAACGGAGTCTTTAAAACTTCATAAAGCTCTCTGAAAGATTTACCGCTTGCCCGTTTGATGATAATTACATAGAATGTCACCATAATGGCAAAGCAGATGAAATAAAGTACAATCACGGAAAGCATTGCAGTAAGGGCATCAGGGCCGACTTTAGCGGTCTGGCTTGCCATCAGACAGAAAAGCCCTATCGGAAGCAGGCAAAGCACCCAGCCTAGAACCGTCAGAGAAGTCTCATAGACAACCTGAATCATATCGACCGCAGTAGCACGACGCTGAGCTTGCACCGTACATATCGCCAAACCAAGCAGAGCGGCAAGAAAAACCACTGCAAGCAGATTGTCCGATGCAAGAGCTCCAAAAGCATTTGAAGGAACCACATTCTCAATAAAATCCCAAAAACCTGCTTGTGCCTCTATAGAGCCGGCATCGCCGGAGTTTTCAAAATTACTCAGTGCCTGACCTATGAAGTCGCGGTTCTGGTATTTAGTCAGAAGAGGCATTGCAAGAGCTCCGGCAAAAGTCGCCAGAAATGCAGCCGTCATGGTTCCGAATATCAAAGTCAGACTGAGACGTCCTATGTATTTTCTTGCCTGCCCGGAAGTAATGAGAGTCGTAATTCCGGCGGCAAGCGCACTGAAGACAATCGGCGTCACCGTAAGAGCAAGCAGAGTCATGTATATTGTCGCGGCAGGCTCAAAGGCAGCGGCAAAGCTTTTATAGCTGAGTCCGACTACAACACCGGCGGCGGCGCAAAGCAGACAAAACCACGGCTTGGTATAGCAGCTTAATATCGTGGCAAGAAGCGAAGGCTTTTCAGCGCCTTCCTTTTTTTGATTACAGTTAGTTTCCACGTGATTTTCTCCTTCCGGACATGCAGAACCATGCAAAGATCAAGATAGCGAATCCCGCTCCGAGAGAAAGAACTGCAAGGCTGTCCTGATATTCCATCCTCTGTTTCTTACCGGCACCGCTGTAGGGATAAGGACGTTCTCCCTTGTAATCCGGATCATTATAGATATCTGCTGTTATATTCTTAAGTATGCGTCCGTATTTTTTGATGGCGACGGCGGCGGTCTGGTGTCCTTTGATTGAGTCGGCAAGCTCATCGGCCATGCCAAGCAGTCCACTTGAGCCTTCTGGTACAGCCATACAGATTTTATACTGACTGTCCGGAATCCTCACGACAGTCGCGTAAACACTTATTTCAGGATCCCACAAGGTCAGCGACATGAACTCGAAATCATCGCTCAGAACCGCATCGACCTTATCATTTTTCACAGCCAGCACTGCATCCGCAGTGGATGGAAATTTCACTATATGCGCCTTGGGATAAGCCAGTTCGGCAAAGTCATAAAGCGAAGAATTAGCCTGAACTCCAAGACGCATCTCCGCTTTGTTGAATGCCTGAGCATGGTCATCGGCACTGTTAAGAGTTTCAACTGTGATATCGTTATTCAGTATATAGTTTCGATTGACCAGAAGCGCCTGGCTGAAGACTTGGTAAGGACGCGAAAATCTGACACGCTGAAGGCGCGAGTAAGTAGGATTAAGCTTGCTGATTCCAATATCCGCATCGCCGCGGGCGACTGCCTTGACAACATCGTCATAAGTCTCGTAAATCCTTTTGAATTCAAGCCCGACGTTCAGGCGTTGCGCAAGAAACATGGCAAGCCTGATGTCATAACCGCCGATAAGCTGATTATCTGGAAGCCTGAATACCCATGTCTCCTTATCCGGAATTTTCGTTTTCTCGCTTATTCTCATGAAGAAGAGGGGACGCTCCCCCTTGAACTGAGCTACGACAAGACGTCCGCGGTCTTTGATTTTCTGAATATCCGGAAGCAGCGGATCATCTGTCACATTTGTATTTTCAGCATGACACAGGAAAAATGTGCCGAGCATGAAGAGCAATAGAAAAAATCTTAACATCCAAACCTCTTTAGAGAGAATCCTTAACAATTTGTCCTTTAATGAACTTAGCCCTGAAAACTACGACTTACAAGCTCAAAATACAAATATGACATTTATTAAAGGATGCCCTTTACATTGAAAGATAAGCTAAGAAGCATTAGATTAACTCAAACGTATAAATCGAACACAAGAGGAAAAATGGCTTTCGATATAATACATATACCTGCAAGTCAGCTCAGCGAAAAACAGGTTCAAGATATCATAGAACTTGCGGCTGAAGCCTTTTCCGGAGACTTCGAGGCAAGCATCCGAAAAGACTTGACTTCAGGCATGGAAATCATCACTGTGTACAGAGCAGAAGAACTTCTTGCCTTCCACACTTTCCAATTTCTGGATTTTGAAGTGGATGGGACAAAATATCGCGGCGTATACGACGGTGATCTCATCACGAAGAAGAATAAACCCAAGATTGCCAGTCTCCTTTTCACCGAAATACTGAAAGTATATCACAAGGAACAGCAGAGATGCGGCCTCAGACTTTTTGACCTGCTGCCTCTTGCCGGAACTCAGATGTACAGCTGTCTGGATGACCTGTACAGAAAATATTATCCGAATCCGTACTATGAGACACCCGATTATGAGAAACAGGTTCTCGACGCTTTGGCAAGCGAAATCTTTGGCAGAAACTACGATTCTGTCAGAGGGCTGATATCATATTCTAATAACAAATATGCTCTCAAAACAGTCCAGCCTGATTCAAATGCACCTAAAAAAGAAACTCCTTCCTCACTTTTCTATCTGAAACTCAATCCGGGTTTCGAGGACGGCACTGATCTCGCCTGTCTTGCCGAAGTCAGCCGCGAAAACATCATCGTCAATCTCGATTGAGAAAAATTAAGAGCCTCGAATATATATTCAAGAATATTGAACAAATATTCCAAATTATAGAACTCATTCAACATTGTAAAACAAAATAATTCATAACACATTAATCATCAAATATTTCCATAAAACAATCTTGCCTTTGCATCCAATTGACTGCATAATAAATCAACAAGCTCTGAGAAATTCAGAAGAATAAAAATCATATTGGAGACTATCAATGAAATCTGTGGAAATCCATGAGTCGCTGCCGATCAAAGCACATTACGACGTAATTGTGGCGGGCGGAGGACTTGCGGGAGTAGCTGCCGCCGTTTCAGCGGCACGACATGGCAAGAAAGTATTGCTTCTCGAAAAGACAAATATGCTCGGCGGACTCGCCACCATCGGACTCATCAACTTTTTCGTTCCGCTCTGCAATGGACGAGGAAAACAAATAATATTCGGTATGGCGGAGGAGCTTCTGCTGCTCTCCGCAAAGCACGGCTTCAACACCATTCCGCCTGAATGGAAAAACGGCGAGCCCAAGGAGCCGACAAACGCACGTTATGTCCAGAGATTCAGCGCTCAGATTTTCGCTCTTGAGCTGACAAAATGGGTGCTTGATTCAGGCGTGACTCTGCTCTTCGACTGCCTCTGCACAAAACCGGTTATGGAAGGAACTCACTGCCGCGGACTCATTACAGAAAGCAAGTCAGGACGCGAATTCTACGAAGCCGGAATCGTCATTGATGCAACAGGCGATGCCGACATCATTCATCGCGCCGGAGTCCCCACTGTCCAAGGCTCGAACTACTTTACATATTTCGCCTTCGGAGCCAATCTTGAAAGCTGTCAGAAGGCGGCGGAAAGCAAATCAATACGCGATCTCTATAAAGGCGGCTACGGTTCAGGCAATGCCAACCTCTACGGCAAGGGACATCCCGAGGACATCCCGCTTTTCAAAGGCACAAACGTCGAGGATGTTACCCGCTATATCACGCTCGGACAAACCAAACTTCTGGAAATGATCGAAAAGGATGATCCGTCTTCACGCGAAATAGTGACAATGCCTACAATGCCGCAATTCCGCACAACCCGCAGAATCGAAGGCGACTATACAGTTCAGGAATCAGACAAATATAAACATTTTGAAGACTCCGTCGGCGCTATCTGCGACTTCGACCGCAGAGACTTCCTCTATGAAGTTCCATTACGCAGCATGACCTGCAAGAAATTCGGCAACCTCATAACTGCCGGCAGAACAGTTGCGGGCGAAGGCTATGCCTGGGATGTGCTCCGCGTGATCCCGCCCGCAATCCTGACCGGCGAAGCCGCAGGAGTCGCCGCCGCATTGTCATTGGAAAGCAAAACAGCAATCCCTGATCTCGATATCAAGGAACTCCAGACTCGTATTGCGAAAACCGGAATCAAAATACATTTCGACGATGCCCTGATTCCCTCCGCCGATGCGCCGTCCGGTGAAAGCGCAGACATCGGCCATTTCTGATTCAGAGGAACCGATATACACGATAATTGAAAAGAGAATTTACAAGGCAAGCGGCGGAGATAAAGGCAATCACTCTGCCGCTACTCTGTGAACAGGAATGAGTTCCTGTACGCCTCATTTTACTTTTTATGAACTGACGTGATTGTTTTCATGGTTTCGACTTGTAACCATAGTTTCGATTCCAGGAGCCATAAGAATCTTTGGATTGCAATACCAGTCCAGCCGGAAAAGTATCATGAGGAAAAAGTCCGGCTCCGCGTCCATCGCAAAACAGATACGAAGCTTTTCTTGAGCCTCCATGAAGCAGAAGTCCTTTCGGAAAATTTCTGAAACTGGAAATATTATTATACGAATAGGTTCCTATCAGTTGAGTATCGACAAAGCATATACCGCAATCTGAATTATTGCTGAAATAATTCGTCGCACTTGGAAATTCAGTGATGGCAATCACCCCGGCCGGCTGCTTCACTTGGGAAAGCCGACATGAATAATCCATATCAGCAATTCCCTGCTTATTGACTCCGCGCATCATACTGTAAGTTCTGAGTCGATTATTAGCATTCTTCTCAGGTCCGGCCGGACAGCGGTACAGGCTCCAGTTTTGCACGCTCCGGGAAGCCGCAGTAGTGGCATGCTGTCCATCATATTCTACAAACAGGACATCCCAGCTTTTTTGACTTCCGGAATCATACAATACGGGAAAATGTTCCTGATAATCAGTTATATACATCGCATTGATGATTCCTAATTGATGCAAATTGCCGAGGCAGTTGTTTTCTTTTGCCCGGTCACGAGCCTGTCCCAAAGCCGGAAGCAATAAGGCTGCGAGTATCGCAATGATAGAAATCACGACCAGAAGTTCTATCAGCGTGAATGCAAACACCGAACTCGCACCATGTCTTTCTGTGCATATTGTTCGTCTGTTTCCGGATAAGCACCTGTGCATTTGAGTCTCCTTGTTTTCCACATTCTTCCAAGCTTATTGGCTTTTCCTGAGATTACTTAATGGCTCCGGGTTATACGGCAAGGCCTCCCATTCCTGCAACTGCCACACCCGGACGTAGTCAATAAGGAAATAATCCGGCAAGGCCTTATCATCGACTTCATAACCCGACCAGCTCCCCATCTGTATAGTAAAGAGGATATATGCCGGAACATTTGCGATGCGTTCATTCTGCCATTCTCCGACTTTATTACCGTTGCAGAACCACTCGAGTTTGCCTGGCCCCCAGAGCATCCCGGCTGTAACAAAACCTTCTTTGTCCGGAGCAAAATAGATCTTGTCATCACCGATAAACTTGTGCTCCTTTTCATAGCCATCCCAGTGACATGCAATATTATAACGGTAAGGACCAAAACGAGTCAAATGTTCAAAGATATCAAACTCCATACCGCCGAGCTTGGTTGTATTTCGCTGCCAGATATTTCCAAAGGAAGCTTCACGAATAGGCATAGTCCAGAAGGCCGGCCATAACCCCAGTGCCTTGGGCTGTTTCATCCGCGCTTCAAAATAGCCGTAACGCTGACTCCACTTTTCAATAGAAGTAACCGCGCCGGTTGCATAGTCCCGTGTCGGCAGTTTGGGATTGTTGTACTGGTGTCCTGGATTACGTTCGCTTTTAATAACCATGCAACCGTCTTTTACCGTAATATTTTCTTCCAGATAGCGCTGTATTTCGTTATTCGGAGGCCCATCCCAGTGCAAACGTGGAGTCCATAGAGACTTATTCAGCGAATCGCCGTCAAAGTTCTCATTGAGAGTCTGATGCCAGTTGCCGGGAACCGGCGGACGTTTACCAAGCCAATCCGGTAAAACAGCCGGAGGCGCAGCGACGGCAGTTACCTTATGCAGGGCAATCTTAAGCGGTTCCTTATTTTCAGGCGCGGCATAAATGCCGATTTGCGGCATCATGGTACTGTCAAAATGCGAAGCTGTCTTAAGATTGGCATTCCACCCCGGAGCCAGAGTAAACGGAAGCAGGATGCTTTTGCGTTCTCCCGCCTTGATAGTTTCCTTTATACTCAGATATCTATCTGATGAGTTTACAGTTCCGGCACTGCATATCACAGTTCCTTCGGAGCTTCCGATGTTGCTGATTTCAAAACTGATGGCACCATATTTACGGATATCCCAGTTTTTCTTGACGGGTAATATCGTCAGCCCGTTTTTCATGTACTCAGGATTGGCTGGAAGCGTAACGGTATAAGCGTTATCTCCGAAAGATAGCGCCGAGCCATCCGCCCCGTTGACTTTAAGCGCCGCCGTGCTTTCCGCTGAAACCATCACTCCATTAACAGGCAATTCAGGCTTGACCGTATTGTCCGCCGGCTTATCTTCCGGCGTTCCTCCGGCGATTATGTTTTCGATTTGAAATGAAAGTTCCTCTTTCGGTTTGCCTATGAACACCAGAATCTGGTTTATTTTCGACTGATCGCATTTGTTGGACAATTTTCCGAACTTATAGCCGAAATGAGTTTGCAATATTACTGTTTTACCAGGAGCAAGATAAGCCTGATTACCACTCCACTGCGATCCGCTGTCGGCTCGCAAGGCTACGGAAACTGGAGCCTTTCCCGTATTGGTGACTTTCATGGACAGATAGCCGAAACGTGAGAGATCCCATGCCTGTTGCGGCTTGATTATTATGCCGGGATAGTTTGCAACGCCCGGAGATACGGTCATACTGAGTATTTTTCCATTTCCGGAATTCTGTAACTCATAGCGCAAGGTTGAATTCGCTTGCACAGAGATCATTGATGCGGTTTTTTCCTGCTCAAAATCAACCACGGTCTGCTCGTCAGCGGCCCAGACCGCCAGACAAGACCAGAACGCCGTCAGAAAAATTACTGAATTCATCCAAATATATGCCATTTTTTCTCTCCTGATGTATTTTTAAATGTTAATTGCTGTTTGCGCCGTATCATTACTTCCAAGAAAAGCCCCGAGAGTCCGCAAACGCCGCCTTAAATCGTTGATATCAACATCTCGGACATCTTCTCTCGTCAACGCAGCCGCCACTCCTGCTGCCTGTCCGGTTATCATAGCTCCCGGCATGACGCGGATTGATGACAAAACCCGTCGGTCTGCACTTAGACATCGCCCGGCTACCAAAAGGTTTTTCAGCCCTTTCGGAATCAGACAGCGATAAGGAATCCCATAATTCTCCCCCTCTTTATAAATACTTGACTGCAAGTTTCTCTGCGAAGCAATCTGCTCTTCACTATCATCCTCTGAGGCATGAAGATCAATAGGATAATAAAAACGACCGATCTCATCTGCAAAGCTCGCCCTTTTCAGGTAGTCATTAAAATCAAGGCAGTATTCCCCAACTATCCTCCGAGATTCGCGAATGCCAAGCATCGAAGCGGTAGCAAGCAACTCCGCTTTTTCGCACCCCGGCACTTGTTGACGAAAGAAATCGTAATATAGCCTGGCAATCCGCCTTCCCTCACGATACGCACGGCTAAGCTCGAACTCATCCAGACAGTTCACTCCGTAGATATGCCCTATATTGCCACCAGCCAGACTGCTGTCCGCCCCTGTATGGAATAATCCGACCATATGATGTTCCGGAAACGGCGTTGTTCCGGCCTGCAAATGCTCAAACCAGATCTTCCAAAGCGTATTGCCCGCTTTTGCCTCCTCCTCCATTCGCAAATGATCCACGTTGGCATATTGTACGCACAGCGTCGGGGACATTACGAGTTGATCTTTGCCGCCAATCTCAATCTCTGCTCCCGCTAATGCCGCAACAACAGCATCTCCTGTAGTATCTACGAAAACTCTTCCAGTGAGCAGCTTCAAGCCTTCACAAGTGGCGACTATCACCCCGGCGATGCGTCCGCCTCCCAACATCACATCCGCGATTTTTACATTCAAAAGAGTCTGAACTCCGGCTTCTTGCAGCATATCATCAAAAACACATTTCAGGATTTCAGGATTAATCCCCTGCCAGCCGTTCTCCCAAGTGCCGAAGCGAGCTTTGATTCCTAGACGACGACACATCTCCCTTACAATCTCTTCTCCTATCCCGCCGCAGAGAATATTGATTCCATCGGACATCGGCGCAAAACTGGGCACCATTCCGGCAGTAGCCATACCGCCCAGACATCCGTTCTGCTCAAGAATCATGACATCTGCTCCGTTCCTTGCCGCTGCCACGGCAGCGGCGACTCCGGCAACACCGCCCCCGCAAACAAGCACCTCCGCATGTGCCAATATCTTCAAATTGATAGTTTTGCTTAGCATTGACTCTTTATTCCTTTTTGCTTTATCAAAAGTATAGAACTTTTTTTAAATGCGGTCGATTAAGCAAATGCTGAATTTTATTAAATTTATGCTATAATATCAATATTCTCTACTTTTTTATAAAAACTGGAGTTCATGATGCAACACAAACTGCGTGAAACAAGCCTGATACTGCAAGCGCTTCGGAATTTGACAGGCTTGAGTTTCGTATGGAAAATCTCGAATTTGATGATGGTTGAAGATACTCTTCCGGAAGAACAGCGTTTCCATATCCATCCATTCTGCCAAAGAGTGAAATGCAATCAGGAAAAACATCGTCTGTGTCTGCTCAATGATTATAATCTGCTCTCAGCACGTGTCCGCAAACAACCGGAACCTTTTGTTCATCGTTGTCATGCCGGAGCCAATGAGCTTGTCATACCTGTAATGCACCATAATCACTGTCTTGGCGTTGTGCAGTGCGGTCCTTGGCGCTATCCTGATGACGAAGATGATGCATTGCTTCCTGTTTGTACGGAAGAGATGATAAACAGCCTTATACTCTTAATTCCTCGACTCCTGCAACAAGTAGCTCTGCAAGCTTATCCATTGCTACCACGGGATTTGAATATAACAATGCGCGATGAACGAATCCAAGAGGCTGTGGAACATATTGAGCGCAACTTCTCTCGGTGCATCACAGTCCGAAGTCTGGCGGCATCATGTCACCTCAGCACATCGCGCCTGATACATCTGTTCAAACAGGAATGCGGAATGGGAATAAGCGAATACGTACAGCAAGTACGAGTTAGAGAAGCTAGAAAACTCTTGAGTTTCACCGACATGGGACTAGGCGAAATAGCCGATTGCTGCGGTTTTTCCAACCAAAGTCATTTCTCTTCTGTTTTCCGAAGACTTACAAACGTATCTCCCTTGCATTTTCGCAAATACAATTTCCAACCACCGGAAAGCACATGATCTTCAGTTTTTTCTGCAACAGCGCTAATACGAATTTATTCACAGTCATCCCATAAAAAGTAAAATGCGAAGCATTTTAACAGAGTGCAGGAATTCATTCCTGCCCGCCGAGCGGCGGAAGAGCGATCTTCCCTCCCTCCGTCGTGTACCCTGGAAATACCCAATTCCGATTTTTATGTTTTGCAAAAGCTTTATATTCTAAGCTCAATACAAGCTTTTTTACTTTATTTTTTCAGTTTCCTATGGGATGCCACTGGAATTTATTACAAAAATTAGACTGAGGAGTTGTGAAGAAATTAATTTGGCAATCGCCGCAATGATCGTGATTTGATTTTGCTGCGACAGCGAGGAGCATACCTTCAGGCATGCAAAGAGTCGGCAACACAAAAAGAATTCAGGGGGGGGAGAATAACAAATGTCAAAGTTATTCCTGAACAGCCATTTAGTCCGGCAGCAAAAAAGCTAAGAGCCTTTTAGTTTTCATCCTGAAAATCTTTCTATGTCGTATAACTAATTGCCATTAGCGCTGAAAACAAAAAAATCCTGAGCGGCGTTTGGGCGACTCAGGATTTTTTACGTTCAAACAGAAGATTTACTTCAGAAAGTTGACCGCATTGCGGAAGATTGCAACTCCGTCGCCGTCCTTGGGAAGCTCTCCGGCAATCTGTCTTTTCTGCCAGTCGGGAGCGTTAAAGGGAGACAGGAAGGCTTCCGGATGCGGCATAAGGCCGAAAATGCGTCCTGTTGGATCGCAGATTCCGGCGATTGAATTAATCGAACCGTTCGGATTTGCAGGGAAACTTGTTGCGATAGTGCCTTCGGCATCGGAATATCTGAGGGTTACGAGATTCAGCTTTTCCATTTCGGCAATCACGCTGTCGGATGCGACAAATTTGCCTTCGCCGTGACGGATGGGCAGTCTGATAAGATCAATTCCCTTTGTGAAGATACAGGGAGAAGCCGGGTTGCCTTTGAGATAGACCCAGTCATCGCGGAAGCTGCCGCAGTCGTTATGAGTCAGAGCTGCCTGCTGTTCGAAAATCTTCTCGTCGAGACAAGGAACAAGGCCGAGACGTGTAATCGTCTGGAATCCGTTGCAGATGCCGATAACAAGCTTGCCAGCGGCAACGAACTTCTCAAGATCTTTTCTGAGAGAAGCTTTAACTCTGTTTGCGAAAACAGTACCAGATCCAAGATGGTCGCCAAAGGAGAAACCTCCGATAAACGCGAGAATCTGGAATTCATCAAGCTTGCGGTTTCCGTTGAGGAGATCGTTGAGATGCACCTTTTCCGGAGCGGCACCGACATACTCGAAAGCAGCCGCAGTCTCGTTTTCACAGTTCAGACCGAACCCTGTAATTACCAGGACTTTTACTTTTGCGTTTTTCTTGGCAGCCATATTTATATAAATTTCAGGTTATGTTTTTCTTTTGGAACACAGTCTCTTACATTACAGTCAAAACAGCTTCTTTGCAAGATAAACGGCTGATTAAAAGTTCAGTCGGCATCAGCAGTCCATGTACTGGCATTCTGTACATCGCGCCAGTCCACTGAAGAAGCGTGTCCATCGTAAAAACATGCGTTCAATCTGGAATTCTTTGCATGTCTGTAACATGGCATGAGAATGACAGTGGCAGAATAGGTTTCTCCATAGACCCAGTAGTTTGAGCGGGGATCTATGCGGCTCTTGAAAACTAGCCAGTCATTTGCATCACACAGGAAAATCTTCGATGACGGTTTTTTGATATCTTTTGTATGAAATGCGTATGTAGGTGTATTAGGCGAATTATAAGTCACTCCATAAGCGTTGATAACCTTGGCATAACCGCGTTTTCCACTTGGCGGAACCTGTGCACGGGCATATGTCGCTTCAGGACATATTAAACGCTCATTCCAATAGTCATTTTCATATCCGCTGTCACTTATGCCAAGCCCGCTTCTGAATATCGGATTATTGCTCCAGCGATAATTAGCGGTTCCTCCGGCAGGAGGAAGCCAGTATCCGGCGGAAGCATCGGTGTACATTATAGCTGCACTGCCTATCTGACGATTGATATTCAAACAGGCTGTCTGCCTCGCCATTGATCTGGCGCTTCCCAGCGACGGCAGCAGCATCGCAGCCAAAATCGCTATGATTGATATCACAACAAGCAATTCAATGAGCGTAAACGCTCTCCGGGCTGTTTTTATAAGTTTCATGAGACGCACTCCCTGACAAATTATATGATTATTTCAATTTAAATTCAATGGCACTGATGGAACGAGCCGGAAAACTCCTCGCAAAACTATCCTTGCCAGAAGCCTTGAACTCTTCGCCTGAGACTCTTTCAAACGCAGCATCCTGACTGTGTTTCGTCACCGCAAGATCAGGAGCAGAAACCGTCCAGATTTTAGCGGATTTCACGTTCTCTATCCTGAGTTCAGCCGGAATATCCTCCGCATGGTGCTTGTTGATTACAACAAGCTGAACTGTCTTCCCGTCACTGCTCCTTGTCGCAAATGCAGTGAGCGCAGAATAAGGCGGAAATGTCACAGGCTTGATTTCCGAAATCCTGATATTGCGTATCTCGACTTTTCCGCTGAAATTCTGTCCCCCCTTGAGTCTGAGCACCGGACGCAGCCCTTTAGCGTCATTCAGTGCTATCATCGAGGATTCGTAATGAGTCCAATCCCTATCCGTAGCATAGCCCTCGACGCCGCATCCTGATGATGTTTTACTCCAGCCTCGCTCATCGCAAAGACCAAGCCCGGCGTTTACTGTTCCATTCTCAGGCGAAACCTTCAGATCAAAACTGATATCGTATCCCAAATGAGCTGTTACCGGAAAAGCCTTGAAATCGGAATATGATGCTCCGTTGAAATCCTTGAATTCAATGAAAAAAGCATCCTTGCCAGTCAATCTGAGCTCGTAATTCTTGTTCTTGACGTCCGCCAGACTGAAATCGACATCGCGCAGAAAGATACGTTCAGAGCTATGATCCTTTATCGCCGGAAGAGTTCTGCTGAAACCGGGAAATTCAAGCTTAGGCTCATTTGAGACTTTGCAATCTACAAGTATATCGGAGGTATGCTGGCCGATCAGCTTGAAAACAGGATAAGCCGCAAGTGTAGTTAAACTCAGTTTTCCATCCTGATTTTTAGTTCTTGCATAGCCCCAGTATCCGTTCAAAAACTGCCAGTAGTTTGCGAAAACAACGTTCTGTTCAGGCTTCAGCATTTCGCGCATGTAGTCTGCGCAGAAAAGCGCAGATCCGAAAGTGAATCGGTACGGAAGAGGTTTTTCCTGCACGAATCCGGCGTTGAACTCTGTAATCGCAAGCGGAATATCCTTGCCGGTCTGCTTCCGGATAAGAGCCCGATAATCTGCCAGCATCGCTACAGTCTGATCGACGGATGCCATGCACGCGCGCATCGGCAAAGATGTATCCTCGGAATTCCCGCCGACAACGTAGGTATGAACAGCAAAGAAATCCATTTGCTTTCCTGCGATTCCAAGCACTTTCGAGTTCCAAGGATCAGCCACAGGAGTTCCTGTTCCAGCATGTCCGCCGATGAGAATATTACGGTCTATTTTACGCATCTCTTCAGCACAGGAAAGATACCACGCTGCATATTCTTCCGCAGTTCTCTTCAGAAAAGGAATAACCTTATGATTTCCATGATCGGACTCGTTCGCCATTTCAAAATACTTGACCCCGTAAGGCTCTTTGTGTCTCCATTCGGCGCGTTTCATTGCCCAGGGATACTCAGGTTTTGCAGGCATGTTCAGATATTCGACTAGATCGGCGGCATCTTTCGGACTGCATATTTCACTTACTGTCATTAAAGGTTCGAGCTTGGCTGTCCGGCAAAATTCAATATACTCATCTATTCCGAACTTGAAATATGTACGGTCAACAGGCGCTCCCACCGCTTGATGCCAGTCGAAATTGTGCGTGAGACATCCACCCGGATAACGCAGCATTCCCATACGGACATCCTTGCAGATTTCGAGTACTTCCGGAACCGGCTTTTTCAGTTCCGGATTCCATAGCCCTTGACCATCATTAGGCGATGTAGTATCTGTCGTTCCGAAAATGAATTTCCCGTTTGCCGCCGAACAGTTGTTCCCGAAAATCAACGGATTCACCTTGGAGATTTCTTTTCCGGGATAAATCTGAATTAATGCAGCTTGAGATGAGTCCCGTTCTGACTCTGCGGCAGTGCCGAGAACTGCAAACGCTACAATCAGAATAAAAGATATTTGATAAAATGAGTTTTTCATGAAATGCTTTCCTTCTTATTCGAAATACGGATTGCTTATGCAGAAGACAATATCCTTGTCCTGAGCACTGTTCGTGATAAAGATCTCTCCGCGACTTTCAGAGAGGCTGAAATCCTTTTTCCCTACGAGCGGAAAATCTTCCTTCAGACTCAGACGGATTTTCTTCCACTCTTTTGAGGGACTGAAAACCGTTGCGATCCGGCGGGCACCCCAGTTCTTTTCCGGAATAGTAAGCGAAATCTGAACGCGCTCGTTGCTTTTCACCCAGAAAACTATGCTTGAACATTTTCCCTGCTCGACAGCATCAGCAGAGAATCTGGCCATCAAAGCCGGAACACCCTTTTCATCCTGAAGCGGCAGGGTCACTTTAACAGGAGCCGCAATCATATCCGCTTCGCCTTGCATCAACTCAGCTATCGCTTTACGCGGATTCTCCTTGTTTACAGTCTTCCAAACACTTGAGCCGTCTTTAGTGCTGAGTTTTACAGCAGCAGGATTGGCTTTTTCACCTGTTACTGCAAGCAGTATCGGCACTGCGCTTTCAGGCTGTATAAAGTCAACTGCATCGGCATTGCGTCTGCCCGCAGAAAGAAAATCCAATTCCTTTATTTCTTTTTCCGGATAAGGATTTTCCCATTCCATAGCGAAAAATCCTACATCCTTGCCTGTTTTATTCGCCGCGCTGAAGGCCAGTTTCGCCTCGGGCAGACTCGCGCACTGCCACCAGTCACCTGTATTGCGGCCTTCTTCCAACTCGCAGAATACTTCAGTTCCGTCGCTGTAACGAAGCAGATAAGTTCCGGCCTCCTTGCCCTTCCCCCAGGCACAGGCATGCAGGAAAAAGAGGCGCGAGAATTTTCCTCCGATTTTGATTCCTTTTGCCTCAGTCGGAAAATCAGGACGCATTGTGCCGCGCAGAACAATACAGGATTTGTCGTTGTTTTTGGCTGGATCAATTATATCAAAATTCACTCCGGCAAGAGTCTGAACCCCGGACTTCATCATGCTCAAATCATTCTCGCCCTGATCTGTCCAGCCGCCTTTGCCGTCGTTGGCAACGCTGTCGCTGAAGCTCTTATTCACCTGACTTTTGAGATCAAAGAAGACAAGACTTTCTTTTTTTACGGAGAAAATAACATTCTTACTCATTTTTAGGTTCTGAGTCTTTTTATATGCTTCACCTGAGCTCATGTAAGCAATCAGATTTTTGAGGTATATCGAGGCCGCGCTGTCCTTCCCCCATGCAGATGAAGCGAGAAGCTGCGAAGAAAGGATTCTCCCTTTTCCATAGAATCCCTCGACAACGGTCGAACCGACAAACTTACTGCCGAGAAATGGCCCGGCCACCGCAATAGTATCTGTCGAGAACGGAGAAAATGCCGCATTCACAAGGAGCCCGTGATCAACGTTTGTCCATGTATCAAAATTTGACTGACTGAGCCCCTTGAATATCGGATGTTCAGGAATTGCGATGTCCGTAAACGAATTCTGATACTGCTGAATCTTTCTTCCATCAGGCAGAGCAAGTTCTCCTGCTTTCTGCTCAAGAATAAGCACAATACCGCCTTTTTCAGCCCAGCGGTAAACAGCATTCATGTCTAGCTCGGCACTCGAATACGGAGCAATGACAAGAAGTCCTTTTCTGCCTTCAAGATCTGTCGGCTTCATCAACTCAGCTTTTACGGACATCTTTTCAAGAATTGCAGTGAATGACTGATTTCCGGCAAGCATGACAGGAAGATTTGTCTTCACAGGAGAAATCAGCACTGATTCAGGCGCAATGAATACATCATAAAAATTTCTGCTGAGCTCTTTATCCCCTTCCCTGAGACTGATGCGGAGCTGATATTTTCCGGCCTCTTTGACTGAGCTTAGATCAAGCTTGAGATTCTGCGTGAACAGCTTCCATGAATCAGATGTGCCCAGCTTGAAAGAAGCACTTGCAAGTTTCTCCCCTTTTTCTGTCAGAATAAAGAAATCAAGCACAGGATTATTTAGCGTCGCATCCGTGTTGTTGGATATCCAGACTGTCAGAGGATATTCTTTTGAATTGAAGAGATTTCGCGGCGGAAGTCCCTGTGAATCACGAAGTCCGGCAAGCAGAGGCTGAGTCCATGTTCTGGCGGCATCAAGATAGCTGCCGTGGAACCACGGCGCAAAGCCCTGAATTCTGGAGTCCTGACGCATGAGCTCAAGCATGCGCTTTCCGACAAGTTTTTTGCCGTAATTTATGCCTCGCTCAGGATCAAGAGCCGCAGCAAGTCCTATTGTTCCAGCATAGCCTATCCCATTTGGATTGCCCCATTCAGTTTTCTTTTCTGCGTAAGAAGCATATAGATTGATATCATTGAGCTTGAAATCTTTGTCCAAAAGGCTTCCCCACGAATAACCGACGCACTCCCAGATTATGTAGGGCATACTGAATTTTCCATTATCCGCATAAACTTCGGCTGTCTTGCTGTAGTACTTGTTGAATTCCTCATTCCAGCATGTCCAAGCCACAGGGCCTGACGCGCCAAGATAATGATGAAGGTCGATCACATCGGTCTTGCGTCTCTCCTCTCCGTAATGAGACCAGAGACCGGCTCCTGAAAATGTACTCGCCGGACGACCCGAAAGATCAAGCTTCTTCACAAGATCATACTGCTTATCCAACTGTCTTGCGACTGCTTCATTGCCCTTGAAAACAACCTCGTTTCCGCATGACCACATTACAACTGAGGGATAATTGTAATCTCTGTAAATCCATTCCTCGATTTCAGCAAGATTATTTTTTTCAAAGGCAGGCTCATCAATGCTTTTTGTGAAACTCCAGCCCCACTCATCATAAATCATTATTCCGATTTCATCGGCGATCTCATAGAGGCTCGGTGATGTCGGAGCATGAGCATTACGAACAATATTATAGCCGAGTCTCTTGTATCCCTTCAGCTCGGTCTCGAGAACGGTTCTTGCCTTTTCAGGTGAAAGTCCGTCTCCCTCATAGCGGCTTGAAGGGAAGTTGTCGCCGTAAAGATATATGCGCTTTCCGTTGAGATAGAATGCGTTGTTTTCAGCCTTGAAATCTCTGTAGCCGAAGCGGACAGCCGATGCCGCGACTGCCTTTCCATCAGCCCCTAATGCCAGACTGAGAAAATAGAGTGCTGGATTTTCAGGACTCCACTTTTCGATATCTTTCAGCTTCAGGATAAAAGTCCCTTTATTACTTCCCGGCATAAGATTTATTGATTCTGTCTTTTTCAGCGTAAGTACTAATGATGATTTTTTCTTTTCAGATGATAATACAGCAGCCTCAAGCGAGACTGACAGATTTTTTTCTGTCCTGTTTTCAGCCTGATAGTCAACTCTTATGGAGTCTGATTTAAGCTCAGGAGAAACGAGTATTCTGGAAAAATACACAGGACTTTCAAATCTGAGACTTACTGACTGCCAAAGCCCGGCCTTTATGCTGCTGATGCTCCACTGAGAACCATAGACATGTACGGCTTTCTTGAGTCCGCCGTGCGCAGTTCCAAAGTCACTTCTCAGCCTCAAAGCAATCGTATTTATACCGGACTTTACAAGCTCGCTTATATCTGCGTCCCACGGAGTAAAATCACCGTGATGAGAACCTGCACTTTTCCCATTTACAAAAAGATCAGCCTCGTATGCAGCTACACCGAAATGCAGAATCACACGCTTGTTTTCTATTTCCGATGCATCAAGATTGAAGCTGTGCCTGTAGAATCCCTGCACAAAGGGTTTGGATTTATCCAGCGCCGTTTTGTATTTGGCATACCAGTTCAAAGGAACCGCAAGCTCAGTCCATTTTGAATCGTCATAGTCGCTTTTGAATCTGGGATCATTGATATCGGTTTCAGAAAAAGGAACTAGAGAATTCTCCGGACCAAGGAATTTCCAATTTGCGTCAAGACTGCGTGTTTTCGTAAAGTCAGCAAGTTTAACCTCAATCCCCGAGGGAGATTTCCAGTTCAAATCAGAGGCTTTTAGCAAATCCCGTGACGGAACAGCAGTTTCAGGCGGCAAAAACGCCTCCGCCCCGGAAAGAAGAGCGGCGGACGAAAGCAGAAACGCGGACAAAATCCGTGCGCAAAATGAGTTCATAGTCATTTTCCTTGTGGTATTTTATTATGTAAAATTCAGATTATTTTCTGAGGATTTCTGGCCTTCAGCAAAGCTTGCAGGAGAATACGATTCTCACTGCTTTTTCCAGATACGATCGAAGCCCCCATGCGTCCTATCTGCAAAAACGGCTGGGCAACTACGCTGACATCCATCATCGCGGCTTCGCGGCTGTCGTCGAAAACCAGCATAAAAATGTCTTTATTGAGCTCAAGTTTCTTCTCTTTAAGAATCTCATAGGCAAGTGGAAAAAGAGCCCCATTATTCAGTACCGCAACTGTTCCGGGCTTCAGATTATTGAGCTGTTTCCTGAATGCTTCACGAAAACGTTCCTGCCACTTATCCTGAGCAAAGAAACACTGTGAATATTTGAATCTGGAAGAAACAGATTTCATGCCTTCACTTCTGACTTTTGAAATACTGCTTTCCGCATCGGAACAGAAATATATGAGTTCAGCCATATTTTCGTCATTAAGATAGGAAGCCGCCTTCACGCCTTCGTCAAAATGGTCGGTACTTACCCAGAAAACTCCGGGGAAATCGGTCTGGCGGTTGAGAAGCACTGTCATGCAGTCGCTTCCGGCAAGCTCGCGCACGGCGGCCATCTCCTGTTCTTCGGGCGACATCCATATGCTCACGGTGTCCTTATCCTGAAGAAGCTGGTAAAGTAGATTGCCCGAAAACTTTTCGATCGTGAGGCTGATTCCTGAAGATGCCAGTCCGTCAAAAATCCCCTGCACGGTCTCGCCGAAATAACTGTCGCCTTCCCAGCTCTGCCAGTCGTGGCGGATCACCAGTTTAGCCTTCTGTCTGACTATAGTTTTTCTGGCGTTTTCACGGAAGAATGTCCCCTTGCCCGGACGCCTTACAATCATATCGTTCTCGATAAAATAGCTGAGTGCCTTCTGGACAGTAGGACGGCAGACTCCATACTTTTCACAAATCTCGCGTTCAGAAGGAAGTCTACTTATATTCCTGTCATTAAAGTCATTGAGCAAATCTTCACGAATGACCATATAGACCGGCTTCGAGCTTTCCTGCATCTTTTTATCTGCTGTACTGTCCATTTTTACAACCTTACATTACCTTACATTACATATCTAATTGTATCATGATTAAGAGTGACAGTCAATAGCCCGACGAAAATTTTTGTTTTTTCCGGACTTCAGCGCTAAAAACAAGGAAGAAATCAACCACGAAGAGCCTAGCGTGATGGGGGGAAGTGACAACCACGAAGCGCACGAAGGGCACGAAAAAAGGCAGGAAATTAGTACTTTATAATTAAAGACTTACATCTGAATGTTCTTTAATCAATAGTGAACTGATAACGGGTAGCGACGGCAGTCCCTTGCCGTCGAATCCTTAGACCTTGCCAGGCTGGAACCAATGGGATTTGCCGCAAACGAAGTTGAGCGATACTGCAAACTTGCAAGAGCTTCCTTGTCCCGTCAAATGCGCCTCAAAAATGGAAAAATCTTGTCAAAAAAACAAGCAGTTGACGGATAGTAGTACGAAGGACACGAAGTAAACAAATTGCGAAGGTATTGCCATAAGCTAGAACTTGTCTGTCCATTATGTCCATATCGTCCATCCTGTCCATAAAAAGACAGAGACCTGCAAGAAGTCCGTGTTATATAAACTTGAAAATCTGCCATCTGAAACTAAGATTAAGAAAAGATCAGGACTGCTAAAAGGAGGGGGTGCTATTGGTTTACGGGAATCTTGAGCCCCCCATCGCAGGCACAAGAGGAGGTCGAAATGCTTGATTTTCTGATAGGAATGGCTGCCGGACATATCCTGAGCGATAAAAAAACTCCGGAGATCAGTCCGGAACGCATCTATGAACACGAACAGAGAAGCATGCTTATAAACATTGTTCATACGGCAAGCCAGATCGAAAAAAGCAATCCGACTCCAGATGAATTGCGACTTCAACTCCAAACCTTAAAAATGATATTCGACAAGATTGATTATAACGGCCTAAAATCACCGGAAGGACAGACCGTCTATCAACAAGTCAAAGACTATTTTAAGGAAAACAAGCTGTAAGCGCAAGTCTCGCCTAGCAAAGCCGGATTGAACGATATGAACCTGAAATACTGTATGATCTACTTGCTGGCCTAAGCCTTTTTATGGACAGAATAGACGATATGGACGCAATGGACAAGAGAAAATCTAAGTAGGCCATTTGCAATAATATCTTGAAGTTTGTGCTGTAGGTATCTAATTATAAACTCTTATCCTTCGTGTCCTTCGTGCGCTTCGTGGTTGTCCTCCCCCACTTTGTTTGCAGGCGAGCCTGACTTCAATAGAACTACGTTACGCCCCCCTCCCAAGGCAATGCTTAAACGTTTTTGTGGAATAGATATTGACAAATCATCCGGAATATGATAGAATTAAAAATAAAGAGGTGTAAACCGGTGTAAACATGACTGACGAAAAAAGAAAAATATTAAGTGATCCGGAACTGGCCGCGTATGAAAAAATACGTGCGTTTGTGATCGGACAGGTGGCGAAGGCCGGAGACAAATCCATGCGTCTGGCTTCGTACCGTCAACTTGCGAGTCGCTTCGGAGTCACCCAGACTACAGTCATGAAAGCACTCAAAGACCTGATTACAGACGGCTTCCTCACAATCAAGCCGGGAATAGGAACCTTCACCTGTCCTAAAAAGCTGAATTACACTGACAAAACCAGATTAATCGGATGTTTTGGAGGAGACGGCAAGAGAGTGTTTTTCGGACGTTATCAATGGCAGGTGATTTCAAAGTTCGCGGATGCAATCCTGCGTTCATCACAAACATATCAGATACAAAACTGCTTTGTAGACAGCAGCGAATTGAGCGCGGAACATATTTCCAGACTCGGGCTGGACGGGATTCTATGGTTTGAACCTTCTCTGGAAGCACAAAAAGTCTTGAGAGAACTCAGAGAATCAGGCATGCCGTGTCTCTGTACCGGAGCGGAATGTCAGGGGGTAAGCAGTTATTCATTCGGGAATCAGGTTCTTTTTGAGGCTGCGATAAAGATGCTCGAAGAAGGACGTCGCCGAATAATGCTTATAGTTCCACCTGAGCGCTTGAGCAGCGAGATTGATCCCTTAGGCGCCTTGAAAAAAGCCCATCAAAAGTTCAATTTGAAATATGATGAGTCTTTTGCAATACAGGATTCCGAAAAAAATCTTCGCGATTTCAGTATGAATCTAGATCGAATCAAGCCTGACGGAGTAATTTTCTGCTACTGGGGTCTGCACATCTATCTGCCTTTGATCAAGCAGAAAATCGATATAGAGAAGGAATGCCGGATATTCTGCGAAGAAACATCAATACACAATGACAGCGGATTCTCAGGCTGGACGACACGACTGAAACTGGACAAGGATGCCGAAGACGCCGCTGTAAATTTCAATCAGCAGTTCGATGATCCTGAATCCGCGGAAGTGCTGCGGAAAAAATATACTATGTCCCCGATAGAAAGCTATTGATTAAGGAGCCAAAGATGAAAAGCTCACGCTTCACGCTCATTGAGCTGCTTGTAGTCATTGCGATAATCGCAATTCTGGCAAGTATTATGCTGCCGGCCTTAGCGTCGGCAAAACAAACAGCCTACAGAGTGCAATGCTTGAGCAATCTCAAACAAATCCACTCGGGTTTTGCTCAGTACTGGGGAGATTTCAATGATTATGTTGCGCCTCCGTCAAGCGGAACAGATCCGATAAAACTTTATACACATCAGTATCACTGGGATTATTACATCGGCAAGAACTACATGAATTATCCTGTAACGAACTCAGGCTGGCCGACATCCAACACATCATGGAGAGCGTTCACGTGTCCGACAGACAAGATCCCAAGGCATATCACCTGGCCGAACAGGTCTTACGCAATACCGACGCGTCTGATTATAAAAACGCCGGGCTCGACCGAAGGAGATGGTATGAATAATTAGCTGGGACTCGCGGCATCAGCTTTGAAGCGGTAGAATTAGGCGATGAACTCTAC
>JAKJHH010000250.1:0-325 GCA_022703965.1 Verrucomicrobiota bacterium
TTTCAGGCGATGCATCTCAGGCCTCGCAAATGATCGCGACCGCCAAAAAAGACTCAAAATACGCCTTCTGCGCCGAGGATATAAATCACGCAGAAGCAATAGTAATCGCCTTTCTGAAAATACCTAAGCAGATAAATGACAGCCTTGAAAAAGACAAAGGCAAGGAGATCAAGCTTGACATGCAGGGCGGCAAACAGACCGTCAAAATACACAGCATCAAAAATGACAAAATAGTCTATCGCTACAACGACGGAAAAGCCACGCTCTCAGGAACAATAGCAATCAAGGACATTTCCCTTGCAGAACGGGTGAGAAGACTGGCGGG
>JAKJHH010000250.1:335-5284 GCA_022703965.1 Verrucomicrobiota bacterium
TCTCTATGCCGGACTGGAAGAAGCACAGGATGAGCCGAAATCAGCTTTGACTCATCTGGGCGCGACAGGAGTACTTTCCGAAGCCTTGACAAAAATCTTCAACTCTCAACAGGTACGCATCCCTGACTTCAAGGGCAAAGTTATTTCATTCGATGATAAAACACTGTCGATTGAATTGCAATATCAATTCAGCTCTCCGTCTGAACTGGAAGACTGGTTCATAAGTCCTGATTCTCAGGACGCAGTGAAAATCAGCGGAGGAGTCCTGAATATCGATGCCTCTGCCAAAGAACAAATATGCGGAATCTCTACCAAGGCTCAATTCACTGAATTTGTGATGAAAAGCAGTCTGAAATACACAGGAAACGGCTTCATACAGCGGGTCTCAACAAATGCGGCTAATCTTTTCTATATCTGCAACGGATATCTTGAGGGACAGGACGGCTATGTATTCATGAATGAAAACAAGAGACTTGGACAGAGCAATATTCCTGCCGGAAAAACAGTAGACTGCAAACTTGAATTAAACGCTCAGAAAGCGAGCTTCAAGGCAGGCGAAAAGAAATGGCCGGAATTTACGCTTCAAGGCAAAACGGCAGTTCCGTCAATAGGCGTGATAAAATCAAAATGCTCAATAGACAGCATTACCGTCAGCGGACGTCTGGACAGAGACTGGTATGAATCAGCAATAAAAGAATAAGCGATATCCAGCTAATCCGCTTAAGCGTTTTACATACATCCGCCTCAGTCTTTTCAGCTTTTCCGATTTCCTTGCGTACACATTCCGCCTTAGCGGCATTGTCAAAAACGGGAAAATTCTCTGAAAAACGACTTTCCATATAAGTCAAACAGCTGTATAATTCTCTAATTACGTAAAAATGATCGGAGACAATGCGTGAAAAAGCACTATCATATCTTAACAGCATTCCTGCTTCTGGCTCTCTGCGGCAGCGGCTGCGCCAACCTGACGACAAGCAAGTCCGATCCCGACAGACGTATAGTTCAGATATCCACTATAGATGCCCTGCTGGCAGCTTCATACGAAGGACAGATGAGCGGGGCACAACTCCTGACACATGGAGACAGCGGCATCGGAACCTTTGAGAATCTTGATGGAGAAATGATAATAAAGGACTCGAAGATATATCAGATAAAAAGTGATGGGAAGGTTTATCAGCCGGATAACTCCATCAAAACGCCCTTTGCAAGCGTAACCAGAGCCGGAGACCTCACAAACTTTCCTCTTTCGGCAGGAATGAGTCTGAAAGATCTTGAAGCCTATACTGATGCAAAAGTCCCAGAAAAAAATCATCCAGTCTTCATACGCATTGACGGAAGCTTCAAAAAAATGATAACAAGATCCGTTCCGGCACAGAAAAAACCTTATCCGCCGCTTATTGAAGTCACCAAAAAGCAGCCGGTCTTTGAAAACAGCAACGTCAAAGGAACTATAATAGGCTTCAGGTCGCCAGCCTATGTAAAAGGTGTCAATGTACCGGGCTATCACCTGCACTTTCTCTCCGATGATCTGAAATCCGGAGGCCACATCCTTAATTTTGAGGTAGAAGAGGCGGAACTCAAAACATCGGTTAAAACAGAAATTCTGATAATTTTACCGGAGCCAGGAAGCTCTTTTGACGGAACAGATCTGAAAAAAGACAGGTCTAAAGAATTAGAACAAGCGGAAAAACTTCAAAAATGAAATGGACTCCCATGCCGGATAATAACTTAAAAAACAAAATCATTTCATATTTCACAGTCCTCCTTTTGCTGGTCGGCGGTTGCGCCGGAGACAATGCGCTAACACCGGAAGACAAGAAAGACAGCAAGGAACAGGAAAATCCGGAAGCCCCAAAGAATAAAGAAGAAGCTAACAAGGAAACTGTCGTCCAGAAAATCGAAAAGCTTTTCTCTTCGCGCGGAGGCTATCAGCAGAAAGTTCAATCCACTTACATTCCGGCCTATACAAAAATAATTCCGGGCAAAGACGAAAAGACAACGATCTTTTACAAGTGCCGTTTTGTAAAGAGCAAAACCATCATTGACGCTCTGGAAAGCATAATTTCATCCTCAGGCTCCGTGGAAGAATCGGCAGATCAGAACATCATTGTAATCAACGATGTCAAAAGCAAAACTGAAGAACTTCAGGCAGCGCTGCTTGCAATAGACGTACCGCAACCGCAGGTGCTCGTCCAGGCGGATATCATTGAGGTTTATCTTGAGAACGGAGTAGACCGCGATGTAAAACTCGAATACACTCAGTACGATGCATCCAAGCAACTGACCGACACCTGGGGTTACAATATGGATGCCCCTACACAGAATAAACTGGCGGATCAGGGAGCCGGTTTCGACTTCTTTCCATACGCAGCAGGCGACGCAGGAGAAGACAACAAACGTCTGAACGCCACGGTAAACTGGCTCAAGACTTCGCGTGACGCGAAAATTCTTTCATCGCCCATCATGATTGTAAATCAGGGTACGACAGCAAGCATGATAACAGGTGAAGACGTACCGATCCAATCGACATCGGTAACCTCAGGAACAGTGACAACCTCTACAACGTACAAGAGAATCGGGGTAAAGCTGAATGTCACTCCGAGTCTGATAAACAAGGATACGGTACAAATAGAAATAAATCCCGAAGTCAGCTCAATATCTCGCTACGAAACATTTACACAGAACTCAGTTACCGTAAGCAATCCCGTTGTAGCAGTCCGTAATATCAAAACAAGCCTGACCCTTAGCGACGGAGAAATAATAATGCTCGGGGGACTCTACTCGAATGAAGACACAGAAGCCTTGCGAAAAACTCCGGGATTCAGCGATGTACCCTATGTAGGCGACCTCTTCACCGCCAAAGAAAAGAAAACCCTGAGCAAGCAGCTCATCTTCTTCCTGAAAATAAGTATCGTAAAAGAAACAACCGGCTATCTCTATGATGTTGAGGACAACGCAAGCAAGATCAACGCCGTAAGCGAGGCGGTCAAAGCATCCAAGAAGATATTCCCGGAACGTAGAGAGCACAAGCAGCAGTCACTTCTTGACGACTGGGAAATGGACAGCCCGAAAGACAGTTCCCCGGCGCAATAAAAAGCACAGCATCTAACTACAGAAAGTACAAATGACAAGAAAGAGTAAAATAATACTTGGGATTCTCTTCCTTGGCCTTCTCTGCATAGCGGCCTATTACATGATGGATAAAGGAGAAGCTCCGGTCAAAAAGGAAAAAGCTCCGGACAGACTTTATACGGTCAAACGCGGCGACCTGTCCATCGGCGTGCTTTTGTCCGGCAACGTCAATACCAAGGTCAAACACAAAATGGCCTTGCGCGCCCCCTTCAATACAAAACTGATCTGGATTGTCGATGAAAACACGAAAGTCAAAGAGGGCGAAATCATTGCCAAGTTCGAGACGGAAGACCTGCAATTCAAAATAGACGATCTGAGACTTCAGCTTGAGAATTACAAAAAGGAACTCATCATAGCCGAAGAGGAACGCAGAATTCAGATAAGCTCGAACGAAGCTGAAATAAGAACCTCCGAGGACAAAGTAACCGAAGCTCAGGATGCCTTTAATAAATATTGGAAACTTGAAGGCCCCAAGCTCAGAGACACCCAGCAGATGAATGTAACTGAAAGCAATCGAACCTATCTGGAAGCCAAAGCAAAATATGAAGACGCCGAAGACACTTACAAAAGTACTGTGTTCGGAACAGAAGACGATGAACAGAAAGCCTTGGCAAAAGTCACGGATGCACAGAAACAGATGCAGAAACAGCTGACAACCTACAACAACGCGATTCTTGACTGGAAAATCTTCAAGAGATACACCAACCCTAATAAACTCACGGAACTTGAAAACAAGCTAGAACAGGCAAAGCTGGACTTGAATAAGACACAGATAAAAACAGCCTCGCAGCTAGTTCAGAAAGAAAATTCGATATTTAAAATCGAAAGCAATAAGAAAAAAACGGAAAGAGATCTGGAAAAACACCTTACTTATATGCCTCAGATGCAACTCATAGCTCCGGCGGACGGCATCGTTGTATACGGAGACCCCGACAATCGCCGCTGGACAACGCCGGATATAAGAGTCGGTATGGACATCAGGCGTAATGAAGTCCTCATGACAATCCCCGACATGAGCAAGCTCGTTGTAGACCTTGACCTGCCGGAACAGTACAGAACCAGAGTCAAAACCGGAGCCAAGGCAGTAATCACCCCGGATGCTATGCCTGATATAAAAATAGAAGGAATCCTCTCCAGCATCGCCACGATCCCGGTGAATCTGGTATTCTGGGACAGCACTTCTCCGAAAATTTACAGATCTACAATAGACTTTGAAACCGACAACCAGAAAATCGTCAGCGGCACAAGTGTAAAAGTCGAGATCATCACTGAAGTTGTAAAAGATGTCATCATGATACCTATCGAAGCAGTCTTCGAAGAAGGAAATAAGTTCTTCGTTTACGTGCGGAAAACCGGAGCGCCTCATGTTGTCGATGTCGAAATAGGTCAGGCAAACGACAACTATGTTGAGATCAGAAAGGGACTGGCGGAAGGCGATATAATATATCTCTACAGACCGTTCCAGAAGAAAACAGACAACAACTAGCCGAACGGACAATACAATGCTTCCGGCAGATCTCGTAAAACTATCATTCCACAATCTCTTGCTGCACAAGATCAGATCCTTGCTGACCTCGCTCGGTATTATTTTCGGAGTTGGAAGCGTAATTGCAATGCTGTCCATTTCAGAAGGAGCCAAAGAGCAGTCACTCAAGCAGATTGAGGCAATGGGAATTGACAAAGTCATCCTTTTTTCCAAACGCCCGATCATGAACGCGAAAAACGACAGCAGCAAAAGCAGCGGAATGGGAACTATTTACAGCGCACGCCAACTCTCAGTCGAACGTAATATAGCAATAAAGATGATAAGTCCTGAA
>JAKJHH010000251.1 GCA_022703965.1 Verrucomicrobiota bacterium
CGGATACTATAAGCTTCCGCCTCCGGATATCTTTACTGTCGCCGAGAGCAAGGGCTGGAAGAAACCCGACATGGCTGATGTCCGTGTGAAGTCCGGAACAGCTCTCGATGCTTCTCAACTTGTTTCAAGAGCTCCGGTTGGCACTTACGGCAGAGTCATCATCAACAAGAATGGACGTTTTGCTTTTGAGAAGAAGCCTGATGAAGAGCTTCGTTTCTTCTCCTGCTCCTTCGGCGACGTTGAACTCATGCGCTACAAGACAAAAGAAGAGATGCGTGACTTTGCCGAGACAATATACCGCCAGGGCTACAACATGGTCAGATCTCACTTTCTGGATCACTATCTCATGTCCGGCGGCGGTGATGATCTCCAATTCAACATGAATCATCTTGATCTCTTTGAGTACTTTATTGCCTGTCTCAAAGAACGCGGAATATATCTTTATTTCGACGCGGTAACTTCATGGGGTGCCTTCAAAAAGGGTAGCGGCTGGGGAGCAAAATCAACAATGAACCTCAAGCGCGATGTCATGGTTCTGCCTGAGGCCAGAGAACATTGGCGCGCAGGCGTGACAAAACTCCTCACCCATGAAAATCCCTACACAAAAACCAAGCTTGCCGATGATCCTGTCATTGCGGTCATGCTCTTCTACAACGAACTTGAGTTCTATTCATTCGGGTCAGGTGACCGTAATTCCGGCATGCGTCCCGAATTGGTCGGGGAGTGGAGAAAATGGCTTAAGACTCACTATAAAAATGATATTGCTGCTCTCAACAAGTACTGGGGCAATTCAAACTTCAATAATTTTGATGAGATTCCACTCTTTGAGGGCTCAGTTCAGTGGCAGACAAGTCCTCAGGCTACCGACGCCGGACTTTTCATGATATACATTGAAAACGATGTATATAAGTTTTTCAATGAAACCGTCCGCAAGGCCGGCTATACTGGTCCGGTCTCTCTCTGGGACATGTGCAAACTCTACCGCAACGATGCCGCAAGAGCAGAAGTTCCTGTGATCTCAATGCACAATTATCATGCACATCCGCAAGGGCCTTGGATCAAAAAGGGAGAGACAATAAGTCAGGACAGCTCTTTTGCCAATTCCGCCGGATACTGGCGCGATACAGCATCCACACGTTTTGCAGACCGTCCGTTCTTTGTTGCCGAATACGGACATGTTTTCTGGAACGCGACACGCTATGAAGAAGGACTGGTTTTCAGCGCTTATTCGGCACTTCAGAACTTCAGTGGCCTTATGGTTCATTCATCCCCTGCGACTCTTACCGTGAGAAATCCACTTGTCCCCTTCGACTGCGGAAGCGATCCGATCGCCCGTGCTAATCAGGTCGTTACAGCCTTCGCTTTCCTGCGTGGCGATGTGGCAGAATCGAAACGTTATATTGAGCTTCGTTTTGACGATAAATTCCTGACCGAAAACGGAAATCTCAACCGTGCTCCGGGAGCTGAAAACATGCTTTCGCTGATTTGCGGCTTCGGCATATGGTATGATAATCCTTCTATGCTCAATCTCGGCGGCAGACCCAAGCCCATTGCCGTAATCGACGCGGCTGGCGGAGCCAAGGTTTCCATGACGCAAAACACCATGGATGTTCTCGGCAGCGAAAGCACAGGACGTCAGCGCGTCTCCTCTCTTGTTTCAACGCTCAAGGAAAAGGGACTGCTTCCAAAAGACAACAAGAGCAATCCGGACAAGGGAATTTTCCAGAGCGATACAGGAGAAATCCTGATGGACAGCTCAAAGCATACAATGACCGTCATAAGCCCCAGACTTGAGGGTATTGCTTCAGATAAGACAGAAGCGCATTCACTCAAAAATTTGAGCTCGGTGAAATCAGATGTCCCTGCTTCTGTAACGCTAATCTCAATCGACGGCAAAAAGCTTGACGAGTCCTCACGCATGCTCCTTGTCTACGCTACAAATGCGCTTAACGACGGCATGGTGCTTTCAGGTGACATGACAGCGCTTGTCAATATTGGCAAAGGCCCGGCGGTCATGCAGACAGGAATGCTTGAGCTGGAAATCTTGAATACCGCTGCCCCTGCCCTCAAAGTTTGGGCTCTCGGCTTCGATGGAACTCAGCGCGAACTCCTCCCGTCCGAACATTCAGACGGAAAGCTCAAGGTTAAATTTGATACTGCCAAGCTGAAAAACGGCCCGACAGTATTCTTTGAAATCACAGCAAAGTAACAATATCAGTTGGACTTGGAGTCCGTACTCTGTTCCAGTTTCTTAGCTAAGGACGGCAGCTTGACAAGAGCTCCGTCCTTGCCGTCATAGAGAACAGTAAAACCGTTCTTTCTGAAAAGATCGGAGTTTCTCGCATAAGCATAGGAGGCTCCGGTAATTCTGCCTAGTTCTTCTGGAGTCATCGTTATAAGTCCGCGTCTGAACTGCTCTATCTTTTCCATTCCCTCAGGATTCTTTTTCCACGAAAACACCGGATCAAGTCCGGATATGTAACGATATTGCGGCATTGTATGGAAAAGCACCGGAAAATCCGACCAGTTTACATTGGCTATCAAAGTGCCTGACTCAATATTGGCATGCTTCATCCATAGCGCCAGTTTTTCAGGAGCATAAACGCGGTTTGTCGGACGGTCTATGTTTATCCATATGCTTAATACGCTCGCAAGTCCCGTCACCGAGAAGAGCAGCATTTTCATATTGTCCGCAAAGATGCTCTTAGTCAGTTTTATGTCGGCAAGCCGTTTGTCTCTTATCAGGACTCCCGTGCAGAGGAACGTTACAGGCGAGAGGTATTCTATTGATCTCATGACAATAAATGAAGCTCCAAGCCACATCACAGTCATGATAAGCAGAGCTGTCCCTTCAATACTCAACTTCTGAAATCCTGCCTTTTTTACGAGTAGCGCATATAGAACTATATTGTAAATCGCGGTCAGGAAAACCAGTCCGTTTATGCAAATCCACTTCCAGCCAGGACGATGCAGTTCAAGTCCTGTCTGAATATGGGATTCTCTGGAAAGCGTATGCAACATGACATCAATGCACTGGATTTTCCAATTGATAAATGTGGATGGAAACTGCGGATGCAATACAAGCGCCGCCAGAACTCCTCCGGCTGACAGGAGCAACGGCAGAAACACCGTTCTCTGCGAATCCTTGATATATGCCGCAAGGCAAAACGCCAGCGTCGTCGCTATTATGAAATGAGGATTTGAATACGCAAGCCCGTATATGAACGACAGTACAAATACAAGCGGCAGGAAAATCCTCCGTTTCAGCGATCCGGAAAAACCGTAATAAAGCAGTATTATCATTCCGGTCATCAGAATGATTGAAAGCATATGCGGACGCATCATCATCATCCTGTTCAGAAAGGTCGGTGTCGAAAAAAAACAGGCCAGCGAAAGCAGAATCGGCCCCTGCGCCTTGAGCTTTATCGCCGCTATGATGTATACGCTCATGAAAACAGCAATAAACGGCAGTGAGTAGAAGTTGAAAGCGGGATGTCCTTCTCCGAGTCCAAGCGCTTTTTTAACTATGCTGAGCAAATAGAGAATCGTGTGAAAAAGATATTCCTTGTCGCTGAAATGATCGCTCCAGACAGACATCTTTACCCATTGAAAGCTGTCTGCCCCGAAAACGGCAGGCCCCATCTCGGATATTTTTATGTGATAATAGGCATCCGCGCAATTTTCAGAGTTGCCGAAAGAGCCCATTCTTATCAGACAGATGAGCAGAAAAGGAATTAAAAAAGCTACAAAATAAGTTTTTATGGTGTCCGCTCCATATAATTCCGGAACCCCTCTCAGGGTTCCGGACAGTTATGTTTTTTCAGCGGAGTTCAACTCCGAGTCCTGCGGCAAGCTTCTGCCTCAGCTTTTCATGGGCGGCGTTAACTTCGTCGTCCGTGAGTGTCTTTTCGGGATTTCTAAAGGTCAGGCTGTACGCCATGCTCTTTTTGCCCGCTCCGACAGCTTCGCCTCTGAATATGTCGAAGAGTTCCACGGTCTCAAGATACTTGAGTCCGGCCTTTTTTATGAACTCTATAACCTGTGCATGTTCGAGTGCTTCATCCGCCACAAACGCAACGTCGCGGCTTACCGAAGGATACTGTGACAACGGCACATAGAGGACGCTCTTTTCCGTTGCTGCAAAGACCTTGTCCAGCTCAAGATCCGCCATATAGAGCGGAGCCTGTATGCGACTTCCCTTCAGAAGGCTTTCCGCGACTTCTCCTGCTGTTCCGGCTCTCTTGCCGTCGATCAGGATTTCCGCCGCGATACCGTTTTTGTAACGGCTGTCCTTCAACGGCTTGAAGCTGACATCCGCAAGACGCAGTCTTTCAAAGAATGATTCGAGAACTCCCTTGAGATCATAGAAGTCAAAAAGTTCACTCTTTTCCGCCGAGAAACGTTCGGGATGACGTCTGCCCGTAATCGCTATTGAAAGCTCCTGACGTTCTTCAGGATAGAGCTTCTGATCGGCGCAGAATACTGTGCCGCACTCGAAGAACATGAGATCGTTATTCTTTCTTGATATATTGCGTCTGACTGTCGCCAGCATGCCTCCGAAAAGCGAAGGACGCAGCACCGCGAGATCAAGACTTATCGGATTGCTGAGCTTTATGATGCCGTCCATAGTGAAACGGCTGTCCCAAAGCGCTGTCTTTTCGTCTTCAAGGCTCGGGTTGAGACACTCATAAAGTCCGATTCCTGTGAGGATATTCTTGAGCTTTTCGAGCGCAAGATACTTATCCGTCGAAGAGTGACCGCCGCTTATCGCGCGAAGCGGAAGAACCGGAATCTTGTCGAGTCCGTGAATTCTTGCGATTTCCTCGGCAAGGTCGGCTTCTCTTTCGATGTCCATTCTGTAGGCGGGGGGAATGATTGTGCATTTACCGTCCGCCATGTTTTCGACTTTCATGCCGAGTTTTCTGAAGATGTCCGCCATGCCGTTGTCGTCGAGATCCACCGCAAGCAAAGTTCTGATTCTCGCAAAATCGCATGCGACAGGCTTGATGATGAACGAAACTTTTACATCGTAGAATTCGGATGAAAGCGTTCCGCCTGCCAGCTCAAGAATCAGTGAAACAGCGCGTGAGGAGGCCTTTTCAACCATATCATAATCTGTTCCGCGCTCATAACGGTAAGATGCGTCGCTTGTGAGTCCAAGACGTTTCGAGGTCGCTCTGATTGTCGCAGGATCAAAATATGCGCTTTCGAGCAGTACGTCAACTGTCGTTTCAGTTACTCCGCTGTGCTCGCCGCCCATTACTCCGGCGATTGCTACGGGC
>JAKJHH010000252.1 GCA_022703965.1 Verrucomicrobiota bacterium
CAAGCAGCACTCAGAGAGACTATGTAGCCTCGAAAATCAAATCATTTTTTTCAGGGCGGAACTAAAAGCGGAAAAGCCCCGGGAATTCCACGGAACACAATATTATGATGACAGACAATCCAAAGAGAAACAGTTTTTTCAGACTTCTGAAATATGCGGCACCCTATAAGTTCCGACTTATAATCGGAATCCTGGCCGGCTTTCTGGTCGGCGGCTCAATGTTCGGAAGTTTCATGCTGATTCCTCAGCTTATGACCGGAGTGGAAAGCGTCAACCGGAAATCCGACGTCACAGCAAAAGGCCAGATACCAGTACAGCTCAACGCAGAAGAAAAGAAAGCTGCGGACGAAGCTAATTTCAAAAACGCCTCGGAAGATATAAAGAAGCTGGAGTACTATGCGAAAAAATTCGGCATTCCGGCTGAAGTCACCGCTGACTCTCTGGTAATAACATCTCCATTCAAGATCACGATTCCGGCCATAGATCAGGTTGGCAGAATGACCTGGCAGTTCTTCTCGATCTACGTACTCATATTCATATTCGGCTGGTCGCTGAAGAATCTTGCGACATACATAAATAAATACTGTACGCGCTGGGTTGGGACGCGAGTTGTTGCCGACCTGAGAAATCAGGTCTTCGAGAAGCTCATGAATCAGTCCCTGAAGTTTTACGGCAAAGTCGATGTCGGCCAGCTCATCAGCCGCTGCACAAACGATACCGCCGCAGTCGAAACGGCGGTCGCCAACACAATTGCGGACGCGACAAGATGTCCTATCGAAATTCTTGCCTGCGTAATAGCAATCATCTATGCGAGTGTTCAGAATGAGAATTACGCGCTCCCGCTGATTCTTTTTATCGGTCTCCCGGCCTGCATCCTGCCTCTGGTGATCCTCGGAAGGAAGATCAAGAAAATCTACAAGAAAGCCTTTGCGAAAATTGCCGAAGTCGTCAGCCGCATGCACGAAGTCTTTACTGGAATAAGAATCGTAAAAGCCTATCATACCGAAAGACATGAAACGGAAATTTTTAAGAACGTCAACAGAAAATACTTCCGAACCGTGATCAAGGCACTCAAAGCAGAACTCCTGATGGATCCGACAATGGAAGCTGTCGCCGTCGCGGCAACTCTGGTTTTCCTTGTTTACTCCTACAGCCAGAATGTATCTCTCACCGAACTTGCACAGCTTCTGATTCCCTCCTTCATGGCCTATCCTCCGATGAAAAACATGGCTAAGATAACAGCCTATCTCCAGAAAAGCATGGCTGCCGCAGACAGATTCTTTGAACTGCTCGATACAGACACTTCCATAAAAGAGAAAGCGGATGCCATCGAAATAAAGGAATTCAAAAACGAAATCCATTTCAATGACGTTGTATTTTCCTATGACAACGGTAAAAAGATTCTGAACGGAATCACACTCAGCATCCCCAAAGGCCACATGGTTGCTGTTGTCGGCGAAACAGGCTCAGGCAAGACAACCATAGCAAACCTGATTGCGAGATTCTACGATGTCGATTCAGGTTCCGTCACAATTGACGGAACAGATGTCCGCGATATGAAAATAGCCTCGGTTCGCGATATGGTTGGAATCGTCAATCAGGATGCCATACTCTTCAATGACACAATCGCCGGAAATATAGCCTACGGCTGTTCCACGGCGACAAGGGAACAGATAATAGAAGCGGCCAAACAGGCAAATGCACATCAGTTCATAGTTGACGGACGCCATCCGGAAGGCTATGATACGATAGCGGGAGAAAAAGGCTTCAAGTTCTCGGGCGGCGAAAAACAGAGAATATCAATAGCCAGAGCCATCCTGAAAAATCCGCCGATACTGATTCTCGATGAAGCCACAAGCGCCTTGGACACGGTAACGGAAAATCTTGTCCAGGAAGCCCTGAACAAGGTAATGAAAAACAGAACAATTTTTGCGATCGCCCATCGCCTCAGCACCATAAAGAACGCCAACACTATCATTGTTCTGGATAAAGGCAGAATAATCGAAAGCGGCTCTCACGACGAATTAATTGCTCTGAATGGAAGATACAAGAAACTCTATCAGACGCAATTCGGACTTGATGCTGTTTGACTACTTTCTTTAAAGCTCTAAGCAACAGGAATTTTTATCATATTACAGAACTCATTGTAATATGATATCATATTTTTGCACAGTACTTTGAAAAACTGATTTTTCACGCTATTTTTCTGTTTCGAGGACAAAGTAAAATAAGTTTCATCCTGTTCCCATGCGGCTTAACGAGGGAGAGCAAATGGCGTCTATTTTTGACTTTACTGATTCAAAAAATCGCGTCAACTACGCACGTCTCAAAGACTACGTAGCAGGGATCTCTCTGTCCGAATTTACTGATAAGATTCAGTATCTTTTTCTTGTCGGAAAAGAACTTTACGACGGAGAAATGAGCCGTCAGATTAATGCTTCATCCACAAGCACAATGCGCTTCAGCGCTGCGGCAGTCAAAGAAATCCTCGCAAAATCCGAAACAAAACCTTCGGTTCACGTTTCGGGGCCTGACGTTCCGCCCAAAAAGGAACTCAGTTCCGATACCTCAAGAAAACTGGAGCCCCCCAGTACGGAGGAAAGTTCGCTTTCAAAAGCCATTTACATTATAAGGAAGCGTCCCTTTGCAGCCGAAACGAACCAGAATTTAATTACTGTCGGACGCGCAATGGACAACGATATCGTCATCGCCGATTACGTGATTTCCAAACATCACGCTCAGATAGTGCTCTTCAAAGGAATGCACTTTATTCTGGACAGCGGTTCGACGAACGGAACCAGTGTCAATTATGAGCTGATAAAACCGGGCATGAAAATGCAGCTTCAGCCGGGCGCTACAATTGCATTCGGAAGAATATGTTTCGTGCTTGCGCATCCTTTAAGCATCTATCGCGGCATGCGCAAGGAAATCCTCGGACTATAAATCGTCATGTTCATGACGGATTGACATACCAGCTGCCAGAAGGCCACCAATAGCGACCATAATCAAAAAGCGGCATAAGCTTTCCTGCAACAGGCACAAGAGTCCATGCTTGTGAGGCTCCGAAAGAATAGCTTTGTTTCTGATTTTTAGCAGGCCAAGGCCAGAGATTCAGCCTTTGGAGTCCTTCGTGCCAGCTTTCATATGGTTCTACAATCAGTTCACACTGAACCTGATATGAAGTACGGTTATCGAAAACAACTGTGCATGACGAATCCTCTGCATAAGAAGACAGCGACCAGCCGCTCTTCTCTCCCCACGCAAGTTCAGTCCTGAACGAATTGAGGATATTGAGAATATGATATTTCTGAAACAGCCATGCTTTATCAATCAGTCCGCCACGTTTTAACATAAACAAATCTTCTCCGAGACTTCCGCTAGGAAGTCCATAATGATTCTCGTAAATGCGCAGATGCCGCATAAGCTTTCCCACGCTGAAAATTTCCAGATTCTCCTCTATCGTGTTATATGAAATTGCTGTATGCCCAGACTGAAAATACGCAATATGGTCGATGAGTACAGTCTGAAGCCAATCCAGCGCTTCAAAAGTCGGATAAGAGGAGAAAAATGAAGTCTTAACGCAGTCAGGAGCCTCTTCCAGTCCCGCAATATCCTTCAAAAATATATAACGCTCCAGGCTCGCCAGCCTGAGAGCATCAAGAAACGGAACGCAGAGCTTCAGCTCCGACGGAGCCATGCTGCTGTAATCCTGCCAATACCACATTCTACCAGCTCCATGTTCCGCCGTTTTTTGCCGGGTCCCACAAGAGGACTCCCGGCGCGGCAATCATTTTTCTTGTAACCTTTGTCCAGTATTTTCCGTAACGGTCTCGGACGCTCTTCAAAGTCTGAGACTCGGATTTCCACTTGCCCGCCGTGCCGTCCGGAGGACGACATTTGTCCCCGAAAGCTCCGGAAACACCGCTGAAAGCGCTCACTCCGCTGAAATCCCTTGATGTATAGAATGAGCAGATATACACACGTGTGACGATTCTTTGTCCATGCCACAGTACAGGCATTGTCGAAATAGAAGGATTGCTGAACGGACAAGCGCTGAAATCAGGCTTGCCGTAACTATAAAGATCCGCGTCCGGAAAAAGCATTCCGCCGGGCAGAACACGCTGTCCTTTTACATCGTAAAAAGCATTGTCTATTGTTCTTTCCAGCTGCTCAAGCCCGGCGAATCCTGCCTCCGCAAGCCCGGCTCTGCGCATCCCCCACCATTCAATAGGAAAATATATTTCGGCGTTTCCCAGACTCTTTTCTACATATGAAGCGTAATCCAGAGGATTTACGCTCTCACCGCCTTCGTCGTCGGAAAGCGCATTTCTGGCAGAAAGACTTATCAGCCAGCAATCCGGCGAAACCCATTTCTTCTCAAATGATAGCAGTTCCGCTCGTTCAGGAGCCCATGAGACCGGATCGCCGGGAGAAGCGCTGAGCGCAGCCACTCCCTCGTCATCGGCAAGATAAGTGATCCTGTACGTAACGCCTCTGCTGTCCGATGAAAATTCAATTCCGCCAATCTGTCTTGTTTCCATGACTTATGCCGCTCCCTTCTCTTTTAGCATTTTGATTTTGCCGGTCGCCCTTCTCCTCTTCACCCCCGGCCCTCTTGACCCCGAAAAACGGCTGTCGATAATCAGCGCATGCACCAGCTCAGGACAGATGTCCACAGCCTTCTTGAGATGATACTGAATGTTCTGCTTGCGACACTTATGCATATCGGCCAGCTCGGAATACGAAAGAAACGGACGGTCTATCTTTGTGATGAGAATACTATAAGTCTCAGGATAGTTTTCCTTCATCGAAACCAGAGTCCGCAAACAGCGTCCCATCGCGCAGAAAACGGCATTTATGTCGATATTCGAGCTCTCGGCTCCATCGCAAAGCTCCGGCTGAGCTGAATACTCTTCAGAATACATTACGCTTTCCACAGGAATCCCGGAAATCGGCGGCGGATCATTTTTAGTCCTGCATATTGAGCATGGAGACTTCTCGTAAGATTCAAAATTTACACCGGCATGAGGACAGTTATGACATCCAAACATAATTACGACTCCTTAATTTTCAGCGTGAAGATACATCTGTTGTTATTTTGACTTTCAAACCCGGCATGAACTGCATTCCACTCTCAGGATTGAGCTCGAGAATTCTCATAAGCTCATCCTTTCTTTCGGCAAGCCAGATCTTGATCTTCGCCGGATCGGGCGAAAAAAAGCAGTCCGGAAGCAGAGACTCATCGACAAGTTCAAAGTCCAGCTTGCGCCTGA
>JAKJHH010000253.1 GCA_022703965.1 Verrucomicrobiota bacterium
GCGGAAGCCGTTACGCTGACAGGCATGAAGTTCGGCAAGAGCTTCACCTTTGAAAGCAAACTCAGCGGCAAACCTGCCCGCGACCTCATGCATCGTCACTTCATCGACTGCGTGAAGACTGGAACTCCGACAGTTGCTCCGGTCTACTCGGGAATGCTCAACAACCTCATTCTCGACGCAATCTATGCATCCGCCAAAAGCGGCAAATCAGTAGATATCGCATACTGAGCATAAACAGCAAAAGACGCCGGATTTTTCTCCGGCGTCTTTTTTCTTCTCACCCCATCTACCATTTGCAGAGGGGAGCAGTTCTCACTCAAGAATCAGCACTGACCAGACAGCCGCGTTAAAGGCATTGTCATGGCGTCCGTTTGAGGACATCTGGACTCTGGCCTCCTTCTGATCCAGATCATCCAGAGCCGCTTCCATACCGAGCCTCATGGACTTTGAAGGCTTCTCTATCCCCAGCGACTTGAAGGGAACAGCTATTTCAGCGATCCATCCCTTATCCTTCTGCTTGACCGAATACTTGATTCCGCTGATATCCTGTCCTCTGTGAATCGCATCGGAGAAAAATGCTTCCGGCGAACCCTTTGAGGAGAAGGGCGAAAAGAGCAACTGGTAATCATTCTGCTTGAGAAAGCCCGGCACAGCCACGTCGGGGTTGGAGCTTATAAAGAACTCTATTGCGTCGCCGCGCCAGAGATCATAGCCGGAATGTCCATTGATGCCCGGCTGATCATCAGTAACATCCATGAAGAAGTAAAGATACTTCTCGTCCCATGCTGCTTTTACAATTGCGCTTGCATCGTTCTCCTTGATTTCCTTGGCGGAAACCTTAATTTCCGAAGCTGATTTCCAAACGGCAAGATCAGACTCGACATTAAGCTTTTCGGGCAGTTTTATGCCTGAAATCTTTCTTTCTCCGCGTTTGTAGACATTGCTCCACTGCGGAACGCCTGAGACAATCAGTTTATCGATTTCTCCGTCAAAGCCGGATATATATATCGGATCATCGCTCAGACGCAAGGAGAGTCTGTTTTCTTTTAGATCAACAGTTTTCTCACGTCCCATTATGTCAGTCACCGTCAATTGTGATACGCCGGGACGAAGAAGAACGCTCTTTTCTGCGTTATCCGTGTAAAGAACAAGAATACGCTCAATAGTGCTGCTTCCGAAAAAGCTTTTTTTCTTCTTCTTGAAAAGCATCGCGCCGACATCCTTGCCAAGATTCACGTCTCCGGCAAACTCGCTGCCGTCGATCATGCGCGCCATGTTTGCGTAAGCAAGCAAGACAGGTTTAGGAGTCATATCGTTACGGACAAAACCGAAGAAATGTTCCTTTTCATTTTTATCTTTCTCAGACTGTCCAAGACAATACGGCATAACGGCTTTCACATCCTCCGCATAGAGAGCAAGAGAGCTGCGCACGATATATCTTGCCTGAAGCTTTTCGCTGTTTCCGGAGAATGGACCTTCCGGCGGAGTCGGCCAGCCGATTTCAGTGACGTAGAGAGGAAGATCTCTGCCGAGCTTCTCCTTGAAAAGTTGATGAAGTCCTCTTATCCTTTCACGGAGTCCGGCAGCTTCCGGACTGCTCCTGAAATCGTCGCTGTATGGATGAACGGTCATCATGTCAGCCCCGGCAAAAGCGCCTGCGTCGATGGCCTTGGAGGTATATGCTCCGGGACCGAGATTCGGGCCGACAACTGCATTCGGACGCACCTGTTTTATGGCCTCGGTCGTCCATACGGATATTTTTGCGAAATCTTCAGGCTTCAAGCCATCCCAAGGTTCGTTCCAGACCTCAAAATACTTCTGATTCGCAGGAACTCTTTTTATCTGTTCACGAATGAATTTCTGATAAGGCTCTTTCAGGGGAACGGTATTTGTAACCCATGATTTCACAGGCTCTTTGCCATATCGTTCACTATCATAACAGCTAAGGGGAAATGTCTTTATCTCGAAAAGACCTATTCCAGGACGTTTCACGCAATATTCTGAAATGAGGGTATCAAGTCTAGTCCAGTCTTCCTGTCCGTTCTTCTCGGCAAAGAGGCCATAACAGAGAAGAGCACGGAACCACTGAAGGCCAAGCACTGTACAAGCCTCAAAGCTTTCAGGCGAGCCGAAATTTGTCTGAATTCCGAAACGACATCCCTCCTCAAGAGCTTCAGCCGCACTGCGTTTGAAAGTTTTTGCCATTCCGATGGATGTATTGAGTCTGTCCTCGGCTTTGCCACCATCCTCGCCACGCCATTCTAGAACAGCCTCGACACTGTAATAACCCGGCTCAAGAGCTTTGAAGCTGAGGGGAATTTCCGTTTCGGAAGCAGCAATGGCAGGCAAAGAAATTTCCGCTGTATCGCTCAAATCGCCATAATAGTTATAGACGTTAGCCTTGAGCACAAAAGTTCCCTTCAGCGGAGCCAGAGCATGAAAACGCAGTTTAGCATCCTTGCCAAGCTCGAATATATTACAGGGATATTCCCTGTCAACACGCAGATGAGGACGTTTTTCAGAAGCCAGTTTCATCGCCTGCAAATCCCCTTCAGGAGCCATGATTCTGATATCTCCGATGCCGAATTGATAGACATCTGCGGCGGCATCCTGCGAAAAAGTTACGAGCACCATTGAGCCTTCAACTTTTTCCAGAGGAACTTTTATCGTTACTGAATTACTTTTGACTCTGTCAATATGATTGTATGAAGCAACTGTTTTGAGTGAATTCAGATTATCACCGATGGAAATCACTGCTCTGTCAAACCATTGTTTGGGATTGTGTCCCCACATCCATTCAAACTCAAGAGAGGCAGGATGAATTCTCGCCGGGAACTCAAAAAGAACGGAAACCGTTTTGGCTTTCTGGGCTCTATAGGCTGAAGCGATGGCACTTGAATTTTCGGAACTGCCGTCACTAAGAAGCTTGCAGTCCTTGTCCTTGTAAACAGAGCCGTCAGTTCTGTTTCCTTTTTCGTCGAGATATGAATATTTCACGCCCGGCGCATTTGCAATATTCACAAGCGTCTGCGCCTGAAGCGAGCATGAGCAGGCGCCCAGAAAAGCGGCGCAACTCAAAGCCGAAACTCCTTTCAAAAATGCTTTCATCATCTGATAAACTCCTTTAAAGATTAGTTAACTGAGACGGAAAAGCCTGCGGACTAAGTCCCTCAATTCCCATTGAAGAAACATGACCGTCCGCATGCAGAGTATTCCCTTTTGCGGAATGACGTCTGCCGAAATATTTGCCTATCGAGTCAGCTGGCGAAGTCCAGTAAGCCCCCCAGACAGAACCGACATTATAAGTATTCGATGCCGTAGAAAAGAGAGTTCCGTCATAAGCCAACACAAGCAGCGATGGACTCTTCAAAGCCGCCAGCTGATGATAGTCCGAACCATTGCCCATGGCTCTGTAGGGACTGCCATAGGCATTGAGATAGTAATCCAGACCTGTACCCTCCAGATCATCCGCACTGAGCAGAGGACAGCTAAATATATCGCTGCTCTGTCCGAAATATTTCTTGCGTATGCCGCAGAAAGTTCCACCGATGGGTGTTCCGCTCCCCTTGTACATCAGGTCTCCGACAGTCGAGGACGGTACATAGCCGAGATGCGCAAAAACAAAGCTCCAGTTGAACCACCATCCTGACGCCATAGTCGCAGTCAGACGTCCTCCGTAATCATCTGCGTAAGCATAAGTCACGGTACCGATCTGTTTAAGGTTGGATTTGCATTGAATCCCCTTCGCAAGTCCCTTGGCATGAGCAAGAGCGGGAAGAAGAATTGCCGCCAGAATCGCTATGATCGCAATCACGACCAAAAGTTCAATCAGCGTAAAAAATCCTGATTTTGAAGCGGAAGTCCCCTTACCCATGAGCGGATACTCCTGTTCTTTATTTGGACGATGAAATATCTTTAGCGTCTAGCTGCATAGGAACAACAATCCGATGTGGAATGCCGTCGGGCTCTTCCATTATCTCTAGAAGACGGCGGCAAGCCTTTTTAGCGATAGCCGCAGGATTGATCTGCATGCACGGAATATCGTTGTCGCCGAACTTATGATTGAAACTGAAAAGCTCAGGCTTTCTGCGTCCGGAGCGATCCATATTCAGAATGGATTTAATGACCTTTGCAGCCTCGCAATGGCTTATTACAAGCATATCCGGCAGAACTGAATCGGACATCCATTCGTGGAGACAGTTGATGAACGAAGACGTATCGCTGTTTTTGACGATGCGTATTGAGTCTTTCAAAGGTTCAATGCCGTTTTTCATCATCTCGTAACGGAATCCCGAGATTCTCAACTCATCCCGTTCAGTCATCATGAGACCGATATTTGCAAATCCTCTGCTGATAATATAGCGGCAGGCCTTAACAGCGGCCTCAAAGTCATCAACCGTAACGATATCGCCTTCGCATTCGATGTAAACGCCCGAAGCAGTGACAAACGGAATCCTGCGTCCAAAAAGTTCTTCAGTAAGATGCGGCGACGGATGTCCTATCAGAATTATTCCGGAGAGATGCTCTATATTCTCAAAATCCGGAGAATCTGCATCGGCAGGAAGCGTTATAATCACAAGTTCAATATTATGCAGATTTGCTTCTCCCTGAATCTCAGTAAGCATTCTGCCGTAGAAATCAAGTCCGATAGGATTACCCTGCTCCGGAAGAGGACAGAAAAAGAGTCCAATGCTTCTCCGCTGGTTTTTAAGTCCGTTCATCTCATACTTATAACCAAGCTCTTCAATAGCCCTGAGAACTGCTTCACGGGTATCTAGGCGTATACGGGGATGATTGCTCAAAACACGTGACACCGTTGTCTGCGAGACTCCGGCATGGGAAGCTACATCTGTCATTGTCACTGGAACTTTATTTCTCATATTCATAAAATTCACACCGCTTTTATGCTTGATTTAAACTGATTATAGCAAATTCATCAATGAATAACAATAGAATACTTCATGAATAATCATGAATAATATTCACAACTATCAAAAATCTCCATTCTGCAAATTTAAAGCAAAGTAGAACCTAGACAAACCAACACTAGTCAAGACCTTAATTTATAAATTATTACAAGAATTTAACTTGCAACAAAAAGAGCTTTAAAGCAGGTTTTTATCGTAATGCGTCAGTTTAGTTTTCTAGCTACAACACGACATAGCCGCAAGCAAAGGAGGTCTGTCTTCACCCAAGCAGTGCGCTCCAGCTTCGCTCAGCGCACGGGAAGAAGCTGAAAACGGGTAGCGACGGCAGTCCCTT
>JAKJHH010000254.1 GCA_022703965.1 Verrucomicrobiota bacterium
TAAGTATGAGTTCAAAAACATTGAAAACATAGATTCTTTGTTCTTTTCGATTTATGGCTAGCGCTTAAGCTGCCGTCACTACCCGTTGTCAGTCCGCTATTGATTAAAGAACATTCGAACATAAGTTTTTAATTATAAAACAATCGTCCTTGTATTTTTTTCCGTGAGATTCGTGTTTATTACTTCCTCCTTGAGCTGCGACGATGCTGCGTCAGGAGCTTGGTAGTCATTACGCACTTCTTGACTTGTTTTCCATTGTCTAGATTGAGAAAACTGCTATTAGTTGTCAGAATTGTTTTACTCATCCTTGCCGGATTTGAGTGCGATCCAGATTTTTTCGTATCTGAATGAATACTTGCCGACATCTCGAAGAACTTCACTTTTAGCCAGCGTGTCAGGAGGCGGAAAAATTAGGCTGTTATTATGGAAATCAAGTGGCATGAGTTTGCTGGCTTCCATATTGGGAGATTGACAGTGCAGAAATCTCATATTCTTTTCCGCTACATGCGGCTTGTTGAAAAAATTGATGAATTTGTGAGCCATTACAAGATTTTTTGTGTGTTCCGGGATCGCCATGCACAAGGTCAGAATCATGGTGCCTTCCTCGGGGATGACGAAGAGCAGGTCGCTATTTTTCTGCATGGCAATCATTGCTTCTCTATTGTCGGACTGTATGTTCCATAGCTGATTGCTGATGATGAGGCGGCTTCTTTCCGATGATTCAAAACGCATGGAGAGATATTTCCATCGCTTGAGAACGGCAAAAGCCTGATTCAACTGATTTTCATCTACGGTATTGATGCTGTAGCCAAGGTATTTAAGAGCTGCTCCGATGGCGAGTCTCATGTCGTCTTCCATTGCCATTCTGAACTCGAATTGCTCGATTTTATCCAGCATGGTCCAGGATGCTTTGAAACTTTTGATTTTACGGTAGTTGAAGGTGAGTCCCGAATATGACCTTGCATATGGAACGCTGTGGGTATAGGAAGTATCAAAATAGTTGATGAGGAACAAAGGGTCTGAATTTTTCAGGTTGTAGAGGCTGTTGTGTCTGAGTCTGGCCAGTTCTCCTTCATTTGCGAGTCTCTCGGCAATATGAGCTTCAGTGATTATTATGCCGCAGGCTTTTCCGCTTTTTACAGCCTCGTAGATTTCGTCATCGCTGTACATTGTCTGGACGTTGAGTTTGCAGTTGTACTTTCTTGAGAAAGCTTCCAGCATATCAGGCGAGAGCCGGTTCTTTACGGTTAAAAGCTGAATCTCATTCTGTGTTCTGCTCAGTCTTTGTTTTGTCCATCCGTGCAGGATAAAGAGGACGAGCAAAGTAACAAGAGATGTCAGGATAAGAAGCAGAAGATGTTTAGTTTTCATCAAGTTTCCTGACGTATTATATTGGATTAGGCATAAGATATTGCAGTTCGGGACGCAATGCAATCTGAATGTGCGAGAGAGCCAGCGCAAGGGCATCAGTGGAGTCCAGTGGAATTTCCGCTATGGATATGCCGCTCATGGCTGAAATCATCGAGGCAACTTGTTCCTTTGAGGAGTTCCCGCTGCCCGTGACTCCTCTTTTGGCTGTTTTCGGAGAATAGACGTAAACCGGAATCGAGGCCTCGGCAGAGACTGTTATTACCGCTCCGCGCGCCATGCTCAGGATCATTGAAGTTTTAACATTTTTCGCGAAGAAAGCATCTTCGATTGAGAGAGCAGATGGTTTGAATTCCGCAATGAGCTGCCGGATTCCGCCCGCGATTCTTCTGAGACATTCGCTATGAGGCATTGTGCTTTTATTCTTGATGACACCACAGTCAAGAACCTTGAGTTTTCCATTGACGGAACTCATTTCGATGATTCCATAACCTGTGCATCGTATTGCAGTGTCAACGCCCAGCACAATCATCAGTTTTCCCTTAAAGTGCAAAGACCGTTTTCTGATGAGAAAACGGTCTTTGTCTGTATCTTTTTATCTGAAATTTCAAGGTCAGAGTTCGATCTGCTCAAGAATTTCCGAAGCGACGTCAATATTTGAATAAACGTTCTGGACGTCATCAAGTTCTTCGAGCTTGTCGATAAGCTTCATAGCCTGCTGCGCAGTGTGAAGATCTCTTACTCCGACGGTATTTTCCGGTTTCTGAACGATTCCGGCTTCTGTTGTTGCGACGGAAGCGGCTTCGAGAGCTTTTGCGATAGCGTGGAAGTTTTCCGGAGGTCCCCATACTTCAGCGATTCCGTCTTCTACTGAGATATCATCAGCGCCTGCGTCGAGGACAATGTCCATGAGCTTGGCTTCGTCTGCGTTTTCTCCTGAGATCACGAAGCGGGCTTTGCGCTTGAACATCCATGAAACAGCACCGAGTCCGCCCATGTTTCCGCCTGTCTTGTCAAAGATAGTGCGGACATCACCGGCGGTTCTGTTGCGGTTGTCGCTGAGGCATTCCACTATGATTGCGATTCCGCCGGGGCCATATCCTTCGTATACTATTTCTTCGTAGTTCTCGCTGGCAATTTCTCCGGCGCCCTTCTTGATTGCACGATTGATGTTGTCGTTGGGCATATTGGCTGCTTTTGCCGCTGTAAGCGCAAGGCGGAGGCGGGGATTGGCATCAGGACTCTTTCCTCCTGCTTTCACCGCAATGACGATTTCCTTGCCGATTTTCGAGAAGACTTTGCCTCTCTTTCTGTCGGCATTATCCTTCTTGTGCTTGATATTTGCCCATTTACTGTGTCCTGACATAGAATCTCACCTCTTTATTATCAATAAATAAAATCTGTCTGTAAGGGCTTATAATATAATTCACAAGTGCATTTTATCCAGTCAGTAGCACTTGCGAATTATTGCTTTGCTTATTTTTTTACCGCCAAGGGGATTATTCCGCAGTCCTTGTTGTCCGAGGCCGCTCCGCTTCCGGGGCTGTCCTTTGAGAGACTGTAGTCGAATGCCGCCGCATTGACAAAGACAGGGGCAACGGTCAGTATCTTGGTAGTCTTCATAAACTTACGAAGTCCGCTGTCGTTTTTGGCAATGCTCTTGGGATTGACAGCGTTTTTATCTGCAAGTTCGGCTCCGAGTCCGCTTTCTCCGTAGATTACGCTGTTGGAGAGCGAGACTTTGCGCTTATCCAGTTTCTCGTTGACTACGATGGCGTATACGTCTCCGTACAAAACGGAATTACTTATGGCAAGTTCGTCGCCCAGTACCAGTACTGCCGCATTTGCCTTTTCGTCGATCATGCCGCCGGAGAGTACTGTGCAGTGATTCATGAGCACATCTTTCGATGAAGACACGTTCAAGCCTTTCAGCAGCGTATTCTCCAGCGATATCTTTACAGAACTTTTGATTGAGGAATAGCCTGTGTCAAAAATGCAGTTCTGGATTTTGACTTCGCTTGCAGAGTTTATGTCGAGCTTCCCTTTGAGGAATTCGATCCCGCTGACTGATACTCTGTCCGCACTGATCTTAAGGGAGCCTTCAAACTGAGTTCCTTCTTCCGCTATCAGCTTCAAGCCCGGCTTGTAAAGGTTTAGCGAGGGCGAAGAGGCGCTCCCGTTGTATTTTCCCTTTTTGATCTCTATTGTTGTGGACGGTTGAGCTTTCTCAATTACGTCAGTGAGCGTGAGGCTGTTCTTGAATAGGAATACGTTGTCGACAGTCATTTTCTGGGTGATTACCGCGCCGGCTTTGCGGCAGGCTCTTTCAACGCTTTCAAGCACAGCGGCTCCGCTTCCTTTGATGAAAGATGTCGACGCGTACTTGTCTTTGTATTCTTCAAGAAGCGGAATGATCTTAGCGGCGGTAGCTGCCGAGATTTCTTTCTTTGCCAGTAGCTGTTGAGCCTGTGTGTAATCTCCCTTCGGAAGAGTCAGTCCAGTCTTTTCAAGGAGTTTGTCAAGGTCTTCCTTGGCGAGCATTTCGTTAATCCGCTGCTTTGCGGTCGTGTTGAAGCCTTCAGGCAGTTTGTCAACGAGTCCGGACGCATAGACGGTGTCCCCGCTCTGGAGAGCGAAGAGGAAGGCAAGCAAACGTGAATCGTCAAGCTTGAGTGCCTGCGTCGCAAAGGCAAGCTTGAATTCAGGTGCCAGATCCTTGAACTGCAACATGGCATTTTGTGTCCCGTCGTTATATATGACTGTATCACCCTTGATTTCCATGATTTTGCAGTTTTTTACCTTGCCGCCGGAGAAGCTCAGACTGACTGCTTTGCTGCCCTGTTTCTTCATTTCTTCCAGAAAGAGCTTTTCGCTTTCAGCAAACGCTCCGACGTTTCTTATAACGTTGCTCAATATGCTTTTTGAAGCAACGTAGCGGGCGTCGTTCATCGCCACGTCAAGTTCTTTCAGCAAGGTGGCCGTGTCCAGCTCGAAGAGCGGGTAGAGGATTCTGTTGGAGAGAATGCCGAGCGCTTTTGCAGTTTTCTGTCTCTCTGCCTCGACTTCGTCCTCAAGTTTGTCTCTGTAATTTTCCATTACGTCCAAGCCGCCTGTCTGATAGGCCTTGAGGTAGTCCAGCGCATCCGAGTAGTAGCCCAGATTACAGAGTCTTTTGACTTCAGCTGCAATAGCCTCCTGCTTGACGCTATTTTCATCGCGGAAATAGCGTTTTTTCAGATTGTCGACAGCCATAATTCTGCGGCTCTTTGACTCTGCGGCATAAGAACCGCTGTATGTCTCAATGAGAGCTATGGCCTCGTTGTACTTGCCGTCTCTGATAAGCGGATGTGTTTTCGCTGCGAGATCGCGCATGACTTCGTCTACAATCTTATCCCTTTTGTCCAGCAGAGCTCCAATGCGGTCTTTCGTAGCTTCTATCATTTTCACATCTTTAGCGTCGAAAGCCTGAGCCGCTATCTTCTCGTACATTTTTATGGAGATTTCCAGCGCGTCAGGATGCTCAGAAGCGTAATTGTCTGCCGCCTGCATCATTTGTGCAAACTTGGACAGCGTCTGTGCTTGTGCCGTAGCAGCGGGAAGCGCTTGCGCCGCGACTTCTTTCATCGGTGCGGTATCCTTTTTTTCAGCCGTTCCCGATGGCTTGTCCGCTTTCTGCATTGACTTCTCGTCGTGCTTGCCTGATATCGAGATAAGGTAGATTCCCGCTATCAGAAGTACGAATATCAACGCGGCAAGTCCGGCTCGGAAGGATAAGAGCTTATTCTTCTTTATGACCGCCGTTTCTCCTGGACGGAATCCTGAAGAAATCGGGAAGAGTCTTGCTATTGTCTCGCTCATCTTCGGCTTTTTCTTCGGCAGG
>JAKJHH010000255.1 GCA_022703965.1 Verrucomicrobiota bacterium
GAGCAATGCAGATTCAGGCGACAGAGTCTCTTGCAAAACTACGCTATGTGCCAGAGAAAACAGAACTTACAAAACTGAGGGCACAGATAAGGGCAGGGAACATGCTTTCTGCTTATAGCGCATGGTTGATTACTTATGCAGACAGAAAAGAAGGAGAACGTCTTCTGAACGGAATCTTGCAATCTGAGTTTGGCATAGCTGCCGCTAATGGCCTTTCATTTATTCCGGATATGTCAGTAGAGTCTGCCAAGGCGCTTTCAGATATACTTAAGAATTCTGACGCATCTCCGCTTCTGCAAGCATTTGCGCTGAAAGCCTTGGCAATATCTGGTAAAGCAACTTATAAGATTGCAGTGTATGCAATTGCAGAAACCGGTCCGGAAAACTTGGAAAACATAATGAAAGATCTGCTTTACAGTGAAGATGCCGAATTGAGAATTGCCGTAGCATATGCATTGTTGAAAACAGAAAGCGCAAGGCTCGGAAAAAATTAAGATGAGCCATTTTCTTGAAGATTCAAGAGACAACAATATGTTTCTATTGACATTTTGGATCCAATGTTGTATCCTTTATGTGGAGTCGCAGGAACGTGCTTGATGTTTTCACTAACAGCTCAACACAAAAATCATGGAGGAGTAAATGTTCCGCAATGCAAAAATGAGATATAAAATAGGCATCATTCTTCTCCTGACAGCTTATATAAGTCTTGGCTTGTATCTTGTTACAAGCAGCAGCTCATACAAGGCATTTCAGCAAAGGGGAAAAACTGACAAAATCAAACTTGTCATGGTTGTTCCGGCAGCGCAATTCAGTGACAAAATATATGCAGATACAATAAGAGAATTTGAGGAGTCAAATCCGGACATTGAAGTAGAGTTTCAGACGGTGGCTGGGAATTACTATCAGAAACTGCTGGTGATGATAGCCGGCAATATATCCCCCGACCTTATGTGGATGGGGCAAAGCTTCTCGGAATTCGCAGACAGGGGGGTATTTCTGGACATAACAGACCGGATCAAAAAAGATCCCTCGATCAATCTTGACGATTATCAGCAGACGGTTCTAAGCTGGTACATAAGAGACGCAAAGATATACGCACTTCCATTCGGAACGGATATCGGATTTATTGTCTACAACAAAGATCTGTTCAGGAAAGCCGGACTTCCGTTTCCATCTGATGAATGGACATTTGAAGAATTCCTTGAAGCGGCTAAAAAACTTGCCTCGGCTCCTGGCGACGGTACCCCTAAATCTTATGGCTACCAAGGGAAAATAGATCTTGGAGTTTTCGGCGCACAAATAATCAGCCATGACGGAAAACAGACGATTCTATGCAGTTCGCCGGAGATGATCAAATACTTTAAGACAAACATGTCAATGTACAAAGACTGGAAGGTAACCCCAAGACCTCAGGAAAACATGATGCAGGGACTTGATAACTACAGTTATTTCGCGCAGGGACGAACTGCGATGATGCAGTTTTATACATGGGATTTGCCATTTATGCAGGCCAAATTCGGAGACATGGACTGGGATATCGTCTCTAATCCCAAAGTCAAACAGAAAGCTCAATGGGCATCAAGTCAGGCCATTGTGATGTCGAAATATACCAGACATCCGGATGAAGCGTGGAAGCTACTGAAGGCATTTCAGTCCAGAGAATTCATGGTCGCAATGTCATACAGAGGTATTCCTCCAAATCTGCGTTATGCTGAAGACGCTGTAAAACAGCATACAGGTAAACCGGAAGGTTACAAAAAGCTTCTCGCAATGACATCTTATCTTTCCCCTGTTCCGAGGGTTCCTCACCTTCAAGAACTGATGGCTTTGTATTACAACGCATCAGAGCAGATATGGGCAGAAAGAACAAGTCCTGAAGAGGCAATGAAAAAGCTTGAAAAAGAAATGAGAAAAAGAATATCGGAAAGCACTGTCGTAAAAACAGGAGGTGATAAATGATCCGCAAAAAAACAATATATGAGAATCTTACCGCATGGCTCTATCTATTGCCTAATTTGAGCGGATTCCTGTTGTTTTCTATGATTCCCGTAATATTTGCCGTCATCTTAAGTTTTTTCAAATGGGACGTTTTCAATTCTCCAGAGTTTGTCGGCCTTCAGAATTTCAGAAACCTGCTGGGCTGGACTTATAGCGACGGACAGATAATCTTCAATGACCCTGACTTCTGGAAATATCTCTACAACACGCTCTTCCTGATGATGGGCATTCCTCTTAATATGCTGGCTGCCCTGTGCATAGCTATGTTGCTGAATCGTAAAATGAAAGGAATCAGTTTCTTCCGCACAGTGTTCTATCTACCCTCTATATGTGCCGGAGTTGCAGTCTATATGCTCTGGGCCTGCCTGTACAATCCGGAATACGGAATAATAAATACTGTCCTTGGATTCGTCGGGATAGAAGGGCCGGGATGGCTGACGGAATACGAGTGGTCAAAACCTTCTCTCATGCTTATTGAATTATGGGCGGCAATGGGAGGAACTAACATGCTTCTTTATCTTGCGGGACTTCAGGGAATATCTGAAGAACTCTATGAAGCTGCTGAAATAGACGGGGCAAGCGGGTTTCAAAAATTCTGGCACATAACAGTACCGATGCTGGCGCCAACAAACTTTTTCATATTCGTAATGTCGGTAATAGGAGGTTTTCAGGGAGGTTTTGACGCGGCATTCATCCTTACACAAGGCGGACCGGCAGGATCAACTACGACACTGAGTTATTATATCTATAACCATGCCTTTGAATGGTTCAACATGGGCTATGCCGCGACAATATCGCTGGTGCTTTTTGCCATAGTAATGCTGGTTACAATAATCAACTGGTGCTTCGGAGGTAAAAATGAGTGCGTATAAAAGCAATAGCCTGTTCTATGAAATACTGGTCTATCTGATGCTCTGCATAATCGGAGTCAGCACTCTCTTTCCCCTGCTATGGATGCTGGCTACATCACTTCAGGATTCAAATGCAGACATATCCAGTCTAAAGTCTCTGATTCCGGAGAAACTGCACTGGGAAAATTACAATACCGTCTTTGCGGAAACAAACTTTCTGCGGGCATTCATGAACAGCACATTTGTAACTTTGTCTGTTACCGTCGGTCAAGTTTTCACAAGTTCGCTTGCCGCGTATGCATTTGCAAGGATGAAATTTTTCGGACGCGATCAGATTTTCCTGGGCTACCTTGGAACTCTCATGATACCGGGAGCAGTGACAATGATTCCGACATTCATCATCCTCAGAAATCTGGACTGCATTAACAGCTATTCAGCTCTGATACTGCCAGGCATATTCAGCGCATACGGAACATTCATGCTGCGCCAGTTTTTTCTGGCTCTCCCGAAAGATCTGGAGGAAGCCGCCATGATAGACGGATGTAATTCATGGCTTATATATATCCATGTGATTCTGCCGCTTTCAAGAAACGCTCTCATAACACTTTTTATTCTGACGTTCATGGGGTCATGGAAAAGCTTCATGTGGCCTTTGATCGTAACTCATAGCTCAGATCTCTATACATTGCCGATAGCACTGGCAAAATTCAAAGAAATGTTTGGGATTCAGTGGTCACTGCTTATGGCCGGTTCTTTCATCATGATCCTGCCTATGCTTATAATATTCATCACAGGCCAAAAGTTTTTCACAAAAGGAATTACACTCGGAGCCGTCAAGGGATGATTCCGATATCTGATCCGTGTTTATCAACCCTCCAAGGAGAGCATTATGTCAGAAGTTATTTTAAATGATGTGTCTAAAATATATGCGGGCGGCGTTACCGCAGTCGATAAAATCAATCTGCAAATTAAGGACAAGGAATTTATGGTTCTCGTAGGCCCTTCCGGCTGCGGAAAATCCACAACACTGAGAATGATAGCAGGCCTTGAAGATATAAGTGCAGGGATAGCAAAAATCGCAGACAGAGTCATCAATGATGTACCTCCTAAAAACCGGGATATCGCAATGGTTTTCCAGAATTATGCGCTGTACCCGCACATGTCCGTCTACGAAAACATGGCTTTCGGACTGAAGCTTCATAAGATCTCTAAAAATGACATAGACCGCAGAGTAAGGGAGGCGGCTGAAATCCTTTCCATGCAGAATTATCTTGATCGCAAGCCTAAAGCGCTGTCAGGCGGCCAGCGCCAGCGCGTCGCTCTCGGACGCGCCATTGTACGGAAACCTTCAGTTTTCCTTTTTGACGAGCCGCTTTCAAATCTCGATGCCAAAATGCGGGTTCAGATGAGAACGGAAATAAGCAAGTTGCATCATCGTCTCGAAACAACAATGATATACGTAACACATGATCAGACAGAAGCAATGACGCTCGGCGACCGTATATGCGTAATGAAAGACGGCCTCATACAGCAAGTTGACAGTCCTCTCAACATTTACGAGAGGCCTGCAAACGTCTTTGTCGCAGGATTCATAGGCACACCTCCAATGAATTTTATACGAGGACGCTTATGCGGACATAAAGAGTCTTTTCACTTCATTTCCGACAATGGCATAGACATTCCACTGCCTGAGAGCTGGAATGTAAAACTGAGCTCGCATGCAGAGAAAGCAGCAGTCTTTGGGATCAGACCGGAAGACATCGGCTCGGAGCACGCAGAATCCGTTCCGGATGCCCCATCTCTGAACTGTCAGATTGAAGTGATAGAGCCGATGGGATCAGAAACGTACATATATTTCAATCTTGGCGGCTCTGCCTGTATTGCAAAAGTCGATGCCCATCGAAGAATAAAAGTAGGAGACAGCCTTAAGCTTCCCCTGCTTATGTCCAAGGCACACTTATTTGATGCTGAAACAGAAAAGATTATACTCTGAACTCATTCACTGCGGCTTTCGGGAGGCCGCAGTGCATAAATTATATACTCAAGTTGATTGATTCCGTAGCGGTTTTGAACAAACTGAAATAAATCCATCTTCCCAACGGAATCAATAGGCTCAGATAAGAAATCTCAGCTCTGCATCTATTTTGGATATATTCTCTTTCTGTGGAATAAACATACTTTATAAAAAACAAAGCCTTTTATTGATGTTTTGTATCAGCTTTATTTGATTTTGACAGCATATATAACGAAATTAAAGAGTCTGAATAATATGGAGAACGCTGAAAATGGACTCTGACGAAAAAAAAGCTCCCTTGCGCGATATCATAAGAGAATATCTCTTCAAAAGAGCCGCGGAAGCG
>JAKJHH010000256.1:0-354 GCA_022703965.1 Verrucomicrobiota bacterium
GAGTTCATCGCCTAATTCTACCGCTTCAAAGCTGATGCCGCGAGTCCCAGCTAATTATTCATACCATCTCCTTTATTCATGAACGGATCGGAAGAGATGAAAAGACCGTCGAATGCAAGATCTTCACGCGGATAAATTTTTATGCTGTGCATACCTTTTTTGAAAAAAGCCCCCTGACGGTTTTTCTGAGTCGGCTGTCCGGCTCTAATCAGAAGCCAGTCCCATACGGTGGAAATCGCAAGTCCCGATCTTTCCGGCTCGGCACTGTCAAGAGACATGTAGAGCGAGTCGTGACGGCCAACCGGCAGCTCAAGCGTTTTCACCTTTGTAAAAATATAATACGTCCCGTCTTCC
>JAKJHH010000256.1:364-4887 GCA_022703965.1 Verrucomicrobiota bacterium
GAAACTATACTCAAGATAACGGGCTGTATTTACATTGTCGAGACCTCCTTTATCAAGCAGCACGCCGGATTCTCCGGAAAGAGGACTGAAAGTTCCGGCAGTTTTCATATCTGAAATCTTGACGGTCTTTTCAAATTTTCCGCTGAATACTTTTGCGTAAACTGTCACAGGCACGGAATAGCCATTGCTGAACTTTATCAGAAAAAGGCCTTTCAGAATTGAACCGCTTTTCGCCTCAGGATTCTCAAGCGAGACTTTAAGCTGCACTGCTTTTCCATCGACAAGCTCTGTTGCTGAAGGCTCAACTTTGAGCCATGAAAACACATCATTTTTAAGAATTCTGAAGGTATCCTTGAACTTCTCTCCATCCTTCACGGAAAGCGTGACGATTGCGGAATCCTTCTTGCCGCTTTTGAGATCGAGCGTCAAATTCAACTGAGACTTGTCAAGCGTCACAGGAACTGGCCTGGCAGGAATAAGCCCGATTATTCCCATGTCTGTTCTGTCTGAATCAGAAGCAGGACTTATGCCCGGCACATATATTCCCGCATTTTTCGCCGGACTGTCCTGACGCAGCGAAAAGAGAGCAGAATCAGAATCAACGAAACGAGGAAGCGCCTGAATGCCATGCGCCTCCATTCCTTCGGCTGCCAGCATATAATTTTTGTTGAGCTTATCCTTGTTGCACATAAGGTCGTAATCAAAGTCTGAACCGGGAAACTGAACACTGTCATTAAGAGGAGTCAGCGAGCAGGCAAGAATGTTATTGCGGCTGATTCCATAGAATCCGGCGCGATCCTCGTCCTTGCCGTAGCCGACGCCGGATATTCCATTTCCATTTGTAAAAAATGTATTATGAAAAAAGTAAGTCAGTCCTTTTGAATAAGCGCTTCCGCCTCCATTTTTGATGACTGAACCTGCAACCCCGTCCTCGTCAGCAAGATTGACTACAAGATTATTATAAACGTAGGAAGGGCCTGCCATATTCGGCGCAGTACTGATTCCACAGAGGAAGCCTTCTACTTTATTGCTGAAGAAACGAACGTTTATCTGGCCTCCGTCCAGCTCAATTCCGTCGTCATTTCCAAACGACATCATATTGCCGTAAATATCGGAATCGCGATAAAAACTGCCGTCGAGCGAGCCGTTTCCGTGTCCTTCAATCGAGTCATTCCAGCGATGCTCATCGCTGCCGATGAAGTCGTTGTAGCGAACCACACAGGAACCTGTTGAACGGACAGTCATCGCCTGAGGGCCTGTAGGATGTGAATAAAACCATGAGTTGGCAGTCCCTCTGGGATCATGTACGTAATTACGCTCGACAACGACTTTGCCGCTGTAATCAATGTTAATCGCACCATCATAGTTTATGATGCGTTTTTTCTCATCGTAATAGGCTCCGTAATGAAGTCCTTCCTTCTTTTCCAGACACTGTACGCCGAGCCTTCCCCAGCCTGAAATATCGCAATTCAATATTCTGATGTTTTCAGACTTCACAAGATTAAAGCCGAAACGGTCGCCGCCTTTTACTGTCAGCCCCTCGAAAATGATGTATGAGGATTTTTCAACAAGAATCGCGCCGTCAGCGAGCTTGCCGCCGTCAATCACAAGACCGGGAGCGGCGACATACTTTATCCATGCGTCAGGCGAGCCTTTGACTCCTTTGATCTCAAGCGGAAATTTTGCAGGAATATCTTTGCCGATCACGACAGTTTTGCCGACCGGAACATTTGAAGTCCATGTTTTGAACAAAGTGTAATTTTTAACCAGACTTCTCCCTTTTTCATCAATCAAATCTGAAACCAGTTCATATTCCGTATTCTCTTTCAGATTGAAAACAGCGCCTCGAAATTCCTTGTCGCGCTTTACGTTTAAAGGTGCAAAGACTTCGCGGAAATCAGATGCCTTTTTCTCCTTGATAAAAAGACGGCATTTTTCCGGCTCAATCCCTGAATATTTGACGTAAACTGATGCCGTCTCAAAAAGAGGAACAGTGGAAATCTCGGTCTTCAGTTGATCCGCAATGCAGGTAGCGCTCAAGCTGAAGCCGAGAAAAGCAGAAAGAAAAACTTTCAAATTCATATTTATAATCTCCTGAATGAATTTCAATAACGGGTATATGCATCCGGAGCCTTATCCGGATTCAAAGCGTACACAATGCTTCCGGAAGGCGCATAGGGGGCGGAAATGCGCTTTACATGTCCATCCGCGAAGAGAAAATTGGCTCCATTTCTGTGAAAAGAACGAATATTAGCCGGCGGTGTTATGCCATAAGGATCTCCGGCAGGATTTGTATTCATATGAACATACAAGGCATAATCCATCTCTGCCTCAGTGGCAAGAGGAGTCATTGAGGCAGATTTCAATGTTTTTGCCAACTCTTTAAAGCGGCGCTGGCGCACAGCAGAATCTCCGCTTGGAACACCGGCACCAAGACAGGAGTTTATACCATAATTCCCGTAATAATCGTTGCCTCCAAGACTTCTGTAGAAAACAGATGCCGGTTCAGGACAAACAAAAAGAGAACTCTTTGAGCCTTGCACCTTTATATAGCCTTCAACCTGAAAACGAATCCACCATATAGCAGGTGTCGTATTTGTTGCCTGAGCATGAATTATCCAGTCGTCCCAGTCAGATGCGTAGGAGGAAAAAAGGAGAATCTGCTGTCTTAAATTGGCAGCACAGGAAGTCTCACGAGCCATTTTACGAGCCTTCCCTAAGGATGGCAGAAGCAGGCTCGCCAGAATTGCGATAATCGCAATCACAACGAGTAATTCAATTAAGGTAAAGCGCTTTCTCATATCCATTGGTTCATCCTCATTTTCCCCTGAATTTTTATAAGTGTTCTTATTGATCCGGCAAGCTCCTTCATATCTTTTTCGTAATTAGAAGGATCGCAGCAGATATCATCAATTCCGTATTGAACAAGATTCATTATTTCAGTGGAAAACATGTTGTAGTCAGCTCTCGTATTTGATATCTCGTCGTAGAAAAGACGGTCGGAAGGATTATTCATATTGATGCTCTTTAAAGCAGACGAGCGAAGCACCGGAATTCCGTAGCGGGAGCCACCGACAATATCCTGAACTTTCTCGGATAACATGAGTCTTATCAGACGCAACGCAATATCCTTGTCTGCACATTCTTTGCGAATACAAATCAGGTCAGTAGCCTGAGCAGAGGTGTTAAATCCGGATTCAGAAAACGGCAGAGCTACAGTTTTCCACGAATTCATTCCGAAAGAGTCAAGACGCGGCAATTCTTCTCGCGGCATGAGCATGAAGGCCGAATTTCCCTTGAAAAATTCGCTTGGATAAAGCGACATCTTCGGATCTGGCGGATTTATGGCATCACGCAACTCCACTATCATCCTCATTCCGTTCATTGTCGCAGCTGAATCAATCTGAACCGGATCATCTGTTCCGGGACTGAGCAGAGAGCCGCCGGCCATGAATATGAAGTTCATCCAGTAACTAGGTACAAACTGCCAGTCGCAGACTTGTTCAGGCGGCAGCTTTTTCCTCAAAAACTTTATCTTTGTTATAAAATCCTTCCATGTCCAGCCAGATTCAGGCTCAGGACATCCGTGCTTCTTAAGAAATTCCGGATTATAGAAAAGGACTCTCGGCGAAAATATGAAAGGAATACCATAAAGAGCTCCATTCTGCCGGAAAGCCTTAAAAGGCTCCTTGAAGAAAATGGATTTGTCGGGAAAAGCCTCGTCGAAAAGTTCGGATAAATCCATGTAATTTTTCACATTGCGCTGGAGAGTCAAAGTCGTCCTCATTTCAAAAATTCCGTTCTCAAACTCCTTGGCAAGTTTGAGTTCAGGAATTTCTGACTCCAAGACATTTTCAAGAGCAGGAATCCAGGAAAAATGTCTGGAAAAGAAAACAAAGTTCCTGTGCAGTATGCGCTTGCGCCAGTCTTTATGGACAAATGTTCCCTGCCTAGGAACAGTTTCAAGAATGCCGTCATGCACAAGAGTGCTTATCGCGCTCTGTACAATGAGAAGGGATATCTTCAGAGTAGAAGCGATATCACGAGCCCCAGGAAGCTTCTCGCCTTCTCGAAGCTCGCCTTTTTCCAGCATGCTTATAATATGTTCACGCGATTGCAGGATCTTATCCATAGAATTAGCCCTTCCATGAATTTCATTATAAAACAAAGCTCTGACTAAGTCAACAGAAAAACAGAAATTTTTTCTTAAAAGAATGTTTTTGAAGCTTTATTTATTCTCTAAAAGAAATTCCGCAAGTTTTAAATCGAAAGGAGTATCAATATCGACAGAGCGTTCGTGAGGCATTATCCATGGAACTGTATTTTCTGTTATAAAGCTTTTCCGCTCCATGAAAACTTCAGTTTTTATCCAGTAAACAGCCCCGTTCAGACGGTAAAGCGGCGCAGATGCCTGTCTCGGAGCATGCTGAGATCCCGAAAAGAATGGCAACGGAGCAAGGAAACCATCAGGAGACAGTTCCTTAAGCCAGGCAAGGCGGACTTCAGATTCGCAAATTGAAACG
>JAKJHH010000256.1:4897-5206 GCA_022703965.1 Verrucomicrobiota bacterium
AGTTCATAAGCCGAATCTATATCCGACGACAAGCGCAAGGGAGAAGTCGGCTGAAGAAGCAGAAGATTCTCTGGATAAGCACCTTCATTCTCATAAAGATACCCAAGAAGATGGAGAATCGCATCTGTAACCGGACTGAGGTCGCCAGCCATGGCGGCAGGTCTGAGAAAAGGGACTTCCGCGCCGCATTCGAGCGCATGAGCGGCATAGTCCTGAGAATCCGTCGAAACGATAGTCCTTGCGACAGAAGAAGCTGCCAGCGACTGCTTTACGGTTCTGGCAAGTAGGCTTTCTCCGCCGAGCAGCTGC
>JAKJHH010000257.1 GCA_022703965.1 Verrucomicrobiota bacterium
ACGTCAGGGACAGCCTCTGCTTCAGCTGTATTACGATATCTTTAAGCTGCTCAGAAAAGGCAGCGTGTACAGCAGAAGCACAACAGCACTTTTCCGCTGGTGTCCGATAATAAGCCTGGCAGCAATAATATCAGCCGGACTCTTCGTACCTTTTGCCTTCACGGGAACGCCGCTGGGATTTGCCTGTGATCTCCTTATCTTTGCCTACTTCCTTGGATTGGCTCGCTTCATGACGGTACTTGGAGCAATGGAAACCGCCTCAAGTTTTGAAGGAATGGGCGCAAGCCGCGAAATGCAATATTCGACGCTGGCGGAACCGGCACTGCTTCTGGGACTGGCGGCGCTGGCGATACAGACAGGTAATCTTTCGCTTTCCGGGATGCTGACGGGAGTTATATGGGAGCCAAGACTCAGCACTGGAGCGGTACTATTCCTTGTGGCACTGGCAATATTCATAGTACTTCTCTGCGAAAATTGCCGAGTGCCTTTTGATGATCCGAATACGCATCTGGAACTCACAATGATTCATGAAGTCATGATACTGGACTACAGCGGCCCGGATCTGGGCATGATTCTCTATGGAGCCTCGCTGAAACTCTGGATCATGGGAACTGTGCTTGTCGCTATTGCCCTGCCCTGGGGAACGGAAAACATCTGGCTGAATACAATTTTCTATCTTGCGGGAATGCTCCTGCTCGGTATAACAATAGGAATAACAGAATCCATCATGGCAAGAGTCAGATTGCTCAAAGTGCCTCAGATTCTGATAGGCGCAGCCGCGTTGGCAGCGCTTGGAATACTTCTTCTTTCAAGGTAAAAAATAATGAATGAAATACTGGATATACTGATAGCGACGCTGCTGCTGACAGACATGATGCTGCTGGCCTCCAGCCGTCTTGCCTTCTGCATAAAGGCGGTCGCGTTTCAGGGGCTTATAATCGGTCTTATGCCGGTTCTGATAAGCGGAGGCGGCCATGAAAACCGTGAAATTCTACTTATCGCAATCGTCAATATCGCCATGAAATGTCTAGTTCTTCCGTTCCTCCTGAACAAAGCATCAAAGATGGCTCACGTACAAAGAGAAATAGAACCGTTCATCAGTTATCCTGTCTCAATCATGCTCGGGATCAGTGGAATTGCGATATCCTTCTGGGCCTGTTCAGGAATAGCGCTTCCCGACAGAATAATCTCGGATATTGCAACTCCTGCAGCAATATCCATGATATTTACAGGACTCCTGCTTGTCATCAGTCGCAAAAAGGCACTGACTCAGGCACTTGGCTATCTGGTCTTTGAAAACGGCATTTATTTCTTCGGAACCTCGCTATTTCAGGAGCACAGCCTTATTGTCGAACTGGGAATTCTGCTTGACGTATTTGTGCTGATCTTCGTAATGGGTATCGCAGTATTCCACATCAGCCGCGAGTTCGACCATATCGACACAGACAAAATGCAGTCACTCGGCGACTGGGAAGAGGAAATAGAAGAGAAGGAAGGCGATGAGGTGACAGGATGATAAGCGCATCTCTTCTTATAGTTCCGACAATCGCGGCGGCACTCGTATGGATCATAAACTCGGACAGAGCGCGTCGCTTCCTGCTTGTCCTGACGGCGGCAGTCAACCTTCTGCTCTCTGGAGCTTCATGCCTTATTGAACCAGGCGAACTTTTCCGGGGCTGGATAGCGCCTGATGAAATATCCAAGCTGTTTTTCTGCATCACAGGAATCGTCTTTCTGGCAGCCTCGGTTCAGACTGTTAAATACCTGCACAGAGAAGCGGAAAAGCGGAAAAATTCTCCGAAAAAAGCCTATGAAGACGACGAGATGTCTGAACGCGGCTTCATCTCCTGTCTTCTGATATTCCTGTCGACAATGAACCTTGTCATCTGCGCAAGCCATACAGGACTCATGTGGGTGGCGATAGAAGCCACGACACTTGCCAGCGCACCGCTGATATATTTCCACAAAAACAATCATTCGCTTGAAGCAACATGGAAATATATACTCATATGCTCTGTCGGCATCGGTCTGGCACTGCTCGGCAATCTGATGCTATACGAGGCAATGCAATTGAACGGAATCGGAACTCAAATGCTGATTCAGGACATCATAAAGAATGCAGGAGCCTTGAACAAAGGTTGGCTGGAAGCATCCTTCATACTCTTCCTTGTCGGCTACGGCACAAAAATGGGACTTGCGCCAATGCATACCTGGCTGCCGGACGCATATAGCGAATCCCCGTCAACGGTATCCGCGCTGATGTCCGGAGCTCTCTTCAACTGTTCCTTTCTGGGGCTTTTAAGAATCCACCAGATTTGCGTATCTGCCGGAGTCGGCGACTTCTCTCAGGAACTTCTTAAAATAGCCGGACTGCTTTCAATGGGAATCGCTGCTGTGTTTATCATAGGACAGACAGACTACAAAAGAATGCTTGCGTATTCCAGCGTCGAGCATATAGGGATAATGGCATTCGGCATAGGAACTGGCGGAATCGCGGTATACGGATCGCTCTTGCATACCTTGAATCACTCCATCGTCAAAACAGCGCTCTTCCTTACGGCAGGAAATATTCTGGCCGCATACGGAACCAGACACATAAGTGATGTAAAAGCAATGGTCAAAGAAGTTCCTGCGACCGGAGTACTCTGGATGGCCGGACTTCTGGCGATATGCGGATTTCCGCCCTTCGGAACATTCATAACTGAACTTACAATTGCCAAAGGCGCGATCGAGTCAGGAAATTATCTCAGTGCGGGGCTCTATATCGGGTTTCTGGCGCTGATCTTCGCAGGCATATCAAAAATCATGATATCAATGGCAATGGGCTCAGGCTGCCTTGTTCCTGAAAAGCAGAAATCACAACTGATTCTGCCGGCAGCTGTCCTGATCGTCTTCTCTGTGATACTCGGACTCTATATACCGGACTGGCTCAGCGAGGCAGTCTGGCAGATTTCACTGAAATTCGGAGCTCAATAAAATGGCAGACAGATTTCTGAAACTACATAACTGCGAAACTGCCGACTTCAAGGCAGTGCCGCTTCTTGACATACAGGAGTTCAGATCAGCAATTCTTTCTGAAGTCAACAGAGGCTCAAGACTGATTTCCTACTCCGCCATGCCGAAAGAGAAGGACAGCTCTAATTTCATACTCATCGCGGTACTTGCCGATGACATGAATTCGCTTTTCCTTGTAAGTTCTACAGAACTTGAGTCCGACAGATTCCCATCCATCAGCCCAGACTGCCCTCAAGCACAGCAGTTTGAACGAGCAATCGCCGAAGAATGGGGACTTATACCGGAAGGACATCCTAATTTCAAACCACTGCGTTATCACAAGCCCTACGAGAACAGAAAAGACGCATGGGGACGCAATCCGGAAGTCCCGATTGAACCGGGCGTAACGGATTTATTCAAGATGAAAGGCGACGAAATACATGAGGTCGCAGTAGGCCCCATACACGCAGGAGTAATTGAGCCCGGACATTTCCGTTTTCAGTGTCTTGGCGAAAAAGTATTCAATCTTGAAATAGCATTGGGCTATCAGCACAGAGGGATTGAAAAACACCTCGTCGGCGGCCCCGACAATAAGACAATTCACTACATGGAAAGCGCGGCAGGCGACAGCAGTATCGCACAGGCGCTGGCTTATTCTCAGGCAGTTGAAGCGCTCTCAAAAACCAGAATATCTGGACGAGCTCAGATACTCAGAGGAATCGCGCTTGAACTTGAAAGAATAGCAAACCATACAGGCGACCTCGGAGCGCTGGCAGGCGATATCGCATATCTGCCGACCTCATCATATTGCGGACGCCTCCGAGGGGAATACCTCAACATGACAGCACTGCTCTGCGGCAACCGCTTCGGCAGAAATTTCGTCAAGCCCGGAGGAGTCGCCTTCGACATGTCGGAAGCCTCAAAGAGCAAGCTCACCAAATGGCTGAGAGAAGTTTTTGTGGATACAGAAAACGCAATAGCAATGCTTTGGAACGCTCCATCCGCTCTGGCTCGTCTGGAAGGGACTGGAAAAATTTCACTGGATACATGCGAAGACCTCGGACTTGTAGGTCTCGCCGCCAGAGCCTGCGGAATAGAACGCGACATCCGCTTCGATTTTCCGACAGGAATATACAGATTCCGTCAGATCCCCACCTCCTCATGTCCAGGCGGAGACTGTTTCGCAAGAGCCTACACCCGCTGGCTGGAAATAAAAAACTCTGCCGAGTTCATAAAAGAGCTGATAGTCGAAATGACCGAAGGCGAAATAATGAACGAACTCAAGTCGATAGAGCCGGAAAAAATAACTGTTTCAGCCATAGAAGCATGGTGCGGTGAACTCGTCCATCTTGTCATAAGCGGAGCGGACAGTCGCTTCAAACACTATAAAATAACTGATCCGTCCCTCCATAACTGGTATGGACTCGAAGCATCCATGAGAGACGAGGAAATATACAACTTCCCTATCTGCAACAAAAGTTTCAGCCTCTCGTACTGCGGCCACGACCTCTAGGAGTAAAAACAATGCTGAGCACAATAATTGAAAGATTTAAGCAGGGATACAGAACCAACTCCTTCCCGGAAACTGCCCCGCCCCTGCCTGAACATTTCGCAGGAATCCAGCACTTTAATCAGGGCTGTCCTGAAGATTGCCGTCAATGCCTCGAAGCATGTCCTCAGAATTGCATAAAAAAGGACTCAGGCAAGTTGTCAATCGATAACGGAGACTGCATTTTCTGCCGCAAATGCGCAGACGCTTGCTCCTCAAAAAATATAAAATTCAGCGGACACTATCAGTTTTCCGCCGACAAGCGCAATGATTTCATCAATCACGGCAGCGGAATAAAAATCGCCAAAGGACTGGAAGCGCCATTACAGAAACTTTATGGAAAATCTCTGAAACTCCGCCAAGTCAGTGCCGGAGGCTGCAACGCCTGTGAACTTGATCTTAACGTGTTGAATACTCTTGCCTGGGATCTCGGACGCTTCGGCATCCAGTATGTGGCTTCGCCGCGCCATGCAGACGGATTGATTGTCACTGGTCCAGTGAGCAAAAATATGGAGCTTGCTCTGAAAAAGGCATATGACGCGCTTCCCGAACCTAAAATTGTCATAGCCGCAGGAACATGCGCGGTCTCAGGCGGAATCTACAAGGAACATGA
>JAKJHH010000258.1 GCA_022703965.1 Verrucomicrobiota bacterium
TTAATACTTCATGGGGTGGAACAAGCGTAGAAGCCTGGACACCAGCATCAGCACAGGCTGACGACGCAGTTGCCAAGAGTCAGATCGACGGCTATGAAAAAAGAGCTTTGACTTATACTGAAGAAGAAGCCAAAAAGAAGCTCGCCGAAGAAAAAGCTAAATATGACGCTGATAAGAAGAAATATGATGAAGCTGTTGCCGCACTCAAGCCAGGTGAGAAAAAGCCAAATGCACCGAGAGCGCCCCGTCTCGAAGTTCATCCGCACAAGAACCAGAATTATCCTTCCAATCTTTATAACGGCATGATCTGTCCGATTCTGCCCTTCGCGATCAAAGGCGCGATCTGGTATCAGGGCGAACACAATTCCGGACAGCCGAATCTCTACAAGGACAAGCTCGTGAAGATGGTTAAGAGCTGGAGAGCAACCTGGGGACAGGGGGATTTCCCGTTCTACGCTGTTCAGCTGCCCAATTTCATGACAGCCTGGACAAGTCCGGCAGAACCGACAGCAAACTGGGCTCTGATGCGTGAAGCATTCGCTCAGGCTGCCGCTGAACTCAAGAATTCAGGCATTGCCGTGACAATCGAAATCGGCGAAGCTGACGATATTCATCCCAAGAACAAGCAGGATGTTGGCGACAGACTTGCCAGACTTGCCCTTAAAGAGACATATGATATGGACAAGGTCGTCACAAGTCCTCTCTTCAAGTCATGCAAGTTCAAGGACGGCAAGGCAGTTGTAAGGTTCGACAACGGCGGAGCTCCGCTCGCAATAAAGGGTGACAAGCTCGAAGGTTTTGCGCTCGTCGATGAAAACATGAAGACAGTCAAGGCTGAAGCAGTCATTACAGATGAAGATACTGTGACTGTATTCTCCAAGGAAATAAGCAAGCCTGTCATGGTTTATTACGCATGGGCGAATAACCCTGTCGGCGTAAACCTGATCAACAAGGAAGGCCTTCCTGCCGGTCCTTTCCGCTTTGGAAGCATTCCGGAAAAGAACTTCCTGACAGATCTTCTTCCTGATGAAGCAAAGAAGTACAAGCTTGTTTATACACTCAACCCGCTTGCTGTTCAGCTGAAAGACGGCAATACTCAGATTGTGTACAAGGAAGACAATTCTTCAAAGATAAGCTCATTCAAGAAAATTGCCTACTTCCTCGCAGTTCAGGACAAGAATGGAAAGACGTCCTACGTCTTCGTCTCAATGGACGCCTTTACAGATGATGTCAAGAAGATCGGTGTTCCTGTAAAGGGAACAGACGCGGTATTCCAGCAGAATGTTGCAAATGTGAGCGTCAAGACAAACTCATCTGCCATAAAGAGCGGAGATTTTGCTGATGGCTGCAATATTGAGTTCTGGCCTTGTAACTATGGTCCCGGCAATGAAGCGAATGTTCCCGGTGCATCGAAGGATCTTTATGACTTCGGCGACCAGAAGGATCTCAACAAGTCCCCCGGTTACGGTTGCATGCAGATTCACAACTTCAAGGAACAGCAGTCGATTCTCTGCTTCAACAACTTTGGAGCAGGCAGCAGAGCTGATGTAGGAATCGGCAACTGGGATGGGAAGTCAAGAGACTGGACATTCTCAGGCAGTGCCTCGAACTATTCCAGAGGCGAGCTGAAAATTCTCGTTCTCGAATAAGTTCCGACTATAAAAGTCAGCATTGAAGCGGCGGAGAAATCCGCCGCTTTTTTATTTCATATTCGGAGGCAGAATTGTGTTTTCGATGACATATTTTGTTGCTTCCGGAGTTCTGGACATCACGCTGTGTCCTTTCAGAGACCAGCAGTTGGGGGATGTGAAATCCAGATTGTAGACATCTTCCGTAACTTCAACGCCGAGAGGCGGGCCGGAAATCAGCCTGGCATCAAGACCGTGGCGCGACATTATAGCGACTCCTCCGGCAATGTCCCAGAGTTTCGCGGTGGCAATGTAGCCCATATAGCCGCCGGTGATAAGATAGGCCATCGAATAAACACAGCAGCAGAGAGCCTGAACCGGATTTCGTCCCTTGAAGCCGCCCTGTTTTGCCATTTTCTGCGATATTGAGATAAGGCCTCCGTCATTGACTGCGGGGATTTTGATATTCAGGAGCGGCATTTTGGAGAAGTCCCAGTTTGCCGGATCGGAGCCTTTAACCGAATGATAGACTTCATGTCCGTCAGTTATCATCATATCGCCGAAAATGGGCATGAAAAGAGCGCCGTCGGTCAGGACTCCCTTTTCCATTCTGGCTAGAGATATCCCCCATATCGGAGTGCTGTGTGCATATGAAGCGGTTCCGTCGATCGGATCAAGAATCCAAGCGACTCCGCCCATTGCGGCCTCAAAATATTCCGGGGAATGGGTGCTGATTGTTTCCTCTCCGATCATGAAGGAGCCGTCTGCGGGTTTGTCGAATATCTCTGCGAAAAAGGCTTCTATTGCCTTGTCCGCCTGGGTAACAAGTGATCTGTCCGCCTTGAATTCGACGCTTGGATTCTGATAATATTTCAAGGCGATCATTGCGGCTTCGCAGAGGAGTTGCTTGATTATGGCGCTGTTCCAATCTTTCATACAAGTTGCCTTTCGCTGTAAAGTATGATAATATAAACCCCTGACGACGGAGTAGAAATGAAAAAAGCGATCTTAGAGATTTTTTTTACAGTAACGGCAATTTTCAGCATGGTTTTCACGCTGACAGCCGGGACGTATTTTACTGCTGTCGAGGATATCGAATTAACTCCTCCCTTCAAGCGTATTTTCATTAACAGCGATACCGAACTGCCGATTTTTGAGCGGACATCCGATTCATTGATTCTGCTGATACGTCAGGATGACGGTTCATATCTTTGTCGTCTGCCTCGCAACCGAAAGACGGCATCAGTAGTGGAGGAAAAGGCGAGTTCTGCTTATTTTCGAGGAGCTCTTGAGTTGGAAACATTGCCGCTGAAAATCCTGTCCGGCACGGAAATGTCTTCTATCTCCACTGTTTCATCCGGGACTCTGGCGCTTCTGAAGAGCGGGGGCTTCTCTATTCCCGTTCTTTTGCCGCTGCCTGATTCAAGAATTAAAGAGGACTCCAAGAGTTCAGCCGAGCGTCTTGCGGAAGCGCAGAGAGCGAAAGGTCTGAAGTTTTATAATGGAAAGTGGCTTCCGGTTGCCGATGTCGAAAATCTGGAAAAGGCAGATCAGCAAAAGGCCAAGCTTGCTCAACTTGCTTTGAATCGTTTGAAAGAAGCCGCCGACAATGGCTATATAGTTATGAAGGATTCTACAATTCTTGAGGGCAAATCAGGTGGTCTTGTCAACTCAAAATTCATATATTTTGAATCAGGCGGCAGAGTTTTGAAAATTGAGCCGGGGGATATTGCGGAGCTCAGTCCTTCAGAAATGCTGTGCAAGGGACTCCTTAATTCAGTGTCGCTTGCCTACAAGGATGCAGTTTCGGATTTCAGCAAGGAAGATTTCCCGTCTGCCCTGAAATCTCTTGACGAGGCTGCCGCTTTTATTCTGCGCATGCCGGACGATTTCCCAGCGTATCAGAGTGAGGCTGCTACTTTGAAGTCGAAGCTTGAATCTCTGCGCGAAAATGTTTACAGGAGTCTAGCCGCAAAAGGACAGGGAATATACAGGTACATGCTTTTCCCTGCGGATGAACTGGCATGGCATTTGAACAATAAACATATTCTGCTCAATGATAAAATATGGATTGATACGTCACAGCTCTGCGCGACTTGCGGAGGGAAGGGACGTTTAAAATGTGTAGCCTGTGCCTCAAAAGGTTTTCTGATAAAAGATTGTCCGGCATGTAAAAACGGTTATATTGCCTGTCCTTTCTGCGGAGGGCAGGGAAGGCGTTCCTGCTCTGAGTGCAAAGGCAGCGGATTTTACTTCGCCAGATGCCGCACGTGTGATGGAAGCGGTTTTGTCTGGAGAGCTGTTTCTTATGGAGCTCCTCAGATAGTGATTAACGGGAATACTACTTATTACATTCCCCCTGCGCCGTACTGCAAATTTGAACAGGTTTTCTGTGCCACCTGCAACGGAACCGGACAGGAGAAAAGGGATTGTCCCAAATGCCGGGGAACAGGTTCCTTGCCTTGTCCTGAGACGATACTTTGCCCCAAGTGTCATGGGAAGACTGTTTACAAAGAGACCTGCAGCGTTTGCGGGGGTAAAGGTGAACTTGAATGTCCTGACTGCAAAGGCAAAGGATTTACCGGCAATCCGCCTGTTTACCGCTGAAATGAGCTTGTTTCTTGAGTGTTTTCGTTGATGTTATCGGATCGATGGATAGAATGGTTTTGACTCTGAATGGATTGCTAGGATAATTGTTTTATGAATGTGCGGTTCTTGAAAACCCGAATTTTGCTTGCGTTTACGCTCCTGATAATGGTGGGCTTTCTTGCTGTTCTTGTATGGTTTAACGAGAAGACTTATAAGCTACGTTTGATCTTAGCTTCTGCGGAGGGAATAGATAATGGAACAATGCTTATGATCAAAGGTGTAGAGATTGGATCTGTGGAAAACGTAAGCATTGATAAGAATCTCAATGTTGAAGCCATTGTATCAGTACGTCGTGACATGGAAATTCCAGAATCTTCTGTCTTTTATATAGACTATACAGGGATTACAGGAACTAAGCTGATCACTGTTGAGCCTGGACTTGCCGGGGCTAATTTAAAGCATGGCGCAACTGTGAGGGCAGTTGACAGAACTGCTTTTGCCAAAAGGGAGGCAGAAGCACTGCTAAAGAAGCTCTTGCCTGTTTCTTCCGTAAAATAATTATCATACAAATTCGGTGTCGAAACTGTATAAAGGTCTTTGTGGCATAAATGCAGAAAAAGAGAGATGGACAAGCACGAAGCAAAACTCGTACAATTGTCAGTCAATTTCTTGTTTTTTCGACAAGATTTTTCCATCCTATTGTTTCCGGCATTAACGTCTAAGGAACCGACGGCAAGGGACTGCCGTCACCTTAAGCGCTAGTCAGCATGAAAAATATACGGAACCAGAAGACGGTGGATTTTTTTGAACATTGAATAGCAGTTAAAAGATCAAGCATTATGGGCACATTTCTTCATTAAACTATGCCATAATTGAATCAAATGCAACAAAAAGACTATGCCCAGATGCAATGCGCCGCA
>JAKJHH010000259.1:0-280 GCA_022703965.1 Verrucomicrobiota bacterium
CGTCTTTTGCCAGCGGCAGACCCTTGTTTGATTCCGTCCAGCTTTTGCCGCCATCATTGCTTTTCATAAAGCCGTCATAACCGCATATTGCGTAAATCTGAGATGTATTGCTTTTTTCAAATTCAAAGTTCAGTACATCTTTTCCGCTTAGTCCGAGTTCTGTCCAAGTTTCTCCGTTGTCCCTGCTGACCCAGATGCCGCCTGAACCTGCCGGATGATTTACTGCTGACGCATAAAATGTTGACTCATCCACAGGGGACTGGCGTATTGTCATTACGCG
>JAKJHH010000259.1:290-5093 GCA_022703965.1 Verrucomicrobiota bacterium
GACTTGAGAGTCTGTTGCCAGTTTTTTCCCTTGTCATCGCTGAACCATATGCCGCCCGCTCCGTTTTCGTGGAGGTTGTCGATAAGTAGAATTCTTCCTGTTTTTGATATGACAATGCCCGTTCCGCCTCCACTTTTCCTAGTATATTTTCCTTCTCCGAAACCGCAGACTTGAGAACTCTGCCATTTCCAGTTTTTTCCCCGGTCTTCTGAGATGATGACACCTGAATTGCCCTGATGCTCGCGTCCCCAGGAGGCATAAAGGATATTGGGATTTGAGGGATCGACTGCTATGTCGCCAGCCGGATAATTGCCGTTAGCAAAGCCTTGAAGTCCGGGATTCGCATTGCGCCACGAAGCGCCTGCATCATCTGAAATGACGATTCCGCAGACATCTATTGCTATATATATTCTTTCCGGATCGGACTGGTCGAAAGCAAGTCTGAGATTTTGTCCGCCGCCTCCGATTTTCAGGGCTTCCCATTTCAGTTCTGTTTCTGCCGGAAGACTTCCGCAGATCAGACAAGTTGCCATAAATACAGTTATATACTTAGAAATCATGAAGCTTCTCCTTGTTTACCAGTTTCTGCGGTAAAATCCTTTATTCCATTCGTTGCCATAGAGTTCTGCTTTGTAGTTTGAGCAGTGTCCGTCAAGAAAGCCGACGTTATAGCCTCTTGAGTGATATTGATAAGCTAGATACGTTACGGTATTGTAGCACCAGCCGCTGTCTCCGATGAATGCAATTTTGCTGGGACTTGTGATACTGTAAGTTTTCAGTTGATTGTTGACCGGCAGCTTGTAAGGCGACCACTCTGGAGTGATGTTCCATGCTGATGCCGAAGTGTCCGAATTCAGCATTGCATGCCCGTAGGATGTTCCGAAGTTGACCCCGAGAAGCGAACTGCTCCGCCAGAAACGCTGCCCCCCTGTGTCTGAGGGACAGTGGAACATATCGGCTTTGTTGCTCAAAAACGGCAGCAGATGCGAGTGCATAATGGTATTGTTTCCGCTCGCGAGCTTGCTGTCGAGTATGATCTGGTTGTTATTTCCGTAACCTGGGCCAATTCCGTTATAAGTATCTGCGTAAGCATGCATTGCTGTCAATACCTGACGCTCCTGAGATGAACAGGCAATGCTTCTGCTGGTTTCCCTTGCTTTGTTAAGACTTGGCAACATGATACTTGTCAGGATTGCTATAATTGCAATGACGATCAGAAGCTCAATGAGCGTGAAGGCATTTGCTGTTTTTATTCTCATTTTGTCTCCATTCGTTGTTTGGGACATGATCCGCAGCTTTCACGCAATATCAGACGCGGGATTAGCGCATAGCATCGATGTTCTTCCATGTCCGGGCTTTTTATTCTGTCCATCAGAAGCTCAATTGCCCGCCCGGCGACTTCTTCAAGGCGCAAATCCAGAGTGCTTAACGGCAATACTTGATCTTTTTCATAACGTAGGTTGTCGCAGCCCATGACAGATATATCCTGAGGAACTTTCAAGCCGTGCTCTCTTATAGCCTGAATTGCACCTTCAGCAATCAGGTCAGTGCTTGCGAATATAGCCGTGAAATCAGGGCGTTTCTGCTCTGTCAGCAATTTCGAGATCTGTAAATAAGATTCCCTTTTGGACTCGCCGACGTGCAGCAGGCTCTGCTTGTTGAAGTCAATTCCTGATTCATCGAGTGCTTCACAATAGCCGATGTAACGCTCGGTTGCTTGAAAGTGGAATGAGTATTTCAGTCGTTTTAATGTAGGATCGTCCTTATGATAATTCGAGAGAAATAGAATGTTTTTGTGTCCTGCTTCAATCATATGCCGTATTGCTTTGTAGGTACCTGCTTTCAGGTCGAATGAGACGCAATCGGCATCCCAGGAACCTTCTGTTCCGGCAAGAACATATGGAAGTTCATGCTTTTTCAGGAGTTGGTGTCTCATTATATAGCCGCATATGAGAAGTCCGTCTACTTTGTTCTTGTCCGCCGAAAGATACTTCAACAGAGTATCTGTGTCATTTGCGACAAAAAGATGCACATTGTGTCCGCGTTTTCTAAGCATAGGCTCAATCAGAGTGCTGAGTGTGCTGTAGAATGGCGATCCTCTGTTTTCTGGTATTACTAGTCCTATTGAGCAGCTTTTTCCGCTTTGAGGATCCACCACAAAGGTTCCCTTTCCCTGTTTTTTGGCAAGAAGACCTTCCTGTGACAATGCATCGACTGCTCTTCTCAAGGTTATCAGGGAAACCTTATATTTCTCGGCAAGAGCCCCTTCCGGGGGCAGGCAGCATCCTGCCGCGTTTTCTTGGTTTATGTAATCCTTCCTGACTGATTCCCTTACATATTCCGTCAGTGTCTTTTTCATTTTGAGACCTCTTTGACGAATTTGATTTGACGAATTGCAAGTTCAAGAACGGAAGCCTCTTTTCCGGCATCGGCACGATATATGAAAAGTTCTCCGCGTAATTCCGGTATTGAGCCTGATGCGGTTTTGCTGATGAAATCTTCCGGTATTTTGAGTTTGACTGTCTGCCATTTTCCAGATTCTGTGAATTCTATTTTCTTTTTCAGGGGAGTCTTCCATTCCTTATCCGGGATTGTGATATCTATCTTGCCTTTTTGATCAGCTTTTATTGTAAGCTCAAGAGTCACTTGGTTTGTGTTTTTGAGTTCTTCCGCATTGAATCTTGTAAGAACGCAGACTGTATCTCCGTCAACATCTTTTGCGGGGAGTCGGAAAAGCGCGGCCTTTTCAGTCGCATTATAGGATATTGATATTTCCGCTTCCTTCTCCGCCGGACGACATATCTTATTCCACTTGCCGGGGACTTGACCGTCGTATACATTGACGCTTGTTTCTTCTGCGTGCATACAGATGCCGAGAAAGCAGAGTATCTGGATGAGGATGGCTTTTTTCATGGGGCTTGACTCCTTTATCATTATAATCTTATCTTTGAAAAGATTATAATAATTCTGGAATTTAAAGGCAATAGTAATATCTATTCTTTTTTTGTTTGGGATTGGTCTTTGAGGCTAATTGGCGAGTGAAAAACTTATAATATGTTCTTTTTGAACATTATAATGTTTTGATTTATTTGCCGCAACACTTTTTGTATTTGAGACCGCTTCCGCAGGGGTAGGGGGCATTTCTGTCCGCGGATGGCTGTTTTTTTGAGGAGGCTTCTTTTTTGATTTCTTCAGCAAGACGTTTGAAGCTCGGGAGGCAGTGTTGATAAAAGATTTTCCAGTCTTCGCAGAGGACGCTGAGTCCTTCTGACGGATTGCCGCGCATGGGACGGTTTTTTTGACAGCATCCTCCGCAGAAATTCAGAAACTCACAGGAATTGCAGACTGGATTCCAGTTCCGTTTCCGCGCTCCGAATTCCGAATAGAGTTTTGCATTCTGAAAGTTCTGAAAATTTCCGTCTGCAATATTTCCCAGTTTCAGATCCGGCTGAACATAGAAGTCGCACGGGAATAGATCTCCGTTATGCTCTACGACAAAATAATTGCGGCAATCAGTTCCTCCGGCGCATGAGTTTTTCAGTCCGTGAAGCAAGTACATGAGTATGCTGTCGAAAAGCCGTATGGATATCCTGCGAGTGTCTTTCTTGTACCACTCGTCGAAAATGCCGCAAAGGAAGCGTCCCCATTCTCCCTTTTTCAAAGCGAATGGCATGAGATTGCCGTTTGAGTCAAATTCAACGCATTCGATGTATTGATGGTATTTTGCGCCTGTCCTTTTTATGTATTCGTATATTTTTTGCGGATTGTCTTTATTGGCGGCGGAAACAAGAGTAAGTACATTGAAGTCAACGTGATGCTTTTTTAGAATATTCAGACCTTTCATGACAAGTCTATGGCTTCCTTCACCAGTCGCATAGAAACGGCTTTTGTCATGAATCTCAGCAGGTCCGTCGATACTGATGCCGATGAGAAATTGATGCTTATGCAGGAATTCACCCCATTCGTCATCAAGCAGAGTTCCGTTTGTCTGAAGCGCGTTGCTTATCATCTGATTGGGGGCTTTATATTTGTCCTGATATTCAACGGCTTTTCTGAAGAAGTCGAGTCCGGCAAGTGTCGGTTCGCCGCCCTGCCAGCCGAAACTTGCATGTGTGACTCCGCTCTTGAGATATTTTTCTATGCACTGTTCCAGAATCTCATCCGTCATCTTTAAAGCCCCATTTCCGAATACGCCGCACTTGCCGAGATAGAAACAGTAGCTGCATCTCAGATTGCAGTTGTATGAGACAGGTTTTATGAGCAGAGAGTAGTTTTTCATTTAGAGCTTCCTCAGCGCTGGCCTTACGACATTATTTCCTTGTCTACAGGATCGATTCCGCTTCTTGGATTTAGAAGTGCTGTTCGTGGCGGCTGGATGTCTCCGGAGAGCAGAGGATCGAATGTCCTTTTCATCTCCTTATCCAGCAGCCCCCGCATTTCTTTCAATACATTGCTGTGTCCGGAGTCATTTGCAAGATTATTTTTCTCGCATGGATCAAAAATAAGGTCAAAGAGATATTCCTGATCCGGCTCCATTGAGGCCCAGCCGTTGTCCAGACGGACTGTTTTGGAGAAGCTTGCATCGCAGTTGGGAAGAACTGGTGAATTTCTCTTGTCATAGCGTTTGATGTACTTATATCTTTGTGTTCTGACTGCTCTTATGGGCTCAAAGGCGGCATGATAATTGACCTCAAGAAGAAGTGAATTTCTGATCTCATTTTTTTCATTTCTGATAAGAGGCAGCAAAGATTCTCCATGCAGTTCATGTTTTGTTTTGATATCCAGCAACTCGCAGATAGTCGG
>JAKJHH010000025.1 GCA_022703965.1 Verrucomicrobiota bacterium
CGGAGCTGAAAATAGGTGACAGAATCGTCGTCAACTGGTGCGGACACCGTTCGTATATCGTAAAAAAGGCATCCGAGCTTCTGAAGATTGAAGATGATTCAATTGACATGATGGACGCGGCTTTAGCGCATATCGCATCATTTTCATTTCTCGGAGTCCGCAAACTGAAAATCGAACTTGGAGAATCCGCTGTCGTCGCCGGAATGGGAATACTTGGAGCTTTCGCGGTACAGATTGCAAATCTTTCAGGCGCAATTCCTGTTGTGGCTCTGGACTTCGACAAGACACGTCGCGATCTCGCCGTAAAACTTGGAGCAACTTGCGCGCTCTCCCCCGGCGAAGACAATTTCATTCAGAAGGTCAAAGATTCCTGCGGCGGCAACGGCCCCAATGCGGTTGTGGAAGTCACAGGATCGTCAATAGCATTGCAGCAGGCGCTCGAATATATCGCCTGGGAAGGACGCATTTCCCTGCTCGGCTGCACAAGGATTTCGGACGTGCCGATCGACTTCTACAAGTACGTGCATCGTCGCGGAATCACCCTTGTCGGCGCACATACGTTCACACGCAGTAAGCAGGAATCCGCCCCCGCTCACTGGACTGAAAAGGATGACTACAGGACATTCCTGAAACTTGTCGCTGCTAAAAAGCTTCAGACAAGACCGCTGATTTCAGAAGTCGTTTCGCCTGAAAAAGCGGAATTCATCTATGGACGTCTCGCAACGGACAAAAATCCGCCTCTCGGCATAGTTTTCGACTGGAATAAAATCAAATAATATAAGGACATAAATATGAAGACAGGCAAAGGACTCAAAGCGCTGGTGCTCGGCGGAACAGGGGCAATGGGAGTATATCTCGTTCCTGAACTCGCTTCAATGGGCTACAAAGTCACGGTCGTTTCTCTGGATGAAGTGGCCTCCTCCAATCCGAACATTTCCTACATCAAGGGCAACGCAAAATCCAAAGACTATCTGAAGGAGCTCCTGAAAGAGAAATTCGATGCAATCGTCGACTTCATGATTTACTCCACAGAGGAATTCAAGGACAGATACGACCTCCTGCTTCAGAACACCGGACACTATATCTTCCTCTCATCCTATCGTATCTATGACGGGGGAGTTCCGGTTACTGAAAACACAGCAAGACTGCTTGACGTATCAAAGGACAAAGACTTCCTTGCAACCGAAGACTATGCTCTCTACAAGGCTCGTCAGGAAGATGTTCTTCAGGCCTCCGCCTATAAAAACTGGACTATTATCCGTCCTGCAATAACATATTCAAAATACCGTTATCAGCTTGTAACGCTTGAGGCTCCGGTCGTTATCGCAAGAACCTTTAAAAAGCTGCCACTTGTACTTCCTCGTGAGGCTCTTTCAGTTCAGGCTACAATGAGCTGGGCGGGCGATGTTGCCAAAATGATCGCACGGTTGCTCTTCAATTCCGCCGCATGGCGTGAACGCTTCACTGTAGCGACAGCCGAGCACAGGACTTGGGGAGAAATCGCCGAGTACTACAGAGAAATCATCGGATTACAATATGTAGCTGTCGATAAGGAAGATTACCTGAATATTCTCGGAGCCTCCTGCTTCGCCAGACATCAGCTCATCTACGACAGACTTTTCCAGCGTGTAATTGACAACTCAAAAATCCTGCGTGTTACAGGCTTGAAACAGGAAGACTTCATGCCGCTCAAACGCGGTCTCGAAACAGAACTTGCCGCACTCCCGAAGGACACAGTCTGGCCGGACGCGAGCGGAGTCTGGAAAAATATGGATGATTACCTGAAAACTCATGGCAAATAAGAGATCATATATGCAGAAAATAAAAATAGGACAAATAGGCATCTGCCACGAACACGCGAACGGGAAAATAAACAGTCTCCGCAAAATGGGAGACGTTTATGAGATCGTCGGCGTTGTCGATGACAGATATATGACAGGCGCAAAATTCCTTCCAGCCGATCTCATGAAACCTTATGAAGGGCTGAAATTCATGAGCGAAGAAGAACTGTTCAATACACCCGGACTTCAGGCTGTGACGGTGGAAACTCCGAATACGGATCTTGTTCCGACTGCGATGCGCTGCATGGAACGCAATCTTGCAATGCACATGGATAAGCCCGGCGGAGAAAATATGAAAGATTTTGCCAAATTGCTGAAAGGCTGCGAAAAGAAAAATCTGCCATTCCAGATGGGATTCATGTTCAGAAATAATCCGGCTATGCAGTTCTGTCTGAGAGCTGCACAGAAAAACTGGCTCGGCGATATTTTCGAGGTTCAGACAAGCATGAATCACAATTACGGTGGAGCTGAGTATCAAAAATACTTATCCAGCTTCAAAGGCGGAATTATGTTCAATCTTGGATGTCATCTTATAGACTTCATAGCTAAACTGCTTGGACGTCCTGATAAAGTTCACTCATTCCTGAAAACTGCTCCAAAAATAGCTGAAAATCCTAAAAACTGCTGTCTTGCCGTGCTCGAGTATCCTCTTGCAACTGCAACTGTACGTGCATCAAGTCTTGAGGTTGACGGACTGAACAACAGACGTCTGAAAGTATGCGGTACAAAAGGAAGTATTGAGCTTTGTCCAGTAGAACGTTTTGACGGAAAGCCGCTCATGATGGAGCTGCGTCTGCTTGAGGACAACGAAGAGTACAAAGCAGGCAATCATACAATCGATTTAGGCATAAAAAACGACCGCTATCTCGAGCAGCTTCTTGAGCTGGCAAAAATAATCAGAGGCGAAATAAAGAACCCTTATACTTACCAACACGATTATCTGGTGCAGGAAATATGTCTTGCGGCAGCCGGATACACAAAATGGAGAAAATGACGATGTTTGCAATGATTCTTGACGAAAAGCTGAATTTTTCCTGGCGCGAAATGCCCAATCCCGTCCGCAAGGCCGATGAAGTCCTGATCAAAGTTCATGCGGCGGCAGTCAATCGCGCCGACCTTATGCAGAAGGACGGCTGCTATTCATCTCCCGAAGGATGGCCTCAGTGGTGCGGTCTCGAAGTATCAGGCGAAGTTCTGGAAGCCCCTGCCGATGCCACAGTAAAACCTGGCGACAAAGTCTGTGCCTTGCTTGGCGGCGGCGGATATTCGGAACTGGTAACGGCACCGGCGGGAATGGTCATTCCGATCCCGGAAGGAATGTCGATGATAGAAGCAGCCTCGCTACCTGAAGTCTGGGCAACAGTCTACCTAAACTTGCAGATGGAAGCAGGCGGCATGAAGCCCGGTGACGTATTCTACATGCAGGCAGGAGCAAGCGGAGTCGGTCTGGCAGCAATCCAGTTTGCAAAACAGATGGGAGCTGAGGTCATCACAACCATTGATTCTCAGGAAAAAGCAGACTTTGTCAAAAACCTCGGAGCCGACTACGTTCTTGATTACCGTACAGAAGATGTACGTCCCGTCATCGCAGCTCATCCGCCGACCGTCGCACTGGACTGCATAGGCGGCAAGACTATGGGCGAATGTTTCCGCAACATGGTTTTCGGCGGACGCTGGATCATGATCGCAACAATGGGCGGCAGTGAAACGACAATCAACCTCGAAACCGTCTGGCGCAAACGCATTCGACTGATCGGCAGCACCCTGCGCAGCCGCACACCCGAGGAGAAAAGCGCAATTCTTGATGCACTCCACAAGAAACTCTGGCCACTCTTCACAAGCAAGAAACTCATCACAAATATTCATGCAGTATTCCCGATTGAAGATGTGGAAAAGGCTCACGGCGTACTGCGCCGCGCTGAAAACATCGGCAAAGTAGTGCTGACATTTTCCTGAGCGACTCAATAAAAAGGATTGGAATCATGAGATTCAAAAATAAAGTGGCGATCATAAGCGGAGCGGCCTCGGGCATGGGACTTCTGACAGCCCGCTGTCTCGCTGAAGAAGGCGCAAAGGTCGTACTGACAGACATCAGTGCCGATGCGGTCAACGCGGCAGTCGAGGACATCCGCAAAAGCGGAGGAGAAGCTGTCGGAATCGAAGTCGATGTCAGAAAGTATCAGCAGATCAAAGAAGCAACAAATCTGGCTCTGGAAAAATACGGAGCAATCGATATGATGCTCAACTTTGCAGGCGGTGCCGAGGGAAGAATGCTCAATTGTCCGAAGCCCTTTCATGAAATGCCTGTAGAGGTGCTCGACTGGGGAATTGACGTAAATCTCAAGGGAGCCGTTTACTTCTGTCATGCCGTTCTCGGAACAATGATAAAACAGAAGAGCGGAGTCATAATAAATCTCGGTTCGGTTACTGGAGTCGAAGGCTCAGCCGGAGCCGTCAATTACAGCGCGGCGAAAAGCGGAATTATAGGACTCACCAAAGCACTTGCACTCTGCGGAGCTCCTCACGGAGTCCGTGCCTGCTGTGTGTCTCCGGGTCCAGTCCTGACACGTCCGGGCATGGCGAACATGAAAACACGACTTGGACGGGCGGCAGAGCCTCAGGAAGTAGTAGACCTGATCCTTTATCTCTGCTCGGATAAAGGAGCATTCATCACAGGCTCAAATTACATGATAGACGGCGGCCGCACATGCGGCGGCATGGACTGAAATCCTAAAGGAGATGGTATGAAATTTCAGGGAAAATCTGCGATTATAACCGGTGCGGCAAACGGCATCGGCAAGGCTACAGCGTTGAAACTGTCAAAAGAAGGCGCAAAAGTCGCTCTGATCGACATCAATAAGGAAAAGATTGAAGCAGTCGCGGCTGATATCCGGAAATCAGGCGGAACTGCGGAAGCAATTGTTGTAGACATCACAAAAAGCGTTGAAATCAGAGCGGCAGTTGCTAAAGTGCTCGCAGCCTTCGGCCAGATCGACATTCTGGTGAACAGCGCAGGAGCGGGCTGGCATAAACAGATTCCGTTCAAGGACACGCCCGACGGATCATGGGAGTGGATTATTGACCTGAACGTCAAAGGAACCATGTATTTTACAAATGCCGTCCTGAATCACATGGTCGAGAGAAAATACGGAAAAATCGTCAATCTATCTTCTATTGCGGCGCATAACGGAATTCCCAATCTGGCTGTTTACTGCGCCAGCAAAGGAGCTATAGTTCCATTCACAAAGGCTCTGGCAATGGAACTTGGCACAAGCGGAATTAATATTAACTGTGTTTCGCCAGCACTGGTAGCTCTTGAGGGAGAAAAATTAGGTCCATGCAACGGAACATTCCTCGGACGCAAAGGAAAACCGGAGGAATTCGCTGATCTTATTGCATTTCTAGTCTCGGATGAGGCTGCTTTCATAACCGGTGCGGATTATCTTATCGACGGAGGCCGTACACTCGGCCCCAGAGGCGCATAAAACTGAATTTCAGAAAACTTTAAATATAACGGAGTATAAAATGAAATTTTCATTTCTCAACAAACCGTATCCGGTAATCACAGGAATAATGGGCGGTCAGACACCGCAGGAATTCATAGCGGAAGCCCGAAATGCAGAATTTGAAGGAGCTCAGGGCGTTGCGCTCAACCTATCAGATCTGAAACCTGAGTTCCGCAACAAGGAGGCATTAAAAGGAGTCATCGATGCCGTTGATCTGCCCTTCATGTTCTTCTTCTATCGTGAAGACAAATGGGAAAACAGAGACGACGACAGGCGTCAGGAAGTCCTGCTTGCCGCCGCAGACGCAGGCGCTTCAATGATTGATGTGATGGGCGACCTCTATGATCCCTCGCCAATGGAAATCACACGCAATCAGCAGGCGATAGATAAGCAAAAACGTCTTATCGATACAATCCACTCAAAGGGAGCAGATGTGGTGATATCCTCGCACATGTCGTGTCCTCGCACAACAGAGCAGGTGCTGGAGCATCTTCAGGAAGTCGAAAAGCGCGGAGCCGACGTGGTCAAAATCGTCACAACGGTCAACACAGCGGATGAACTGGCGGAAGCCTTCCGCACGACAATGACACTGAAACGCGAACTGAAAACACCGTTCATCCATCTCTGCAATGGAAAATTCAGCCGTCCTCACCGCTTCATGTGTCCCGCGCTTGGAGTATCAATTCTCTTTGCGGTAGCGCATTATGAACCTCGCTACGGCATGGGACAGCCAAGTGTACGCGCAATGAAAAACGTTCTTGACAACCTCCACTGGAACATCAGCAACGTAATGTAATCCGGACAAGAAACAGCAAGCTTTAAAATAATTTTTAATTTTACACATTAACATCTATTGACTTTATCAGTTCAAAGCCATAAAATAGAAGTATAGAAACATAAATTAATTTTAAAGCTTGCAAAATATGTCCAGAAACAATCTCTATCTTGATTTAAAAGGCCGACTGGAGAAGAAGCTCAGCTCCATGCAGGAAAACGAACTGCTTCCGCCTGAGCAGAATATTGCGGATGAGTTCGGAGTCAGCAAACCTACACTCAGACGAGCCTTGCAGGAACTTGCCGATGCGGGACTGATTCGCAAAATAAACGGAGTCGGCACCGTTGTAGTAAAACCGCTCAAAACAATATCCCGTGAGCTGATTTTTGTATGTCACGACATAGTTTTCTTCGCCGAAACGCTCAAACAGTTCGGAGCGGCGGCAGCTCAATCCAACTACTTCATATCCATAGTCCCGCTTGCCGGAGATGCCCAGACTCAGGAGCGCATACTTGCAAGTGCAGTCGAGCGCAAGCCTGCCGGACTCGTCATATATGGAGATCCTGACAAGCAAAATCTGAATGCATTCAAACTCATCAGTAAATCCGGAATTGCGACGCTTTATCTTATCAGGCTTCCTGAAAAAATCGAAGCTAATCTTCTAGAATTCGGCAATGCGGACGGGATAAGTGAAATCGTCGAAAACTTTTATGCAGACGGCTCTCGTAAAATAGCAGTCTATGCAGATAACAGAGTCAATCCCGTTGCCGCGCGCGAACGAGAAGAAGGCTTTATGAACGGCATGAAAAGATGCCGTCTCAAAGCCAATCCGACTCTCTGTATCAAAAGAGAATCTGAGGCGGCAGAGCGGGAAAGATTCCTTAAACTCTTTGCCGATGCAGAAAGTTCTCCTGACGCCGTCTGCTGCCTCAATGACCTCTGCGCTGCTCATCTTATCACAGAACTTCTGAAGCGCGGATATGATATATCAAAGACAAGATTTTCCGGCTTCGACAACTCGCCTTTATGCGAATTCATAGCTGTTCCGATAATTACAGTAGAGCCTCCGATGAAAGAAATGGGCAGAACAGCGGCTGAAATGCTCATAAGACAGATCGAAAATCCTCATTTTGGAATCCAGAAGAAAAAACTTCATACACGCATAATAAAACACAGGACAAAATAATGAAAGCGCCTTCAAATTCCAAAAGCTGGCTGGGAGGAAAAAACCGTCAGGTTCTGCTTCGCCGCGCACTCATCAAGAGCATGGGCTACACGGACGAGGATCTCTCCAAGCCCATAGTCGGCATCATAAACACATGGGGGGAAACCAACCCCGGACACTACAACTTCAAGCAGCTTGCCGAAGCGGTAAAGCGCGGAGTCTGGGCGGCAGGAGGATTCCCGCTCGAAATAAACACGATGTCCATATGCGAGGTTTTTTTCGATATTTCCAGTCTGATCTACCGCAATCTTCTGGCAATGACGACTGAGGAACTCATAGCCCGTCATCCCTTCGACGGAGTTGTTCTGATAGGCTCATGCGATAAAAGCGTTCCCGGACAACTCATGGCGGCGGCCTCGGCAGACAAGCCAATGATTTTCCTGCCCGGCGGCCCGATGCTTCCCGGAAATCATAAGGGAGAAACTCTCGTCTGCGGAACCGACAGCTTTAAAATCTGGACAAAATATCAGGCTGGTGAACTCAGCGACGAAGATCTGAAAAACATGGAAGGATGTCTCTACGGGAGCGTGGGAGCATGTCCTATAATGGGAACGGCCAACAGCATGCAATGCGCGACGGAATCACTCGGACTAAGTCTGCCCGGAAGCGCAACGGCACCCGCAGTTTCATCCGAAAAAGCGCGTTTTGCCGAAATGACAGGACGACAGATAGTCGAGCTTGTGAAGCAAAACATAAAGGTATCAGACATTCTTACAATCGGAGCAATCAGGAACGCGATAACGGTACTGATGGCCTCTGGCGGATCAACAAATCTCATCATCCACCTTACGGCAATTGCCAGACGCAGAGGCATAAAACTTGAGCTTGCCGAGTTCCAGAAAATCAGCGATAAAACCAAGTTACTCGTCAATGTCAAGCCATCCGGACAAGGCAGCGTGGGAATTGAGTTCCATCAGGCCGGCGGAGTCCCTGCCCTGATGAAGGAACTTGAGGGATTGCTTGATCTCTCGGTTATGACTGTTACTGGACATACCTTGAAAGAAAATCTTAAAAAAATACATCTATCTCACAATCGAAAAGTGATCGCCTCATGGGAAAAGCCACTGGCTGAAGGTGGAGGAATAGCGACACTGCATGGAAATCTGGCGCCTCGCGGGGCTGTGATAAAGAGATCGGCGGCGAGCCCGGAACTTCTGAAATTCCGTGGAGAAGCCCGCGTTTTCGATACGCTTGCCGAGGCGGAAAAGTATCTGCTCGACGAAAATTCTGATATGGACGAACACAAGGCGGTTATTTTGCGCGGCTACGGCCCCAAAGGCGCACCAGGCATGCCTGAATTCGGAAACTATATGCCGATTCCGCCTAAAATGTATAAACGGGGAATCAAAGACTTTGTCAGGATCACTGACGCAAGAATGTCCGGCGGAGCCTTCGGGACAGTTGTCCTGCATGTATGTCCTGAAGCCGCAGACAAGGGGCCGCTTGGCGCAGTCAGAAATGGAGATATAATCGTTCTCGACGTCGAAAAAGGAATTCTGAATGTCGAACTCAGCGACGAAGAAATCGCAAAGCGTCTTGCTGAAACTGACTATAAAACAAAAGAAGAATTCGAGCGCGGATTTGTCCGTCACTATATAGACAACGTAATGCAGGCCGACCTCGGCTGTGACTTCAATTACCTATAAGGAAACAGAATCATGCAGAGTCTTGAAACAGATATGCTGCTTGTCAAAATCGACGAAAAGCATGGTATATCAATAACAATGAAAGACAGCGGAGACTGCCTAAGTCAATCTGACAGCATTTATCGAGTGAACAATCTGCATAAGGAATCAGATTGTATTTGCTATGAAATAGAAGGCAATGATTTTAGAGGAACAGTAAGGATCACTGCGGAAAGACCAGACGAACTGTCAATCAAAATTTCCGCCGATCCTGAAGCAGGAATGAAAGAAAAGCTTAACTATCCTCCCGCCTGGAAAATGCAAAGCGGCGACACAGGAATTTATCCGATAGGCGAAGGCTATGCGTTTCCGGTAAATGACGCATCAATAAAGATCAAGAATCGTATGGTGTTTTACAGCGGATCTGCCTCAATGAATCTTGTCGGTTTCCTGCGAAAAAAGCACTGCGTAATAACAGCCCTGAAATCGGGATGTGACGCAGAACTGAACAATTATCGCGATAAGGATGGAATTCTGCACTGCCAGCTCCAATGGCTGAGCCAGAAGGGACAATGGGGCTATGACCGCGAGACAAGAATATTCTTTGCAGAAGATCTTGTCTCCGCAATGCGCAAGTACAGAGAATGGCGGAAAAGCATGGGCTGGATCGTCACGCTCAAGGAAAAAGAAAAGAAAACACCGGAACTGAGCAAGCTTGTCGGCGCGGCGGATATATGGCTCTGGGATGACAATAACATGAACAGACTCTATGCCCGTCCTGAAAAAACGGACGTTCCGGAAAGAAATCCCCTCAAGCTCGCAAATGAAATGATAGAACTGGGTATGACAAAAATTCTCTGGAACTCCTTTGAGGGCGAAACTCGTGAAGTATGTGAAGCATTGAAAGCAAAAGGGTTTCTGGTCGGCAAATACGATGTTTACAGGGACGTCCTGCCGGAAACAATCAAGGATCAGATCATCCCTTATAGAGTCAAGCGCAGCATAAATACAAAATACTGGCCGGAAATAGTACGCAGAAATAAAAACGGCGACTATGACTGTGCCTGGCCACTCCACGGCAAGGACGGGAAATATCATGACCAGCATGCAGTCTGCGATATATGCGCTTTGGAGCTTACGAAGAAGAACGTAAGAGAAGAACTGGAAAAAGTCCCTTACAATTCACGCTTTATAGATGTACAGGCGGGAAGCGAACTCGCCGAGTGCTACGATGAAAAACATCCGGCGACACGAACTGAAAGTGCGGAATACATAAAGAAACAGGAAGATTTTCTGTCTGAAAGCGGACTGGTCAACGGTGTGGAAGTAGGCTCGGAAATATTCGCGGCTCATTTCCATTACTCCGAAGGAATGACAAGCCCCTGCGAGTATCGCGCAGAAGACGCAGGAAGACGCATGACTACATTATATTACGGCAAAGACATTCCACCGAATATTCAGGACTACATGCTGAATCCTGTCTGGAAAATTCCGTTATGGGAACTTGTTTATCACGATTGCGTCGTCAGTTATTATTACTGGGGAGACAGCAGCAACTCTTGCCCTGAACTCATGGAAAAACGTGATCTTTTCTGTGCGCTTTACGGACTCCCGCCAATCTACAGCATAGATGTATCAGGCTGGGAAAAACTGAAGTATGAAATTGCGGAATCGTACAAGAGAGCAACAGAAACAGCGACGGCAACAGCATATTCTCAGATGATCTCATTTGAATATCTGAGCCCGGATAAAAGGATTCAGAAAACAAGCTTTGAAAACGGCATAACAGTTACAGCTAATTTTTCAGAATCGGACTACATAACAGACAACGGCGTAAAAATCCCCTCAATGCGTCATATAATGGAAAGGCAATAAGGAACACATCATGTCAAAGAAGGAAATCAAAGGAATATGCCCGATAGCTCCGGCTGTCTTCAACGAGCAGGGAGAATTCGATTACAAGTCCTATCAGAACTGCTGCCAGGCAATGTTGAGGGGCGGCTCGCATTCTCTGGCTCTCTTCGGAATAGCAGGAGAATATTACAAGCTCGACCGTGATGAAGAAGAAACTCTGATAGACCTGACAGTGGAAATATGTCATGCAGAAAATAAGCCTGTAGTCGTCTCAAATACGCGCCATTCTACGGAAGTAGCGGTAAAATGGGCGAAGAGAATCGAGGCTTCAGGCGCAGACTGCATGATGCTTCTGCCTCCGTTTTTCCTGAAGCCGGGCGGAGCGGAACTGACAAGACACATCGAAGCGTTATGCGACGCCGTAAATATTCCCGTGATGCTTCAGTATGCGCCGGAACAGACCGGAGTCGCAATAGCGCCGGATGTACTTGCAGGGCTGGCTAAACGTCATCAGAATCTTACATATTTCAAAATCGAATGCAAACCGCCTGGAGCATATATATCAAAACTGCTGGAAATGCTGGATGACACACGTAAAGTCTTCATCGGAAACGCAGGGTTTCAGATGATTGAAGGCTTCAGGCGCGGAGCGTATGGAGTCATGCCGGGGCCGTCAATGTTCGATGTTTACCGTAAAATCTATGATCTCATTCAGGCTGGGAACATGAGCGAGGCGATGAAGGTGCATGAAAAACTCAATGCGATTCTGAACCATATCCGTCAGGACGTTGAAATGATAATTCACTTTGAAAAGAAAATTCTGAAGCTGCGCGGCCTCGTAGAAAGCTCATACTGCCGCAGTCCCGGTTACCGTTGCGATAAACTTAACGATGAAATTTTTATGACACATTACAGCGACATAAAAGAACTCTTTGCAAAAGGAATTTGATAATATGAAATACAAAACGCCATTCCATGTTAAAGACTCCGTGATCTACGACGCAAACGGAGAAAAAGCCAAGCTGTGGGGAGTGAATTATTACGCCCCATTCAATCACAATTTCTATAATATCGAAGAGCTCGGCAAAGATCATTTTGCCGCGATAGACGAGGATATACGGCACTTCAAGCTGATGAATATAGACTTCATCAGAATGCATCTTTATGAGCGTGAAATCACTGACAAAGACGGCAATATCGTCGAAAATCAGAATATGAAGGTCTTCGACTATCTTGTGGAACAATGCGAAAAGAACGGAATTTATCTCATGATAACTCCGATGGTCTGGTGGAACACAGTCAAAAACCAGATCATTCAGGACAGATATTATGCTTACTGGTACATCGACAGTCAGGATGCATTCGGATTTTCAAACTTCTATTCCTGCGACGGAATGCTCTGGAATCAGGATGCAATCGACTGCCAGAAACGCTACATGGAAGGACTTTTCTCCAGAAAAAGCAGAGTATCCGGCAAGAAACTCGCAGAGTACAGCAATGTAGTGGTAATAGAACTATTCAATGAGCCTCGCCACGTAGCGATGTGGCATATCAAAGAAGAACCGGATCCAGTGAAAAACATGGATCACGCGACCTACTCAATGGGAAAACAGCGTCAGAAACTGATAAGACTCTGGGAAGATTTCCGCAATAAGCATGCGAAAGAAAAAGACGAGGATAACTGTTTTTCTCTTTTCCGTGCCTCCATACTCAAAAATTACTTCGACAATCTTTTTCCGATAGTGGATAAGTATTTTGGAAAAAATGTAATCAAAGCACAAATTTCTTCCTATAATGGAGTTCCTCATCAAGACTTAAAAGAAGTCATAGAAAGTTCCGGAGTGGAAGCCTATACGATCGGAACGTATTTGAATGTCAACGCCTTCGATGCCGCAAACACGGATACAGCAAATCATCTCGAATACGCCAAAAAGTGGTTCGGAATCATGGAAAAAGGCGATTACGGAAAAATGGCGAAAATATCTTATGAATTCGACGCGACCGCAACGCAGAACGGCTATCCGCTCGCCGCAATCGCCGCGATGTACGCGAAAAATGACGTCCAGATGGCTGCATATTTCACCTATACTCCGGCTGCCGTCGCAGCTTGGAATCCAGGCTGGCTTGTGCATTTCATGAGCCTTGAACACACACCTTCAAGGGCGGCTGGATTCGCCGCTGCCGGAGAGATTTTCAGATCTCAGAATCCCGGCGATAAACTCACAATGGAAGAAGAAAAGTGGAGCGGAAACGACTTCTCAATCGAGCGTAAAAACGACTTTGTCTATTTTAAAAACGATAAGATTTTCCGTTATTCCAACAGCAATGAAATCGAGCTTGGAGACACATCAAAATTTGAGATTGTCTCGGGCAGAGGCACATCAAAATTTGCAAGCGGAAGCGGCAACGGATTCTATCATCTCGAAAAGCAGTCCGAGTCGGAATGGAAGCTCAGAATATTCCCGGATCAGAAATACATCAGCGCGCCGGAACGAGGAAAAGCTTATAAAATCATGTCCAACCGCTACGTCAACTGCCTCAGAGAAGCAGCAGTGTCGATGCTTTTCGAGCATGAGCTTGAGTTCAAACTTAATTCCATGCGTATCATAGCTCTGAACGGGAAAAAAGTGGAAGATGGAAGAATAAAAGTCAGAGCCGGTGAATATATTCTTACGGTGGAAAAATGAATGAGCTCAAAGGGAAATATGCTCTGGTAACAGGCTCTGCTAAGGGAATCGGGCGCGGAATCGCGCTCGCCCTTGCCGACGCTGGAGCAAATCTATTTCTGCATTACAGATCGGAAAAAAGCGAAGCTGAAAGTCTGCTGTCTGATATCCGCAGGAAAGGCGTTGAAGCTCAAATTTTCTGCGCCGATCTCGGAAAGGAAGATGAGCTTGAAGCTCTTTTTTCCGCGATAAAAAAAGACTGGGGCAAACTGGATATTGCAGTCAACAACGCAGGCTGGGACCCCGGCTTCATGGCGCTCGAAGATCTCAGCTACGAAAAATACAGAAAGCTCAGCGACATCAATATAAAAGGAACTCTCTTCTGCTGCCTCCGTGAAATCGAACTCATGAAGAATAGAGGCGGCAGCATCATCAATATCGGTTCAGTTCAACAGGATACGAGCGTGCCGGGACGTACTCTCTACGCAATGAGCAAGGGCGCCATACACTCAATGACAGGACAGCTTGCCCTTGAGTGCGGAGAATTAGGCATCAGAATCAACAACATAGCGCCGGGTTATATTGAAGTCGACAGAATGAGCAAAGCATCCGGCTACGACAAAAGCGAAGTCGAAAAGGATATTCCTCTCGGCAGGGTCGGAAATGTGGAAGACATCGGCAATTTTGCTGTATATCTTGCCTCTGAAAAGGCCTCCTTCATTACAGGACAGACACTAATCGCGGACGGCGGAGTATCCCGCAAACTAGCAAGAAGCAGAAAATAGGAAACTCTGAATATGAGTATCAAATGCACATGGCTGGGACAGGGCGGTTTTCTTTTTGTAACAGCAAGAACAAGAATGCTGATAGATCCGTATTTGAGCGATGCAGTGGAAAAAAGATCGCCTTCGAAACTGAAACGGCTTATTCCGCCGCCTTTCAAACTTGAGGTACTGAAGCCTGATTTTTTATTCTGCACGCACGATCATCTGGATCACTATGATCCCGAAACTGCGCCGGCGATAATGAAATTATATCCTGACTGCGTCCTGCTCGGTCCCTCAAGCGTAATATCCCAAGCAAAAGCAGACGGCATAGCTGAATCCAGAATGAAAAAGCTTGAGAGAGGAGAATCTTTTCGCACAGAAGACTTCTCTGTTCAGGCGATTCCGGCTCTGCATTCAGATCCGCTTGCGACAGGATTGATCTTTGAGCTCGACGACCGGAAAATCTATCTGAGCGGCGACAGTGAATATTTTCCTGGACTTGCGCCGTCAATTGGTAAACAAATAGATATCGCCTTCATCTGTATAAACGGCAAATATGGAAACATGAACTGGCAGGAAGCGTTATCAGTAATAAAAGAAATCCGCCCCGGAGTGGTCATTCCGATGCACTACGGAATGTTCGCGGAAAACACTCTTGATCCGTCAGATTTTCTGAAAGAATGCTCAAATGCCGGCTTGAAAAGGCTGGAACTTTTTCCCGGAATAACAGTAGAAATTTAACCTGCAGAAATATAAAGGCAGGGACAAATATTTCATCCCTGCCTTTCTTATTTTATCAGGAAACGGAGCGTTTGATGCGCTCGGCAACAGAGGCTTCGTATTCGTCAAGATTTTCAATCATCACGGTGGCAACGCCGGACTTCATTGCGGCTTCGGCAACCTTGCGGGCGACGCGCGGAACAACTCTAGGATCGAAGGGTTTCGGAATAACGAGGGTTGTCTTGAGCGGACATGATCCATCGAAAACACCGGCTTTGGCATCTTCGGGATATGCGCTCGAAAGAATTCCGTAGATCTCGTCAGTAACCTTCTCGTGAACGATAGAGGCAATCGCATAGGAAGCCGCAAGTTTCATTTCCTGATTGATGTCAGTGGCACGGACATCAAGGGCTCCGCGGAAGATGCCGGGGAAGCCGAGGACGTTGTTCACCTGATTCGGGAAGTCTGTACGGCCTGTGCCGACAACAAAAGCGCCTCCGGCAAGAGCCTGATCGGGGAAGATTTCAGGAACCGGATTAGCCATGGCGAAAACAACAGCGCCTGAAGCCATCTTTGAAACCATTTCGGAGGTCAGAACATTGCCCTTCGATACGCCGATAAAGATATCAGCACCGACAAGAGCCTCTTCGAGAGTTCTCGCTGAAGTTTCGTTGGCGAAAGCAAGCTTTTCTGCGTTGAGGTCTTCACGTCCTTTGTAGATAACGCCTTTGGAGTCGCACATGAGGAAGTTTTTGCGGTTGGCACCGGCAGCGATATAGAACTCTGAACAGGCAATTCCGGCAGCGCCTGCGCCGTTAATGACAAAACGACAGTTTTCAATCTTCTTTCCAGCAAGTTTAAGGGCGTTGACAATACCGGCAAGCGAGATAATAGCCGTACCGTGCTGATCATCGTGGAAAACCGGAATCCCCATTGTCTTCTTGAGAGTCTGCTCGACTTCAAAACATGCCGGAGCTGCAATATCTTCGAGGTTGATACCGCCGAAACAGGGTTCAAGACGCTCAACTGTCTCAATAAGCTTTTTGGCGTCTGTTTTGCCATCGGCAGTGAATACGTTGCGGACGCATATCGGGAAAGCGTCGATGTCTGCAAAACGCTTGAAAAGAACTGCTTTGCCTTCCATCACGGGAATACCTGCTTCGGGGCCGATGTTGCCGAGTCCGAGGACAGCGGTACCGTCGCTGACAACGCCAACCATATTGGGCTTGGAAGTGTACTGCCAGACGGCGGTCGGATTAGCTTTGATTTCCATGCAGGGAAGCGCTACACCGGGAGTATAGGCCAGAGAAAGCGCATACTGAGTTTCACAGGCCTTGGAGGAAATAACGGAGATCTTGCCGGGAGCCGGACTTCTATGATAGTCCAGACTGGCTTTTTCAAGTTCTGCCTTGCTGAGGTTTTTTGATGACATTATTCTATCCTTTGCATTTAGGTTATTGATTTCAGACGGTTCAGCCCCCCCCGAACATTTTTCGAGTAATTCCATAAGCTCCTTGAGAGCACAGCGTTTGCGCGGGTCTTTGACCAGCATTCTGCCTATCATGGATGAAAATTCTTCACTGACAAAAGGAAGCTTTTCCGAAAGTTTCGGCGGCGGAGTGTTGAGGTGATCGTATATGGATCGCCGGAGAAAGGCAACTCTCCAGACACCGCGTAAAAAAGCGTGATGCCGAGAGAGTATATATCGATCTTGCTTGTCTGGTTCTTTTCATTGCGGATGTATTCAGGAGAAAGGAACTGCGGAGTCCCTTCCATCTCGCCCTCAAACGAAAGAGTCTGCTGGTGTTGATCCTTGGCAAGTCCGAAGTCAACCAGAACAACCCGTCCTTCAGGGGATATCAGAATATTATCCGGCTTGATGTCTCTGTGAATGATGCCGTACATGCTCATGTAGTTGAGAGCTTCGCATATTTCCCAGGCGACACGCAAAGCGTATTTCTCGGAAACCGGCGAGTTCTGAATGAGGGAAAGAAGAGACTGTCCCTCAATGAATTCAGTGACAATAAAATACTTATCGGCATAACTGCCGAATTCGGTCATTCTCACGATGTTGGGATGATTCAAGAGAGAAAGTCCGTAAGCCTCACGCAAAAACTGCGAGATATAACGTTTCTCGATATTTTTGGCTTCGAGAATTTTCACCGCCACCTTTGAGCCCGGCTGGCGAGTGTCCTCGGCCAGATAAACATTGCTGAAGCCGCCGCGTCCAAGATGTCTGATTATCTTGTAATATCCGGCAAAAACGACGTTCCCCGCCATTGATTCAGAGGATGGACTGGAACGCTTTACAAGCAGCATAGAGACTTTAGCAAGCAGCTCATTCTTGCGAATCGGAGTTATTATAATATCATCGGCGCCGGAACTCATTGCCGAAGTAATATCATCCTCATCGGTATCCGGAGTCATCAGGAGCAGAGGAACATTGTAGCTTTCAGGACGCTTTCTCAGTTCCACGCACAATTGACGTCCAGAATAGGAGTTTATGTCGGAACCGACGATGACAAGCTCAGGGAAATCGCTATGAAAATTTGACAACACTTCCTCAGCCGAATCATAAATGAGCACTTTATGATCTCTCATAAAAAGGCTCTTAGATATGTCCAGCATCAGCTTTCTGTCGCCGTCAGCAAGCACTATTTTTGCCATAAATCCGTTCCTGATCTGCAATCCTAAAATTTCGCACAAATCTTGAAGAATGCAACCCCCGGAAGCCCTTTAAAATCCGTTAAAAATCGTTTACATGAATCAAGACGGGGCAAGAGAGGAAAGTTCGGCATCGGCGGAAGGATCGACAGGAAGCTCAGGTGACTCCTCGCGGAAAAGCTTCTGGAAAAGCTTTCTCTGCTTTTTTCTGGTAAGTTTGGAAAGCGCTTTTACAGCTTCGCTTTTGAGGCGTTCTTTTTCTGCGGCAAGACCTGTTACAAGACCTCCGGCAGCGGCGGCACTGAGAACCCATTCCGGGGAACTGTGATTCATCTTCTCCAGAAGACGTATTGTCAGATCGGCATGAACGGAGCAATCGTTGAGTCTGCCAAGCGAATCCTGAAGAACCTTGAGACGTCGCAGGACATCGGAGAGCTCGGCAGGATAGAAAGCACCGAAAAACTCAAGACAATAGCGGAGTTTTTTGCAGCGGATTCTTATCCTGTGGAAATCTTGATCGGCAGAATGTTCGTCGAGAGTTTCAGATTCCTTCAGCAGTTTGCGGTAATGCCTGCTTATCGATTTTGAAGAAGAATCCTTTACAAAAAGAGAATCCGAAGATGCTTTATCCTCAAGAGCAGCCGAGAAAAAGGCTTTCCACTTCTCCAGTACCTTTGTGGCTTTACGGCTTTTCAAATAGTCGGAAAGAAGACTTGCTTCCGCCTCGCGCTTCTGTCTTGTAATGCGGAAAAATGATTCCAGCCCCTCGGAAAGACTGCCGGGAAGCATGTTCATATAGTCATTCTGCATCTGAAGGTAAACATCCATGTCACGCAGTTCATTTGTCATAAGGCGAAGCGAGGCAAAATCGGCGTTAAACTTATTCAGAGAGCCGGAGGGCAGAACGCCTTTAAGCATTGAGGCCGCGGATTTCATGCGGCGCAGAGCCACACGGAAATCATGCAGAAATTCATTATCCACATCATCAATTATTCCATTACGGTTCTCCTCCATTACGGAAATCATTCTGACAATGATATCAGATACTGCGGCCTTGACAGTCATAGACGGATCCATAGCAAGAAGCTGCTTGCCGCTGTAGTCGTCAGGACTGCGCCCGAGCATAGAAAAAAGAAGATGCCAAAGATCGTTCCTGCCACGCTCAATATCCACAGCTCCAAGACGTCTGACCGTTCTGTCTAGACTCTCGGAGACATCTTTAAAGCCGCTCAAGGTGGAAAGATCCAGAGAAGAGAAAAAGGACTCTTCGGCTTCGGAATTCCATTCCAGATAAAAAGCTTCCTCGAATTTGAGAACCGCAACGGCATTTCCGTTTTCGTCTATGAGGGTAAAAAGGCGGTTTTTCATTCGTATTCCTGCAAGCGGCAGGAGCGCGCGGGAACCTGAAATCGGAGACAGGATATCCTTGAGCGCGCCCTCCTTCATAGCGGACGCGAAGAAATTTTCTCCGAGCGGAGCATTCCAGTAAAGTTTAGCGACTCCCACTCCATCCTTCATGCGCATCAGCTTAAGAGTTTTATTCTGACAGAAGAGCAGATAGCCGTTCTTGTAAATTCGCCAGTCGAAGGTGTCAAAAAAATGCTGCTCAAAGACGGAAGGTTCTCCGACGCTGAGTTTGAAGCTGCGTTTCAAAGATTTCAGAAAACGCTCGGCTATACCGGAATCCTCCATATAGTATTTTCTGTGTGAAGCCATGCTCAGCACTCCTTCCATTTGCAAAAAGGATTCCGAGAGAGATTGGAATTGAAATAACGGAAGTCGGCGGAGACTTCTTCGCCTATCCAAACGGGCTTTTCGAAGCTTTCATTCTCGCTCTTCAATTCGATCTCAGCCATCAAGAGTCCCTGATTCGAGCCTGAAAATTCATCAACTTCCCAGAGATGACCTCCAAGATGAACCCGATATCTGATTTTTTCTATCAAAGGGCCTTCAGGAAGACAAAAATTAGCCAGCATGACAAGAGCGTCATCATAAGGAATTTCATACTCAAATTCATCTCTGGAAATCCCCTTGACCGGCCCCTTGACTGTGATATACGCTTTTTTCCCCGCAGTACGGATGCGGGCTGTTCCCGATTTGAAATACATGTAGCCCTGTTTGATTTCAGTTCCGCAGTCAGGAGCAGTCCAAAGCTCTTTTCTGACCAGAAACTTTCTCTCTATTTCGCGCCCCATAAAAACCCCTTTATGAATCCAGAAGCTTATCCTCTGATACGCTTTTTCATAGTGAAACTTCTGAGAATATCTGTAAAAACCTTGGAGTCCATTACCTCACAAGCTTCTTCTATCGAGAAGAATCTTCTTTCTCTGAAGGCGAATTCCGGCCATTTCCTTAATATTGTTCTGACTTTCATCGGATACATCGTCACCATGAAACGTTTGCTTGTCCTTGCCTTGCGATAAAAATATACGCGACTTTGAAAGGGCAGCGAGCTGCCTCTGACCCCGGCTTCTTCATAGGCCTCTTTTTCGGCTGACTCAAGCATGGTACAGCCTTTGCAGAGATTTCCTTTGGGAAATACCCAGCGTCCGCCACTACGGGTTTTCACAAGCACAACCTGTAAGCCGTCCTTGCCTCTGAAAAGAGGAACAACGCCTGATTGGCGGCTTATTTTCAAATCTCGCATATTCACAATGTCCGAACTCCGGTTTCTGAAGATATCCTGATACAATTTTAGACTGGAATACGCAGGATTCAAGGAAGATTCAGGATTTGATGAAAAATTCATGTGCGCTTCAGCATATTTTCAGGAGAAAGACTCCTGAGACTTTCAAATATTTCTCTGGTAAGTGCGGCGAGTTCCTGTCCGGCAGAAGCAGTCTGCATTGCGCTTTCAGAGTTATCACGAGTGATGGAATAAAGGCTCTCCAACCCGTCGTGAATGTACTTGATGTCCTCAAACTGAGTGGTGCCTGCCGCATGAATCTGTTTGGTTATTTTATCCAATGAAGCGATTGCAGCTGCAATCTCGTCAAAAGAAGAACGGGTATCTGAACACGCCTGCACTCCGCTTTCGGCAAGATGCATGGACTGTTCAAGAATTTCGGCGCTGTTTCCAGCGGCCTTGGCACAACGACCGGAAAGATTCCGGACTTCCTCGGCGACGACCGCAAAGCCTCGGCCAGCCTCCCCTGCCCTTGCAGCCTCTACAGCAGCGTTGAGGGCAAGCAAACGAGTCTGAAAGGCGATCTCGTTGATGGTTCTGATGATTTCACAGGATTTCCTTGAAGAATCGCAGAGACTCTTGATGGTCGTTTCCATTGAAGATACTTTTGCGCGTCCTTTTTCCGCCATGCTCCGGCTGTCCGAAGTGAGTTTTTCTGCGGAACAGATGGCCTCCGTGCTCGTTACGGCTGAGTGATAAAGATTTTTGAGTTTGTCATTGATGCGTCCCAGAGCTTCGGCGCCCTCGTTACTGCTGGCTGAAAAGCCGTTTCCGGCTCCGGCAACACGCTCGGAAGCTTCGGCGACCTGCTGTGCCGAGCCCTGAATATCCTTTATAAAGCGATCCACCGGTTTTGTCACTACGGAGGATATTACCAGAACCAGAAAATTCGCTATCAGTATCATGACAAAAGCGCCGCAGGCGGCGGCTATGTTCAGTTTACGTTTTGCGGCGGCGGCGGCGGCCTTGATTTTCTCTATTTCAGCAAGACGTTCCGAAAGGTCGAAGACCATGGCGAGCGTACCTATTTTTTTACCGGATATATCAACAAGCGGACTGAGGCCGATTCTGTACTTACCCTTTTCAACAAAAATCTCGCCTCCTTGTTCCTTTGCAAGCGTTTCGGCATCCAGAACAGTTGAAATTCCTTTCATGTCCGAAGCTGCGCAGAGAATGTATTCTCCGAGCTGAGGAAAGCTCTTTGAATCGGACAGCGCCGGAACAATGGAAGCACTTTTTTTATCTACGGCAACAGCAACCTGCACATTTTCAGGCAGGCGGGTTTTTCCAAGAAGCGACTTGAAGGGAAGAAGTATCTCACAGGCACCAAGATACTTTCCGCTTTCGTCCTCGACAGGACATATGCCTCTCAAGGCGATGCCTTCGGGACAGATTTCGAGTCCCTGAACCGGTTTGTGCTCAGGATCGGCATTGATCTTCTGCATGGCGACTCGGAAGGAAAGATCATCGGAAATGTCCAGTTTATTTCCCTCGCGCATGATCTGGTAATCCTCAAGCCACATTCTGGCAAGACTTCTACCGTTGGCAAGATGAAACTGAAGCATGAAGTCATTTTCAGGATTATGCTTTCTATAGCCGTCCGCTATTACGGAAAGCTCACGGCGCAACATTTTTCTTCCCTCGAAGGCGCAAGGATCATCCTCCTTGTCAGGATTTCCGGATACGGCAATTCCGTAAGCGGCTGACACAAGGGGATTTCTGGAAAAAAGAGAAGCCTGTTCACGCAGGCGTAACGAAGCATCTCGGATCTGATTGCGGAAGCCGTTGACAGCAGTCTTTATTTCAGACTCGGAATTCCGTCTGACAAGCTCGGCGGAATTAGTGCTTTCACGTTCAGCCGATTTGCTGACAAAATAAAAAACTCCGGCATAAACAAGAGCTGCCGCCGTTATACTCAAGGCCAGCAGCGGAAAAAGTATTTTCTGTTTTAAACTGAGATTCATGTATCAGTCCTCTTCTCTCTTTAATAAAGTTCCCCTGCAAGCCTTATTTTAACCGGAAGAACAATGAAAAAAAGAGGCTGATATAAATTCTAGTATAAAGCAAACAGAAAGCTAATATGAAAAAGCAATTCCTGCTGAACTGCGTTGAGACATTTAGATCAGAGAATGCTTCTCTTGACTCCTTTGGAATCGACATAGCACTTGATCTGAGTTGAAGACTCTTTCAACTGCTGAGGTCCGACCGAAGCGGCATGTCCGTCAACATAAGCCGCGCCGCCGAAGCCGCCGTGACGCAGGCTGATGCCGGTATCTTCCGGATATCCGGTAGGAGAAAAGCCCCAAAGAGGCTTGCCGTTTCTGCTGGCGTTCGTAGGATGGCTGACACAGACGGTATCAGCATACATAATAAAAGATGAAGGCTTGGCTATCCTGTCCAGAGCGTAAAACAAATTGATAGCCCCTGCATCCCATTTTGCAAAATTGTAGCCTTTAGTGGAATATTCGGAATCTGCAAATGGTTTATATGAACCATAAATGGAGAATTGATCCGTTTTTACGTATTTCGGAACAGTTGATGCCGGACACGCAAAGGTATCGGGAGTGGAAATATACTTCTCGTTGGGATAATTCTGCCCGCCCATAAGACATTGGGCATAAGTATCATAACTTGTGCCGTAAGCGGCGTTCCACATCCACATTTTATTTTCGTTGGCATATGAGGCCTGTCCGAGATTTATCTGTCTGAGGTTATTCATGCAGGAAATCTTCTTTGCCTGCTCCCTTGCCGCGCGGAGAGAAGGCAAAAGCATTGCAGCAAGAATCGCGATAATGGCTATCACAACCAGCAATTCAATCAGCGTGAATCGTTTTTTCATATTTTCTCCTGTATTCAGAGGTGGATTTACGTATTACAAGCGAAGGAGGAACTATAAAATTCTGAGGGCTTCCTCCGCGAGCTTCCATTTCCCGTTGTATCATCTCAATTCCTCTAAGCGCCCACGCATCAAAATCCTGTCTGAGCGTAGTCAGCGGAGGGATAAAAAAAGCAGCTTCCGGAATATCATCAAATCCTATCACGCTGACATCATCAGGCACATGAAACCCTTCTTCATAAAGCCCGTGAAGAGCACCGAGCGCACTGCCGTCGCTAACCACGAAAAGCCCAGAAAAATCAAGTTTATTTTCATGCACCGTTCTGCGTATCGCATCGTGAGCCTTCTCAAAGGAATTTTCGCCAGGCACTGTATTGCAGTCAATAAGAAGAGGTTCAGGCAAACCTGCGACAGCAGCCTGCATCAGAAATCCACGAACACGATCCTGTATGGTCATCCCCTTCGGTTCCGACACTAAAACAGCAATACGTTTATGTCCAAGTTTTACAAGGCAATCGCAGGCAAGAGCTCCGCCAAGCATGTTGTCCGTCCCTGCTGAATAAACTTCGCTTCCGCATTGCCCCAGCGCCAGAACAACAAATGGAACTCCAAGTTTTCTCAGAGCTTCGGCCTCATCCTCAGGAAAATGCTGTTTGGGCGGAACAATAAAAATCCCGTCAAAACCTTTTGGACGATATCCGAAAAGAACAGGACGGTTCCAATCGTAATGAAAGGACTCCACATAGTGTCCCGCTTTTATAAGAGACTGTATAATCCCGCGCTCAAGATGATTGGAAAAGCTGGACGGATAATTGTGGATGAGTAAAGCGATTCTGAGCTTATCCGTCTTACGCTCCTTATGAACTTTGACAAAAGATCCGGCAGCTCTCGTCTCGATAAGAGAGTCCCGACGGAGCATGTCCATTGCTCGATCCACGGTCATCTGACTCACTTTATACTTCCACATGATTTCACGGACAGACGGAAGCGCAGCCCCCGGCCCGCTCTGCTTGCAGATTTTTATAAGCTCATCATATAATATTTCGTACTTCGTCATAGTCCACCTTTGAAAGTATTATATAATACAATACATCTAATGTCAATAAGGATATAGAATTATGTCGTCTCTTGATAGATGCACTATTTTATAATAATTCATTTAAAGCTGCGAAAAAGTATTGCATCTTCGCAAGATCAAAACATAAAAAATCCGGCAGGATTTCTGGTCGCTGCCGGATTCTGTAAGAACTAGCTGTTAAGTTACTTTGCCAGAGGCGCTTCCTTGGTCAAGGCGTCTTCCGGAGCTGCTTTCTTGGACTTTTTGGGCTTAGCAGGAACGTTGTTGAAGTCGGTGTCTGGAGTGGCGCCGCCAAAAGCCGGGCCTGCTTCCATCGCGGCGGCTTTTTCGGTGTATTCCTTCAGACGGTTCTGAAGATCTTTTGTCAGCAGAAGGGACACTTTAACCTGCTTGTCCTGATTCTGAATTTTAATGGCACTGACAAGATCCATTCCAAGCTGAGGGTCGCCCTGGAAGGCGGAACCGCTGAGCATCATCATAAGCCCTTGAGCCTGCATTGAAAGCATGGAGGCACTCTGGGCATCCTTGAAGTCGACAAGAGCATTGACAGCACAATCTTCGCTGTCCTTGCCGGTGAAGTCAACGCCGATTGCGCCGCCATTAACGGTTTCAGCTGGATTCATCATCATCTGAGACTGAGCATTTTTATTGGCATCGGCTTTCTGAGCTTTATCGAAGACGAGCCATGCGACAGGGTTTTGTCCAAGCGGAGTTTTCTTGGCAAGAAGCGTGTCCTTGGGGCCCATGGAAGTATCCATCAGAGTCAGAAGGTTCTTGGCGTTATTATAATCAGTAATGAGCAAAGTTCCGGGCTTAATGTAGCTGAGAACTGTACTGGCACCTGCATATTTATTGAGGAGCGGATTAGACTGAATAGCCTCGAGTCCGGGCAGAGGAGCGGCAGCAGATACATCAGGAGCGCTGAAAACAAAAAGTCTCTTGGTTCCCGCCTGCTCAAGCTTATAGGGAGGTTTACCGAAAGCATCACTCTTAAGAAGAGATTCGAACTGATTTTCACTGACGCCGGTACGGACAAGCATTCCGGAAGCGCCGTCATCCAGAGCGAAAACTACAGCTGAAGTCGCTACATCGTCCATTTTGATATTCTGGGCGGCAAGTTTCTGCTCAACATCAGACCAGCTTTTCTGGAAGTCAGGATCGCTTTTCTTCATGCTTTCCACAAAAGGAAGCTTCATGAAACGCTGAACATCGAAAGAAACCAGAAGAGAGGTATTCTTGGGCAGCAGATTCTCAAGATTGTCGGCCATTGCGGAGGCGATTGAAACAACGGAGAGGGCAGCGATTGCAACGCCGCGGAACAAAGAAATCTTCATAAAAAACCCCTGTTATGTTAAGTTATAATAGATGCTGTCGTAATGCTTCAGCATAAACGAACGGTGATTCCTTCTTCAAAAAACAATCATCTACATGCCCATCACAATAGTAAGCATAATGCCGGGCTCGCATTTCCCGGCAAGCATAAGAATCCAAAGCAAGCCTCGCTATAGTATTTCCTATCTTAGTTTTAAGTTCAGGATTAAGAGACGGATCAGGAAATATATGTCCGCTACTCAGTTGAAGATGGAACCAGCCATCTTTAACCTCAAAAGGGTCAAGAACATCGTCGAAATTATTTTTTCTGGCATTCTCCCCCAAACATGCCAACCTGAAATTACTCCATTCATAAGCAAGATCTGGCACCTTTGACTTTGCAATAAAATGATCCGTTGAAACAGCGCCAGTCACACGATTAATATATACTGACAGATATGCACAAATTCCATTATAACTTGCGTATAAGTCATCCAGACAATCACGCCAGTAAGGAGGCAATTCCAAAGTTAATTCAGGATCAGCATGCTCGCTCAGATAACGCAAACCTTTCTGCCGAACTTTCTCATCAAAACCATGCGGTTCGGGCTGCTTCTCTACATGAATCATAAATGCCAACCCTTTTTTTCTGCAAAAAAGCGCCAGCGCATCCAGAAGGGATCCAAGGAGCCCAGAACTGACTTCAGTTTATCGTCAAGAACTCTGGCTTCTTCTTCACTTAAGGACTCTTGACTCATGACACGAATGGCTTCTTCAAGTGCTCGCTCAGAATCAATCGATCTTGCGCTTTTCAAGTCAAAAGCCTCACTTGTCAACCAGTTGGAAACATCACCATGGCGGACAAACTGACGCTGTTTCAGATTTACAGAGCTATCGGCAGTGCTTGATTCAAGATCAAGATCAAACCATGCGTCAGACTGACTGTCAAACACAGATTCCGCCGATGCCATAATAAGTGGAGAATGAGTAGCTGTAATCAACTGGACAGATGCCGCCGTCAGGCTGCCCATTACAGACAACAATGTTGGCACAACAGTCCTTTGCCAGCTCGGATGAAGATGGGATTCTATCTCATCTATAAGAAATACAATCTGATCAGCTGGCGGCTCATCAAGCTGAGCGGCTGCTTTACGATGCTCTTCCCATGACCAGACAAGGAAATAAGCCAAAGCAATAATCCGTTTCATCCCGGAAGACGCATAGAGAACAGGAACATCCTGCCCGTAAGGCATTCTAATAGTAGGAATATCTCTTACATCGTCAAGACTTATGCGAGTCAAATCTCCTGGTCTTAAGAGCTCTTCTGGAGAAGGAGAAAGGACTTCTAAAACTTTTTTCAAATAAGAAAAAGAAGCTCCATTTTCTTTCTGCCAGCCAGCCCAATCACGAATCAGTCCGTTACAGATACATGTTCCATCCGGTGAATTTAATCCATCCCATACTTCATTGGGTGTGAAAACATAGGCAAGCCTGCGAATTTGTGAATCAAAATCTTCCTGAGATTTCCAATAGTTTCTGTGCGGATCCCATACTGCAAAACTGCCATCTGTCATCGCATAAAGAACAAGCCCCGGATTGGTGGGACGCCCCTGACGCATTGACCATGCTTGATCTTTACGCAGATATACACTCTCATATTTTTCAGTTTTTGTTTTTCCTTCGAAGGAAAAAACTATTTTAGCTTCACCCGCAGAAAGAGGCTGTGCCTTTTTTCCGACAGTGAGACGCGGATTTACCTCGGCCGGCCACTTTCTGGTCAAAGCCCACCAAGCAATATCAAGAAGAAAACTTTTCCCAAGTCCGTTATCGCCTGTTATCAGGTTCAAACGCTTTCCAAAAGATAAATGCATTTCTTTTGCAGGCCCAATATTCATTAAATCTAAGCTTGCCAGCATTTACTACTCCTAAACCATTATGAATTAAAAATCAAAGACTGGATGCGGGGCAAACGTAAAATGCGTTGCCTTCGGGATCATTGAACTTTGTCATTTTGAATCCGGCTCTGTACTCCTGCTCTGCAAGAGGATTATAGCCGTACTGACGCAGTTTTTCGATTATAAACTCAGTGCTTTCGGCTTTCAGAATCCATGAAACACGGTTCAGGGAGTCCTTCGGCAAGTCCATGTCGCCGATCTTTTCCAGAAGAAGGGAGACGCTGTCGCTGAGCTTGAATTCCACCCAGAAATTGCTGTCCATGACAGGGGCGCCAAGCTCAAGGACGTCGCGGTAAAAAGAACGGCAGAGTTCTATATTCTTTACCTTAATGATGATTGAGTGCAGATTATTTTCCATAAAAAATCATGAATTCCCGTTATAAGAAACTCTGTTCTGTTATTATATTATGTGATGTTTGAATAAAGCCGTTGTCCATGAAAAATCAATAGCGGCATTATCTCTATTTCAGAGAAAAACCATCAAATACGGGAAAAACTGATGAATAACTACAACGTTTATCTGAATCCGCTGACAGACAGATATGCCAGCAAGGAAATGAGTTATAACTGGTCACCTCAGAAAAAGCACTCGACCTGGAGAAAACTCTGGCTTGAACTCGCAAGAGCCGAAAAGGATCTTGGACTCGACATCACCGAAGAACAGGTAAACGAAATAGCAGCTCACCTCGAAGACATCGACTTTCCGGCAGCCGAAAAAAAGGAAGCCGAACTCCGTCATGATGTTATGAGCCACATCCATGTGCTCGGCGAACTCTGTCCGAGCGCGAAGGGAATCATCCACCTCGGTGCAACAAGTTGCTATGTAACAGACAACAGCGAACTCATTCAGATGCGCGACGGACTGAAACTCATCGGCGGAAAACTCATACAGGTTCTGAATCTCTTCGCCGAGGCCGCTCTGAAATATAAAGACATGCCGACACTTGGCTTTACTCACTATCAGCCGGCACAGCTGACAACAGTAGGCAAGCGCTTCACTCTGCACATGCAGGATTTTCTCATGGATCTCGAAAGAGTCTGCTATGAAATCGAAAACCTGCCCTTCAGAAGCGTCAAAGGAACAACAGGAACACAGGCAAGCTTCCTTGCTCTCTTCAAGGGAGATCACGAGAAGGTCAAGGAACTTGAGCGCCGCGTTGCAAAAGCTATGGGCTTCAGCAAGGTGATTCCGGTAAGCGGACAGACCTATACACGAAAAGTTGATTACCATGTCCTTGCGGTACTCGCCGGAATCGCTCAGTCAGCCTACAAGTTTGCGGGCGATATCAGACTGCTCGCCAACCTCAAGGAAATCGAAGAGCCCTTTGAATCTAAACAGGTCGGCTCAAGCGCAATGGCCTACAAGCGCAATCCGATGAGAAGTGAAAGAATCTGCTCGCTGGCAAGATACCTCATTTCTCTTCCTGAAAACAGCGCCAACACACATGCGACACAGTGGTTCGAAAGAACTCTCGACGACTCCGCCAACCGCCGAGTCGTACTGCCTCAGGCGTTCCTCACAGCCGATATCATACTTTCCACAACCGCCAATGTCATCAAAGGCATACAGGTTTGGCCGAATGTCATTGCAAAACATGTGGCAGCAGAACTCCCCTTCATGGCTACCGAAAACATTCTCATGGCAGCTGTTCAGGCTGGCGGAGACAGACAGGAACTCCATGAAGCAATCAGAGTTCACTCGATGGAGGCAGGAAAACGCGTCAAAGCCGAAGGTCTCGACAATGACCTCATCTGCCGTATCAAAGCCGATCCGGTCTTCAAGTCGGTCGCCAAGGACATCGACAGTCTAATTGATCCCAAAGCTTTCGTCGGACGCGCTCCGGAACAGACCGTCGATTTTGTCGAAGAAATCGCCAAGCCGACAATCGAAGCGTTGAAGGTCGTCACTGCAGAATCCAAGGCCGAAGAATTGAAAGTCTGAGTAAAACTCAATACTGACAAAGACTTAAGGCGTCCAAACAGGACGCCTTTTTTATTCCCATATAAACTTGTAATAGATTCTTTATGAATTAAATTGATAACGAATACTAAAAACCAGAAAGGGGTCAGGGAATTATGAAAGTAGTCATTATCGGAGCAGTTGCGGCCGGACCAAAAGCGGCGGCGAGAATCAAGAGACTCATGCCGACGGCAGAAGTCACAGTCATCGAAAAAGCTAATTTCATTTCATACGCGGGATGCGGTCTGCCATATTACATATCCGGACTCGTCCACGAGCAGAAGGAACTCATGGCAACAGGCGCAGGCGTACTAAGAGATCCCAACTTCTTCCTGAACGCCAAAGATATAACTATACTCAACAGAACGGAAGCGCTTGCCATAGACAGAAGCTCAAAGCATGTCCGAATCAGAAAAGCTGACGGACAGGAAGAGAATATTCCCTACAATAAACTCGTCATTGCAAGCGGAGCCAAAAGCGTGCGCCCTCCCCTGCCTGGCATTGATCTTGAGGGCATCTATACTGTTCAGACAGTGGACGATGCCGAAAAAATTAAGGCTCAGCTAGCCGGGAGAAGTCCCGGACACGCAGTAATCACAGGCGGCGGACTCATCGGAATGGAAATGGTCGAAAGCCTCTGCGAAAAAGGCTGGAAAGTCACGGTCGTCGAGCTCATGGATCAAATTCTCACCATACTCGACAAGGACATGGCTTTCCTTGCACAGAAATATCTGGAATCAAAGGGAGTCAAAATACTCACATCCACAAAAGTTCTTGGCTTCAAAGGAGAAAAAGCGGTATCTGTCACAGAAACAGAAAAGGGCAAAATCGCCTCAGAACTTGTCATTGTCTCTGTAGGAGTCAGACCTGAAGTCAAACTCGCCAAAGAAGCCGGAATCGAAATCGGCGAAACAGGCGGCATAAAAGTATCGGATACCATGCAAACATCAGATCCGGACATATATGCGGCTGGCGACTGCGCCGAAAAACTGAATCTTCTCACCGGCAAAGCTTGTCTGATTCCGATGGGTTCCACGGCAAATAAAGAAGGACGTGTTGCGGCGGACAATATCTGCGGACGCAAGGACAGTTTTCCGGGAGTCATCGGCTCCTGCGTATGCAAGATATTCGATTACAACGTGGCAAGAACAGGCCTCACTGAATCACAGGCGCTCAAGGCCGGATTCGATCCCGTCAGCGCTCTCGTGCCGATGCCGGACAAAGCTCACTTCATGCCCTCGGCCAAACCGCTGATCCTTAAACTGACAGCTGACAGAAAAACAGGCAGACTCATCGGCGCACAGGCAATCGGTCCGGGCGAAGCTGATAAGCGCATCAACACTGCCGCCACAGCCATCACCGCAAAAATGACAGTAGCAGAAACTGCCGATATCGATCTCTGTTACGCGCCTCCATATTCTCCTGCGGTGG
>JAKJHH010000260.1 GCA_022703965.1 Verrucomicrobiota bacterium
ACTTGCTTTTCTCTGTACCTGCCACAACATCGGAAGGCTCCCAGACAGGCTTGAAGTACATCATCACAGTGCCGCGATCCTGACGAAGATTTTTTTCAGTAAGAAATTCCAGCACGGAGCCGCTTCCGATGAAGACAGCCTTGCCGTCAATACCTTCGCCGAAACTGAGATTCTTTGCAGTCACAGGCTTCGGATCACCGGCAGACTGAGCTGCGGAAGCATCTCCGTCGAAAGGAAGATAAAAAGTCAGAGACGCATCATTTTTATCCTGAGCAGATGCCGCACAAAGAGCCGTTGCGCTCAAAAGCGACAGAAACAGTTTTTTCACAGTCATATATTCTCCTATTCTATTGAATCCTGTTTTCAGTATTGTGAAGCCAGATATCGCTTCCGGAAGATTCATATTGACGAGGAGTTCTCCATTCCGCGTGTCCATCGAAAAAGACCATATTTGCCCCGCCTCCGTGTCTTGGATCTACAATCTGCCCCTGACTTCCTCCAGTAGGGGAACATATCGCGCAGAGAAGAAGCCATGATGCCTTTTTTACGCTCGTAACCGCGCCATCCGCAAAAAGAAGAGTCGAGGACGGACGCTTGAACATTGACATTGTCCGCTTCACTGTATCAGCGACAAAAGCGCTGTGAGGTGCACTGCCTCCATTCACATTTGCTCCGTACTGGCATATGCTGACTGCTGAATTCTGAATATTATCGCTTTCCTGAACTGAAGGACATTTTCCGAAAACACTGTTCTTATATGATGCTCCAGGTAGGTATCCGTCCTGATACCAGCGCCAGTCATCCGATCCCCCCATCTTACTGTCAGCTGCAATCACGGTCTGCAGGTATGGAGGCTGCCATGCGCCGTAATAGGCAGGCGGCAGATTGCCGGTAAAACTATCGCTGTAATTGGTAAATGCCAGTCCCATCTGCTTGCAGTTATTCATACATGAAATTCGCTTTGCCATTCCTTTTGCCTTGTTCAAGCTCGGAAGAAGAATTGATGCCAGAATCGCAATAATCGCAATAACCACCAATAATTCTATGAGCGTAAATTTCCTGCTTTTCATATAGCGCCTCAAATCTTCATTATATTTTCAAACACAATTCTATACCGTATTCAGGATCAGGGCAAGAGTGGAACAAGCTGCCGCTTCAAGTTAAAAGCCCTTTATATTGCACTTGTTCCAAGCTGACGAACAATCCTGAAAGACTGTTCATCGCCTGCAAACAACTCCACATCTGACTCTCAACGTGTTATTCTGTAAAGCATCACTGAGCCCGGATACATAGCTGTATCCGCAGTGAAACTGAGAACTCCGTCCTCAAAGCTCGATTTCACCGGACCGGCAACAGCGCCATTGAGCTTAAGTGCTTCAACTTTTACCGCTGCTGAACCGTCCAGTTTAAGATTGACCTTCAAAACCGACTTCTTGAGCAACATCGGCAGTTCTCCCCAGGCTTCGAGTCTGCGCATTCCCTGATCCTTGAACTTCTCTTTATTATTTGCGACATTGCTCATGTGCATGACAAGCATATCGCGGCTTTCGGCAATATTCTTCCCGTCGAGACTGCTGACGGAAAGCGTCTGGAAGCAATCCGCTCCGCTCACGCTAAGACGTCCTGCACTCAGGGCTCCTTTCTCAAGACTCAGCGATTCAGTCTTAGGGCTATTGACAGAAAAACTGTTTTCAGGCGCATTCATCTTCAGCTCGCCTGTCGAACTTATCGCAATTTTCTCTTTTATCATTTTCTGTCTGAGTTCTTCGAGTGCCGGATTTGCAAGAGGAGCTTTCGCAAGAAGCTGATCATTATTCAAAACGGATATTGCCCCGGAGCTCTTTCCATCGATCAAGACGCCGACTTTAGCGATCAGACCGAGTTTGGAGAACTCGACAGGTGTTTCCTCCGGCATTGATGTCTGCCAGAAATTCGAGGGCACATTCATTGCAAGAGTTTCCGAGGCAGCTTTGACATCGCCTCTTCTGAAAAGCAACATTGTGAGGCGGTCAGAAAGCTGTCCCATCGGGTCGTTGGCAATATCGAAGGTGTTAAATGATTTCAAGTCGCGAACTCCCTCAACACTGTGAGACCAGGTGTAATGATAGAGACCATCCCAGTCCTGAAGCGCTGCATAGGCTCCGATAAGAGGGCCCCCCTCGGCTCTGTAGATGTTCGGAGGACAGAATTTATATTCCGAAATCGTGAACGGCTTGCCGATGAGACGTGCAGCAAAGAGGATTTCCGGAACTTCATAGCCAAGCCCCGATATCGATGAGCGCTGACGGAAATTCATAGGAAGACGCCACGGAGTTTCAGGAAAACTCGGATGATCGTGATATTTGTGGTCATCAGCGAGTTCAAAGCGCTGACGGGTCAAGGCAAGATATGCTTTGTTGTGCATGTTGTTATCCACCACCATCGCAGACAGCTTAAGCTCTTCCTTCATGAAGCGGATCTGTTCGGCTATCGACGCATCCTGAGCCCTGAACATAAACTCATTGAAACGGCGTCCGTCATCTTTTTTGTCCGCCTGAGTTTCGAGCCATTCCTTATACTTCTGCTTATACAGTTCGGCTATCGACGGCCATTTATTCCAGACTGTGTAAACGTTGTTTTCATTTGCGAAACCGACTAGATAGAGCGCCGGATCTTCCGCCCAGGTCATGCCCGTATAAGGATTGCGGTGAGTCATCCAGTTGCGCGCATAAGTTTTCCAGTTGTCCATGGCCGCCTTGGAAACCGGCAGAAGCGCCTTCATCTGATAACCGGGCTCGCCGATGACCGCCTCCGGAACATTATCGCCCTTCTTCAACGCGCGATTCACGTAAATATCCGTGCTGATGTAAATACCGCGTTTCTTGAGCGCATAAAAAAGATAATCCAACTTGTCCAGCATGACGGGATCAAGAGTTACGGTGTCATTGGCTTTTTTGTCGACCATATAGCCGTCCTGATGATGAATGCGTGCAGCATTATAACCAAGCATGGCAAGACGTTCCGCCAGCTTGTCGGCGTCCTCCTTTTCAAGGAAGTTGGACTGTGCAGAAAAATTCACCCCAATCAAACGGATTCTTTTTTCAGGCGCTTTCTCAAAAACCAGATGTCCGTTTTTTGAAATGATTTTGCCGTACTTGCCGGCAGGTGCCTCAAGCTGATTCGAGAAGTCGATTGCCGAGCCGGGAACGATGTCCTTGCTGAAATCAATTTCCGTCCAATCCTTACCTGCAACGATGATCAGCGGCTTGGACATCTTGTCCATAGCCAGACGCTCCGTCGCCAATGTGACTGCCGGAATCATCCAGTTGATTGAAGGCTTTGCTACAGCAAAGGTAAACTCCACAGGATCATCTCTGTCCAGTTTGAACTGCGAACAATAGAGTCCTACATAGTTTTTTGCGTTGTCAGCCGACCAGGCGACAAGCCCGTTATCAAGAGGAGTCGGAATCCACCAGTTAGCGACATCGCGGCCTGAAACAACAGAGATTGTCTGAGTCGAGCCATCTTTGAACTTCACAAGAACAGTTCCGTTTTCCCCCTGCTCCGGCCAGCCCAAGGCATGAAGCAGACAAAGATATGAACCTTTAATATCAGCAGAATTCTTAACTGTAACAGTCAACGGACTGTTGCGTCCAAGCACTATGCTGGACTTCCCGTTGTTGGAGGAAGGATCAATGATATCAAAGTTCAGAGACGCAAATTTCAGCTGTCCCGGTTTCATCATTCTCAGGTCGTTTGTCGGCCCCTGATCAGTCCAGCCGCCTTTGCCGTCGTTCTCGACTTCATCGGCAAAGCCCATATTTGCGGCAGCTCTGATATCCACTGGATTATTGACCTGTCCAATGATTTTAAAGTTCAGTTCAAGGCTGCTTGAATTGAGCTCCCCTTCCGAGGGACTGAAATAGAAACGGGTTTCAAAACCGCTTCCCGCGAACTTTCTGTTATCCTGAATTCTCATTGCTATCTTACCGCTGACAAGAACAGAAGTACCGGTTCCCAGAGGAATCTTCACTGAATTCACCTTGTACATTCCGCTGCCAACCCATTGAGCCCCTGTATATTCCGCTGGAAATGGAACTACTGTCCCTCCGGCATCAATATCGCCTCCGTAACCGTTCAAATCTCCCGCAAGCATCAGCCCGAGAGTCGAAAGCGGCTTTTCGGATTTCATCTCTATTTTAAGATTGTATTCGCTATCTGAAATCTTCTCCACAGTTTCAGTGAAAAGAGCTTCCTGCACTTTTCCCCTGGTCAGCACCGCTTTTCCCGAGTCTTCTCTCTTCAAATCTTTGAATTGCTGATTAGTATTCCTGACATGTCCTTGTCCGAAATGAACAATTTCCAATTTGAAATCTTCAATTTTAAGAATCCCGTTTTTTTCTACTGTCAATGAATCAGCTCCCGCAAGCGACAGTATCCCTGTAAAAAGCATTGCGGAACAAGCAAAAAACTTCCTTATCATATGAAGTTTACTCCTCTTTATATGTTCACCATTAACAAACAGACCATTATTTTTATGAACACATTCTATAATAAAAAAAGAGTTTAGTCAACTAAGAAAACTGTTTCTAAAGATATTTTTCTTAAGAATAGAACTTGCCTGTATTGCAGTGAAATACAAGCTGAAAACTCCGTTCACCAAGAGTGAACAGAGAAGCAAAGACTGACATGATGGATCCAATCCATAAAAACAGATAAACAAGTGATTACGACAGGAACGTGGAGATTTGAAATCGGCTAGCGAATCATTCGAACTTGCACTGGAGTAAGCGAGAGTTTCCTTGTCCCCCTATACCCATAGAACAAAAAAGCGCAAGAAGTTTAAAGAAGAATCCAGTAAGAACAACTACTGAAAAGGCAAAAAGCTCAGGCCAATTTTTCGGCCTTGAGCATTTTGGAGAAGATCTGATCGATCTGTTCGGTGGTCGGGGGCTTCCAGTTCTTTATAATGGCTTTCCCGTTTGCAATTGCGTCTTCCCTGAGTTTTTCGGAATTGTCCATTCCGGAAAGATTATTCAGAGAATTGCAAAGCTCCAGAGTGCAGGAAGACAGAAGATCGCTATTGAAAGCTGAATTGGAAAGTATCG
>JAKJHH010000261.1:0-479 GCA_022703965.1 Verrucomicrobiota bacterium
GATTATTTCAGAAATTCATGATCTTTCTCTGATGTTTTATACTGAGGCACTCATTCGGAACAGGTCAAGCTCCTTAAGCAGAGCTAATATCAGGCGTCCTTCCTCAAGACGAGTCGGCATAACTTTGTGATCAGGCCCTAAGCGGCTATGCTTATCTGTGATTTCCGCAAGACGCTCCAATCCGTGCGTTAACTTGTCGAGTTCTTCCGCAAAAGATTCCGGATTGCGGGAAATTCGATTTGCCGTGCTGAAAAGCTCCTGAGTCAAGCGTTCTTCTGGATGAAGCGATTGCCAAAAACAAAGAGCAAGCCCTGAATTTCTGATCTGTTCAAGTCTGTTGAAAATGCCACGCAGCCCATCCGCCCTCAGAAAAATATTCGAATTATGATAAAGAGCCTTAATCTCAATGCCATGATCAAGATTGAAGGATTTTATTTTGATGACAGTCATTGCCCTTCGGGCATCATAAAACCATCCTT
>JAKJHH010000261.1:489-4823 GCA_022703965.1 Verrucomicrobiota bacterium
ATGCGATAACTGTAGTTCAGTTTTTGAAGTCCTATTAACAATTCCCGAGGAGGAACGGATCCATGAATCCTTATTTCCAGACTGCGCTCCGACTCATAGCCGCTAAAACTGCCACGCTTCCGGATAAGACGGATTATTCTAGTCTCGTCACAAAGCTCATGAGTCATTTCTATAACTGCATATTCGTCTTTCAAATAGTCCTGAGAAATACCGTCGTCCTCATAAAGCTCACAGGCACCATCGAGTCCCGGATAAATACTCAGAGCCAATTTTCTGTAACATGGAAGATCGAGTCTCTGTTCATCCTGCTGTTCTGGAATAATTGTCCCAGGCCGGACAAAGACAGGTATTTCGTTCAGCATATAATTCCGCGTAATAATCTGCCCCCCCTTTTCCATGCAGCCACGCGCGGTATCAAACCATTCACCGGCTGGAAGCCATAGTTCCACAGCAGCCATTCCAGTATCGGGCTTACTATGTGTTATGACAGGAGCGACAAGCATTGCAGAACCAAACATATATTGATGTGGATGTTTATATGCGCTATCTTCATCAGGCCAGTGATAATACATTGGACGACAAAGACTGATGCCGGACTCAAAGGCCTTACGGTTTTCAGAGTAGATATATGGAATCATGCGACGACGCATCCGTATTGTTTCCGTCATTATGCCGCTGTATGGATCTGGATATTTCCATATGCGCCGTTCATATGCGCTTGTTTTGCTGCAATGCGTGCGTAAAATCGGGGAGTAAGCGCCGTATTGAAGCCACCTTGTATAAAGTTCGGGATCAGGCTCGGAGTAGCGCTGAAATCCTCCGATATCATGGCTCCAGTAGCCGAAAAGCACATTAGCCGCCGTGGCGGTAAAATAGGTCTGATAAGCCAGCGATTCCCATGTGGAATATGTGTCTCCGGAAAATCCTATATTGTAACGACCTGAGCCATAGGATCCGAAGCGGCTGAATATCAGAGGGCGCTTTCCGCCGCGTTGCTCCATGTCCTCCCAGTGAAGGAGATTAAGCCAGCTTGCTGGATCAAAACCAGCTTTTTTCTCCATTGCCCAGTCCATCCACCAGAAATCAACGCCGCGCGCTTCCTCCGGCTGATGCAGTATCTTGAAATAATTTTCCATGTATTCGGGATTTTCCAGTTCAAACGGGATATGGTCAGTGGACTCAGGATTGAGTTCAAGCGCTTTGCACATTGCAGGAAATTTATCTTCATGCCTGCCGACTCCGCCATCAGGATGCAGATTCAGAGCTACTCTGACTCCATGCTTATGCAGCCATTTTAGATGTTCGTCCGGATCAGGAAAATATGATCTGTCCCACGAGTAACCAGTCCAGCCGGGCAAATGCCAGTCTGTATCGATGACCATAACGTCGAGAGCAGTTCCATTATTTGCAAAACCGCGAAGCAGTTCCTCAAGATCAAGATCACTGTAAGGCCAATATCTGCTCCACCAATAGCCCAAGGTATAGCGCGGCGGCAGGGGCTGACGTCCGAAAACTTTTGCGGCATCAGCGAGAGCGGCTGTATAGTCATGTCCATAGATGAACAGATACCAGTCCTGACACTGTCCTTCATGACGCTTGGCGAACCACTTAAAACCTTTTGCAGAGTCAATTACCGCATTGTCTGAATCATCAATCAGACTCCAGCCGTCACGTGACAGAAAACCTTGTCCGAGCTCAACCGGCTGATACTCATATACCTGTCGTTCCGGACGCATCCCTTTTTGATTGCTCGGGCGCATATGAAATCCGCCATTTGCGCAATCCAGAGAACGCGCAGTTCCTCCCAGATTTCCGGAAGCTAAGTCGCCGGGTCTCCATACCATGCATTCCCCGTTCAGCATAAAGGAAATCTTCACATTATTTCTATCAAAGCGGCAAGAATCTCCAGTAATCTCCAGACTCAAAAATCTATTTTTAAGCACATGAATACCATTAATCTTCTCGTGCTGGAACTCAACTTGCCCAAGATCACGGTTTACAACTGCGAGTGTCTGACGATCTTCAAAGTTTCCGTTCTCCTGCCACTCCAGACGAACAAGGCGCTCTGTCAGAAACTGGATCCGCAGATTCCCGCTTATGAATGTGTTGGAGGATTGGGGAGGAGCTTGTCTCAAAGAAGTCTCTTTATACATAAATTCGTCCTTAATATTTTATACACTCAGTCTTCATTCTGCAATTAACTCAAAGAATGCCGCAGGTCCGTTTTTCAGAACAGCAGTATCAACAGTCAAGTTCAGAATTCCTTTCTCGTAATGCAAAGGAAGTTCCTGCATGCGTTCGCCGTCCAGACGCAGAGCATAGCATTTCATCGACTTGGCATTTTTATTGTCCAGATCCACAGAAAATCTTCCTGTACGCATCAGAACCGGAGCCGTTCCCATAGTGCGCAAAGTCTCACCATCTGCATCGAGCTGCATATTGGTATTTGCCATACGTGTCGAATAAACCAGCACCATACGTTTTGAGTCCCGCAGTGAAATATTGTCGATAGACGTCACTCCAATCAGTGAATCGATGCTTGAAGAGTTGATTTTTAGGACATCAAGCATTTCGCTTTTGTTTGCGAGTAATGCGACGGCTTCTGTTTTAGGAGTCACAACTTTTATCAGACTTTCTTTGGCACGGAGAGTTATTTCGCCTGTTTCGCTCTGATAGATTTCCTTGTCGGGATCTGTTATATTGCCGGCAGGAAGGATTCCATTCTTACGCATCTCATTGACTGTATCGACAAGTGCAGTGCTGTCGCCTTTGCTTTCTTTAACGTTTACAACCCAGTCGCACCATTCGACTTCCGCGGCTCCCCATGTCTTGAGAGACATATCAGGAGCGGGAGGTGTTTTAAGTCCGGGCGCAAGCGGAAGATCTGGACATATTACCGAGAAATCTGTCAGAAGTCCGAGTCTGCTCTGCTTATCGGAAAGCGCTTTTGATGAATTGCGTTCCTTGCTGAAAATATAGTCTTTCCCCAGAAGGAGCGCCATTCGGTGAGGAGCCGGCCTGATATCTTCACGAAGAAAGATCATTGATGCCAGAAACTCTCCGCTGCGCAACACAGGCGAAGCTCCTACATCAAAGCAGTGACAAATGGTCTTCTCTGGCATCCAAAGATAAACAGGATTCCAATGAATAGCCATACTGCTCCAATTATTCAAGGCTGCATATGCCGAGAAAGCAAGAGGCAATTCATACTGATAAGGATTCCAGAAACAGTGATTGAATTCGCCGACCATGAAGGGACGTCCATAAAGACGGCGTCCATGCATATCCCGAAACATTGAGGCCACATTTTCGACAGAACTTTTTTTACCTATGCGTGAGCCCGTAGACTCAAAACTTGTAGGATGTTCATAGTAAGTATGAGCATCGACAACCGGAAGGGTTTCCCAGTTTGCAGGAGTAAAATTCAGAGCAGGCATCGTGCAGTTTGTAAGAAGTCCGCTGTATCCGGCCTCGCGTACTGTTTTTTCGCACCAGATATGTGTCTCCTTAAGCTTCTCATATATAAATGTATCAAAGTCCACGCCGAGCTGAGAAACCACATGAGACTGATAGGGCACAAAGGGACTGTCGAGTCCGCTTTTACGAAGTTCCTCCGGCCACTCTACGCTTGGTTTTCCGGAATAGCGCTTGTGCAGAAACTTAGCCCATTCACCCAAAAAGAATTTATAGTCTTCAGGGTATTCTCTGGCTATTTCCGGTATACGCGGCCCGCCGATTCCAAGTCCAAGCTCATTATAAAAATCGAAGATCACTATTGCCGGGTCATCCTTCCAGGCAAGTCCTGTGTATGGATTGACATGATTCATAAGTTTTGTAACGCCGGCCTTAAAACGTTCCCGCTCCCATGGGCGTCCGGCAAGAAACATGACTTTATGCATATTTCTTGCTTCCAGCACCGGCCAATATGACTGTGAAGCCGAATAAAGCCCAAAGGAAAAGCCGACCATTTGCAAATATATGCCCTGCTTCTTCATTTCGGCAACGATCCTGTCCCATCGATCAAGATACTTGGGACTGAAAGCAAGATCCTCCGTCGTACCGGTCATAATCCATTCATCAATTCCATGCATACGGAAAAAATTATAGCCCTGAGCGCGGGTAACTCTTGCTAGTTCAACGGCATTCTTATTAAATTCTTCGTCAGAGACATTCTTCCAGAATTCCTCGGGAATATTGCTTGTATAGCCTTTAAAGCGACAAACTTTGTCGTTTTTTTCGAAGCGCATCAATCCGTCAGAACCAAGCACCGCACGTCCGTACTTTCCGGCTGGCGCATCTGCAAGAGCGGATAAATCAAGTGCAGAACCCGCTTT
>JAKJHH010000261.1:4833-5075 GCA_022703965.1 Verrucomicrobiota bacterium
ATGGCAGGATGTGCAATATCAATCGGCTTATACTCTGCATCTGCCTTAAACCTGATCGGCTCTTCAGGAGCGGGAAGCCCCCATACAAACTGCCAGCCCTGAGAGCCGGCAAGAACCTTTGCGACAAAAAGATTCCTTCCTTTTTTGACCGGTAAATAAAACACATTATCATCAGGAGTATAGGTTTTCTTGTTATTCCCGCTGAGCATATTTGAGCAGAGAAGCTCTCCATTGAGTCTCAC
>JAKJHH010000262.1 GCA_022703965.1 Verrucomicrobiota bacterium
ACGCTCTCCGCTCCCATCTCGTGCTTAGGCACATCGACTGAGGCCAGAGCCGGAGAAAGATCCATATCGAGAGTATCGCAGCTCAAAACTTGAACGTCATCGGGAACCCTCAAGCCGTGCTCTTCCAGCGCTTTATATATTCCAGGCGCGACAAAATCGGTGGTGATGAAAACAAGCTGCGGCGGCGCAGTCTTTGCAAGCATATCCGACAAGACATCGTAAGCATAAGGCGGATTCGGCCGATTCAATTGCCATCCGTATCAACCTGTAGACTGTCGGCCTGACATCAACGCAGACAGACGGAATCTCAGGCTCTTCATTATCCTCGACAACAACAAAAGGAATCTTCTTTTTCAACATGTAACTGTAGCGTTCGTGCTCGCGCTGTCCGAACAGAATGATACCGTCATATTCATGAGGTTTGTCCAGTTCTCTAGACACCGTAAGTTCGCAATCGAATTTTGCCGCAGTCTCGACAACCCCCTCATAGATGGCTCCGTAGTAACTGTATTTTCTGATATCAATCCCGTTGCAGTTTACAAGAATTCTGTACTTCTGCTTATTAACCGGTCTTACAAATGCTCCCAGCCCTCGTTTCTTGTAAAGAATCTCATCGGCGACAAGGCGGGAAATCGCTTTGTTGACGGTTCTGACATTGACATCGAAGTCTTCCGCCAGAGCAGTGGCGGAGGGAAGCTTTTCCTTGAAAGTTCCATCCTTGATGAGTTTTTCAATTTCACGGCAAAGCATATCCTGTTTTTCAGAAGGCATCATAAATCACCTCACTATGCTTAAGCATACTTTTATATGAGATCAAAAGCAAGCTTACTCGTTTATTTTAATTGACATTTTCTATGATTTTTGATATGATAGCATACAGAAAATCAAATGAAACAAAGGAAAAAGAGATGTTCAAAGCAATAATTTCAGCGGCTACGGGAATCATGTTCATCATTACGGGAATGACAGTTTCCGCACAGGAAAATTTCAAGCCTCAAGTCCAGAAAGTCACAGTCAACGGGCAAGTCCTCTATGAGCTTGGAAGCGGAGCTAAAAGTTTGGAAATAGACTCCGCCAAAGACGTGAAAGTAGAATACACTTTCGCCAATAACGGAAGCAGCCCGGCAAGTCAGGAACTCAGAATCTTTGTCCACTTTGAGAACGGCGGAGATATTCTTGTCAACGGAGACTATCAGCCGTCAATCCCGACGACTCAGTGGATCAAAGGCAAAAAAATTGTCGATTCCGGCTCTTACAGTTTTGCGAAGCAGAAAGGTAAAACTTTCGATGTTTTCGTTGGACTCTTCAAGGAAGACAGATATGATATGGATAACGAGGGGGTTGCTGACGACAAACGTCTGAAACTCGGCTCGCTGATATGCAAATAACTCTTTCAGCACTTTTCAAAGTCATAATTGAGCAAGGAGTTTGAATATGAATATAAGAAAGCGGAATCCGAACTTCACCCTCATCGAACTCCTTGTTGTCATAGCAATTATAGCTATCCTTGCGGCAATGCTGCTGCCTGCGCTGGGAAAGGCAAAAGAGACTGCTCAGGCAATCAGCTGCATGAGCAACCTTAAACAGTTCGGCACCGCAGAACTTTCTTATACCAATGACTACAAAGGATTCTTTCCCACCGCATGGGATATGGATAAGAATATAATGTGGTTTGAAGCTCTTTACAGCGCAGGACTCGTCAGCAAAGCACAGGAACCGGTTATAGGAATCTACAGATGTCCTTCCGAAAAACGCAGCACACTGGCAGGAACCAGAGCCCACTACGGACAGAACCGTTTCGCTTATGTATGGGGAAAATGGCTGAACACAGGCAAATTACAATCCCCGGCAGAAACAGTACTTATTTATGATACGACAATTAGCCCCAACTACGACAATTATGCGGCGGCGGGATCTTTGACGGATTCCAGAAACATAAATTCCAACAGGCATAGAAACGACACCGCCAAAAACTACATTCTCACAGACGGACACGGCGAAATGGCTGACAAAACCACTGTGGCGGCAGGCAAGTTTATCTGGACTCTCATGGACTGGTCTGCCAATAATCCGCTCGGCAATTTCCTGAGCACTCCTCTCAGACAATAAAAACGTATTTTTAACAATATTTACAGGATAACTATATGAAAATTCTGAAGAACACTATCATTGCAGCTTCATTTCTGGCCTCGGCCTTATGTGCGGATGAGCCTCTGCTTTTTCAATTGACGGAAGGCGGAATAAGCGGACAGGCATCCATTGATCCGGCAAGTCTCAACGGAATGCCCGGCTTCAAACTGAGTCTGAAAAGATCAGACAAAGAAAACTCCTACGCCACCGTACACGCAAAATACAGAAAAATGGCGGCGGCTCAGCGGAAACTTGTCTTCTACTACAAGGGAGCCAAAGAGAATGGATTAACTACTCTTACTCCAGTCATAATCGTCAATGAAAACGGTAAATATAAAAGCTACAACGCTCCCTCAATAAAAATCAACATTCCCGACGCTAAAAAGCTTGTTCTCGGACTGGATTCAGACTTCAGACTCGGCGACGCCAACTGGCAGATCGAGCAGATCAAAATGGTCATCAACAACAGTCCGGAAAAAGCCGGACATCTTGCCACCGTTGAAATCGCCGGAGTCGATATTGTCGATGCCGACGCGGCAGGAGGACTCAGCTCGGCCGATCTGACGGTATATCCGGCAAAACAGGCAGAAAAGATTCAGTCTGCCGACGCAATAAAAATCTTCTTCGACATGGATAACGATGACTCTCGCAGCGATCTCTCCAGCCGCGTCACCAAGGGGGCAATCAGCGACAACCTTCAATACAAGGGATACCGCCAGATGCTCATTGACACAGTCCCGACATGGGTAACTCTTGCTGATTCTCCGGAAAATGCAGATATCATTGTTTATGCCCGCGTTCTTCCCGGAGACTTCGCCAAAAGAATTTCCGATTCCGTCAAAAAAGGCAAAGGACTCATCGCTTACGGACAGCTCCCTGATCCTGAACTCAAGGAACTTGCGGGAATCGAGGTCAATCCTGTCGATTTAAACGCTCTTGCAAGCAGAAAAAAACTGAACCTGAAAGAGCTGTCTCATCCCTTGTTCAAGGATGCTTCTCTGAATACAGCCGCCTTCGGCATTTATCAGAAAACCGATCTTAAAAGCGGCAGGATTCTCCTCAGTTATGAAGATGGAAGTCCGGCAATTACAGAAAACAGCGCCGGCTCTGGAAAAGTCATTTATTCAGCTCTGGGCAGCGGAGCGGATCTTATCAAAAACAGTTCTTTATATGACCCTTTCATGCTCCGCAGCGTTGCATATCTTTCAGGCAAAGCCAATGCTTCTGAAGAACTCAAAAAACTGGATGAACTTAACGCGCTTCGCAAGAAACATATCGAAAAGCGCTGTGTAGCCTCAATTCTCCACGGAGAAGCAAAAGCTCTTGAACTTGATTCCCTGCTGAAATCAGTGGAAAGCGCAAAAGACGACAGCAAACGCAGAGCCGCCCTCGAAAAACTGAACAAAGCCTATGAAAAGGCCACTGAAGCAGACGGACTGCATTATTCAGCCGGAGCCTCGCTGGAAAATTTCGGACGCTTCGGCTGGCAGATCGGCGAAGGACTTCTCTGCGATAACGCAAGCCGCAAACTCAATATGAGTAACGGCCCTCATGAATACGGCTTCGCTTTTTCATGCTCATGGACAATGCAGATTCCGAAATGGGATCTTGCTCCGCTCTCAGGCGAAGTTCTCACAAACGGAATGACAAAGCGTAATGACGAAAATTACAATTACCGCTGGAGCGGCCTCGGAGTCGTCGAATATACAAAAAAGGTAAATATCCCGGCGGACTGGAAGGACAAGAAAATCAGTTTCTGCGTCGAAGGCGGAATTGATGATCTAGACCGTGTTTTCGTCAACGGAACAGAGATAGGATCAACAGGCAAAGATGTCCCCGGCTACTGGGCTGCACCTAGAAAGTATCAGGTTCCCAACTCCGTTTTGAAGTTCGGAGAAGATAACCTTATCACAATGCAGATCGAAAATATCTATCTTGATTCTTCCGTCGGCTCATGTCCGCGCCTTCTGGCTGAAGCAGCTGGAAACAAGACGGAAAAAGTAGTTTTCGACTCCGTGGACTGGACACATAAAAGCGGCCTCATCACGGACGAAGCAGGCAACACAAGACGCATGACAATGAGTCTTCTGATGCCCTTCATCTGCTATGAATTCCCAGGCAGACAGACAGTAATGACACTCGAAAATCTTGCAGACAAAGCTTCATGGCTCAGCAAGGGAAAACTTGTAACTGTAAACCTCTCAAACTGTAATGAGTCATTCTACAAACAGGGACGCGATGGCAGATGGGATGCTCCTTATCTCCTGCTTTGGCGCGCAAAAGGCGGCTCGCCGCTTCTCCTGATCTTCGAGCATCAGGCGGAGGATTTGACCGTATTCCGCAGCGGCGAAATCGTCAACGGCATCACTATCGCCTCTCCTAAGCCAATCGGAAACATCATCGCGGGCTGGCCGTGGGGGCTCAAAACAGTCGATCCCAAAAACTGGGACAACTCAATACCGGAGGATGTTCTGGCTAAAATCAAAAAACTCAGCTCAATGCTCCTGAATTTCCCCGTCGGCTGCGATGAAGCCTTCGCTCTCGACAAGAAAAACGCAAAAGTAAAGATCACAAATAAAATACGCTACAAAACCATTAAAGATGATTGGGATACGCAAAGAATCGACTACGCAATGCTGCCTCCACTTGCCGGACTCGCCCTGCAACGCAAGGAACTTGTCGAAAGCGAAAAAGTATCCGACTGGGATATACCGACAAAATTCGGCCCTCTTCTAGGAAAAACAGGCTCAGACACCATTTCTTATTCACTGCCTCTTCCTGAGCCCGGCGATTTCCATTACGTCAACGTGACAAGCGAAGATAAAAGAAAGCAGCAGATCAACGAGCTCGTAGCCGGAGGCCTCCGCTACGAGCTCGTTGATCTGCTGCTTTCTTTTATCTTCGC
>JAKJHH010000263.1 GCA_022703965.1 Verrucomicrobiota bacterium
TCCGGCTGCGCTTTTAACAGGGATGCTCTGGCTTTTCAATAACGCGTCCGGATTCAGCTTCGGAGGGCTTGCGCTCGGGGCGGCGGCGACGGCGTTTCTGCTCGTTTTGCTTCTGCCTCTGCTTGCCGCACTGCTTTTCAACAGCGAGGAACAGCGTTTCGAGAAGCTTGCGGGATTGCATATTCTTCAGGTTCTAGGAGGGATGTTTCTGCCTGTGCTTGCATCAGGTTCGCTGGGGCAGGGACGCGCGGAGAGTCCGGGCACGGATTTCAGGTCCCTGGTGATTCTTGCTCTCATGCTGTGTTTTATTTTCTGCGCTATTGCGCTCAACAGGTTTATTTATGAAGTGAAAGTGAGGAAAAGGTTCAAAAATGGGTCTTATAATTAAAATTATCGCGGTGATATCCGACAGCATGATGGTGCCTGTAATGGTTCTGCTCCTCGGACTTTTTGTGTATTCGCTCTATTTGCTTGGCGGATTTTTTTCCATGTATCTGCGTTTGCTTGCCGAAAGGAAGTCCGCCTTGAAAGCTGTACGCGCGCTTGAGTCCGAAGAGAGTCCTGAGTTCAGCGGCATATTCGGAGCAAGGCTGAAGGAGATGGCTTCGCTCAACTGGAACGGCATGCGTTGTGAAAAACGTATTGCGGATTTTGAAATGGACTGCTCAAAGGAGCTTGAACGGTCGAAATTTCTGGTCAAAGTCGGCCCGATGCTCGGACTCATGGGAACTCTCATTCCTATGGGGCCTGCTCTTGTCGCTCTGGCAAATGGTGATATAGGTTCAATGGCCATGAATATGAATCTTGCCTTTACTACGACTGTTCTGGGGATTTTTATAGGTGCGGTCGGCTTTATTACCTCAGCAGTCAAGTCCAGATGGTTCAGCGAGGAGATTTCAAACCTGAGATATGCTCTTGACCTCCAAACTGAAAGACGGAATGGGGACTCATGAAAAACTACAGAAACAGATACTCAAAATTCAATGAAAATGACGGAGATGACCTGGATCCTCTTTCAGGGATGGCGAATCTTTTCGACGTCGCGATGGTGCTTGCCGTTGCCTTGATGGTCGCTTTTGCAGTTAGAATGAAAATGACGGAATTCCTCACAAACGAAGATGTCAGCTTTGTGAAGAACGCCGGTAAGGAAAATATGGAGATAATCGTGAAAAAAGATAATAAAGTCAGCCGCTATAAGGCCGAAGATACAAGCTCAGGGAGCGGAAGCAAAGGGGTCAGGGTCGGTACTGCGTACAAGCTCGAAAGCGGGGACATCATATATATTCCCGAGAGCGGGGATAAAGGAGCTTCCGAATGAAAAAGATCAGACATTCTCTCTATGTTTTGCTGAGCGCTTTGCTTATCGGAGCTTTTTTATTGCTTTATTTCAAGGGGTTTGCGCCTACGGAAGTCGGCTTTGTGAATTATCCTGATTATCTTGTCGCTGGGTTTGCGGACTCCAATTCGAGCCGTTTCATCAAGGTTTCCAGAATAAACTGGAAGGAAGGCGAATCGCCGTCCCTTAAAAAGTATGCCGCCGTCTACATTTTCGGCATGGGCTTACGTTTGAGCCCAGAGCAGAAAGCCACGCTGGATGCCGCCGTGAAAGCAGGTGTCGCCGTCCATGTCACAGGAGCCAGCAGCAAGGAATCAGACATGAGCAGCATCAGCGGCAAGACCCTCGAAATGGTCGATGCCTATATGTCCAACGGAGGCAAGGAAAATTACAGACGACTCCTCAACTACACACGCAGTGAAATAGATAAGAAATGGTTCTTTCGTCCATCTGTTGAAGAGCCCGTGAAAATTCCCTCGGACTGTCTTTTTCATATCGGGGAAGGACTTTTCTTCGAGACAGTGGCGGAATATGAAGTGTGGTATAAAAAAGCAGGACTTTACAAGGAAAATGCTCCTAAATTATGTTTTCTGACTACAAATGCCGGGCCATCCAGCGCAAAGCGTGAACATCTTGATGATACGATATCGGCCTTTGAAAAGGCCGGATTCAATGTGTATCCTCTTTACGGATTCAGGAAACGCATGCAGATCATGAAGGAGCTTTCGCCTGACATGGTCGTCCTCATGCCTCACGGCAGATTTTCGATGGGCGGCGAGGACGATGCGGTGGAATACCTGAAAAGCCGCAATATCCCGCTGATATGCCCGATCAACGTTTTTGAGCCTTATGAACGCTGGAAAAACGATCAGAAGGGGATGGGCGGCGGCATTCTCAGCCAGAGTATCGTCATGCCTGAAATCGACGGCGGTATTGCTCCTTATGTGCTTTCCGCGCAGTTCAAAAACGAGGCTGGACTTTATGAATTCAAGGCTCTGCCCGACAGATTGGAAAAATTCAGTTCATTTATTGCAAAACTCGCGGCTTTGAAGAAGAAGGCAAACAGCGATAAAAAAATTGTGATAGTCTACTACAAAGGCCCCGGCGCAAACGCGCTGAACGCATCGGGGCTTGAGGTCGGAGATTCGCTTCTGAATTTCTTGAAGTATCTCAAAGCTTCAGGCTATGACACCGGAGATATCCCGGAGGACAGCAAAGGACTTCTTGAAATGATTCAAAAGCAGACCGCAGTATTCGGAACTTACGCTCGCGGAGCCGAGGAGAATTTCATTAAATCAGCTGATCCCGAACTTATAAGCGTCGAAGATTATAAAAAATGGGCGCTTCAGGCGATGCCTGAAAAACTTTACAGTGAGCTTGTCGAGTCCAACGGAGAGCCGCCTGGAAAGCATATGGCGCTCAAAAAAGACGGCAAGTCTTATCTTGCTCTCGGACGCATCAAGTTCGGGAATATTGTTCTGATGCCTCAGAGTCTGCCCGGCGAGGGAGAAGACAGTTCAATGCTCATTCATGGCGTCAAGGAAGCTCCGCCTCATCCTTACGTGGCGACTTATCTCTGGGCGCGTTTCGGCTACAATGCTGACGCAATTATACATTTCGGAACTCACGGAAGTCTTGAGTTTACGCCGTGGAAACAAGTGGCTCTTTCGAGCTATGACTGGCCGGATGCGCTAATTGCGGGGATTCCTCATTTCTACATATACACGATCAACAACATAGGCGAGGCTGTTATTGCAAAACGCAGGTCATATGCGACCATGCTTACTCATCTGACTCCGCCTTTCATGGAGTCCGGTATATCAGGCGAGCTTCAGGCTATCCATGAGAAGATTGACACTCTTGAGACGCTAGAAAATGAATCGCTCAGACAGGCTTATGAAAAATCAATCGCCGAACTTGCGGCAAAACTTAATCTTCATAAGGATTTGAGCCTAGCTGCTCCGGATGAAAGCGGAGCTCTGCGCAAGGAGGATCTCATGAAGCTGCATAACTATATTCACGAGATTGATTCCGCCAAGGTTGGACGCGGACTTTATGTCATAGGGCGCAAATATTCCGATGATGAAGCATCTGAAACAGCAAAACTCATGGCTGTAAGCGCAATAGCAGATTCCCTTGCGAATGTCGACATCCAGAAGGGAACTTTCAACGAAGCGGACAGAGCTAACGCCCATATTTTTGAGTCTCGCTATCTTGATCCTGCACGCAAGGCAGCGGATGCGATACTTGCGGGAGCCGAGCCGGACTCCTTCCTCAATCCAGAGGATCTGGCAGCTTTGAAAGGCTCAGGAAGCAAAAGGGGCATGAGTTCTGATAAACCCGTTGATATAGCTTCGGCAATGATGGCTATGCAGGCTCAGAACTCAGGCGGAAGAACTAAGAGCGGGAAAAAAGAAGACCTTTCAGGCGAAGAACTGAATAAACTCATTCTGAAAATCTGTGCTGAAAAAGAGCAGATGAATTTTCTGCTTTCGCTTAAAGATTCTAAATCTTTTGAGCGTGCAGCTTCTATGGACAGTCCTGCAAAACTTGAAAAGGCTCGTCAGCTTGCAAAGCTCATTCCCCCTATGGCGGCAGCAGTGGAAATGCTTTCAAAAGATGATATACGCCGTCTCGTCGCAATCATGAACGGCGACGAAAAGAAGAAGGATGAAATCTTCAGGATTCTTGAAGAACCTTCATCCTTGAAATCCATCGGAGAGGCTGCCGATGAGCTCGAAAAAAGCAGGGCTGAGCGTTGCAGAAATCAGGAATATAAGGAGGCTGCTTCGTTTGCGGTCAATCAGGAGTCAGGAGAGGCTCTGCTCAGTTATAAAGCTCCTTCCATCCGTACAATGCGCATGTATACGGAGAAACTCAGGAAGATAAAGGAACGTTTGGAATATCTTTCAGCTCAAGCGGCGAATGCCGACAGGATTGCGTCTATGCGTGATCTTGATGGAGGAAAAGATCTGGCTTCCTACCTGAAGAAAAACGACGGAGCTTTCAAAATATTTACAAGTAGACTTGATAGAGTAATTGCAGGAAATACAGATATATATAATGAATATATACGTTCAATAAAACTTGCCTCAGATGCGTTGAATGACATTGTAAAATATAAAAACGCATTGCTTAAGTCTACTGACTCCGAGCTTGAAGCTGCTGTGAATGCGCTCAATGGCGGATACATTGAAGCTGGGCCGGGCGGAGACCCGATAATCAGTCCAGATTCTATTCCTACAGGCAGAAATCTTTATGCTCTTGACGCCGAAAGGACTCCGACAAAAGAGGCTTGGCAGACGGCAATCAAGCTCAATCAGGCAGTTATTGATGCGAAAATGAAAAAGGATGGAGTCTATCCTAAGAAAGTAGCGTTCTCGTTCTGGGGCGGTGAGTTTATACGCGGGAAAGGCGTTGAAATTGCTCAGGCACTTCATTTCCTTGGAATTGAGCCTGTATGGGACTCACGAGGAATGGTTAAAGATGTAAAACTCATTCCAATGGAAAAGCTTCAGCGTCCAAGAATAGATGTTGTAGTGCAGACATCCGGACAGTTCAGGGGAATCGGAGCGTCCCGTCTGCAACTGATAGACAAAGCCGTAAGACTTGCGGCGGCAGCGGATGACGGCGATAAGACAAATTCAGTCAAAGAGGGAGTCGAGGCG
>JAKJHH010000264.1:0-4656 GCA_022703965.1 Verrucomicrobiota bacterium
GCAAAAGCTTTGGCCATGAGTGCGGGGTTCGCGGCTGCCGCGACAGCTGTATTGATGAGAACCGCCGAGGCGCCCATTTCAATTGCCGATGCCGCATGGGAGGGAAGTCCCAGTCCGGCATCCACCACGACAGGCAGGTTCGACTGTTCAATTATGATTCTGAGCATCGCTTCTGTTTTGAGTCCCTGGCCGCTTCCGATTGGAGCTCCAAGAGGCATTACCGCATGGACACCGACATCCTCAAGTCTTTTGGCAAGAACGGGATCGGCGTTTATGTAGGGCAGAACTTTGAAGCCTTCCTTGACGAGGATTTTTGCGGCTTCAAGCGTTTCTATCGGATCCGGAAGCAGGTAGTTTGGGTCAGGATGTATCTCAAGTTTAATCCATTCGTATCCCGCTGCTCCTCCGAATCTTGCGATTTTGAGGGCTTCTGCTGCATCTCTTGCTCCGCTGGTGTTCAGCATGACTTTCACCTTGCTCATGTCAACGCCGGCGAGGATGTCGTCCTTCTCCGGATTTTTCAGATCAACGCGACGCAGTGCAACTGTGATAAGTTCCGTTCCGGAAGCTTTTATTGCATCGCTGAGAGCGGAGGTCGAAGCGAATTTGCCGGTGCCGAGAAAGAGGCGGCTTTTGAATTCTGTTCCTGCTATTACAAGTTTCTTCATGTGATTTATTCCTTCAAACTTTAAGCAGGCATATTAGCATTCTAGTTCAGCTTTTTCAAGTCTCCATCTGTTTTCCCTTTCACAAGCTTCATCTCGTGTTTTTTGAAGTTTTAAGGTTTGATTTAACGTCCGGAGAGTATAACTTTTATCTTTGAATAAATGAACGACAGGATGTTTTTATGGAACTTGACGAACTCAGGAATAATATAGACAGGGTGGATCGTGAGATATTGAAGCTCATCAACGAGCGCTATCAGTATGTCATTGAAGTCGGAAAATGGAAAAAGAACCGCGATCACGCTTTTTACGTGCCTGAGCGCGAAAAGTCGCTACTGGAAAATCTCGAAAAAGTCAATCTGGGGCCTCTGAAGAACGAAAGTCTCAGGGCAATATACCGCGAGATCATGTCCGGTGCTCTGGCTCTTGAGAATCCTCTTAAGATTGCCTATCTCGGGCCTCCTGCCACATTTTCGCATATTGCCGCCATTGCAAAGTTCGGTCATAGTGTCGAGTACGTTCCGCGCAGTAGCATCGCTGATGTCTTCATGGATGTCGAATCAGGTCGTTTCAATTACGGATGCGTTCCAATTGAGAACTCGACTGAAGGCGCTGTAAACCATACTCTCGACATGTTCACCGATTCATCCGCAAAAATCTGTTCTGAAATGAATATGAGAATCCATCATAACTTCATGTCCAACACTGAATTCAATAAGATCAAGAGAGTCTATAGCCACGCTCAGATTCTCGGTCAGTGCCGTCGATGGATTCAGGAGCATATTCCTTCTGCCGAGCTTGTCGAAATGAGCAGTTCCACCAAGTCCGCCGAGCTCGCCGCAAGGGAAGAAGGCTCCGCCGCTATCGCAAGTTCTCTCGCTGCTGAAATCTATAAACTCAAAATTATATACGAAAACATTGAAGACACTCCCGATAACACTACACGTTTTCTTGTTATTTCCCGTCAGGAAACCAAACCCACAGGCGATGACAAAACTTCAATATGCTTTGTCATCAAGGATAGAGTCGGCGTTCTTTACGATTGTCTCCTTCCTTTCAAGAACGAGAATATCACTCTCACAATGATCGAGAGCCGTCCCTCGAAAAGACGCAACTGGGAATATATTTTCTTCCTGGATTTCCTCGGGCATGCTTCCGATGAGAAGATTCGTCAGGCCATTGCCTCTCTTGATGGGCAGGTTCAGAGTCTCAGGGTTCTCGGCAGTTATCCACGTTGCTCCGCAACGGTTTGAGCTGTTTGAGAAGGATTTTCTGTTTCTGATTTTACAAAAGCCGGAAGAATGCTATTTTATTTCAAAGAAAATTAGGGTTCCCTAATTTTCAGGGAGGCATTTATGCTTGAATTTTTAATTAATTTATCTATAAATATCTGGCAGACTACGGTGCAGATGGCTCCGGCTCTGCTTTTCGGCTTTCTTGTTGCGGGCATTCTTTCTGTCTGCATTTCTTCGGACTATGTGAAGCGTCATCTCGGTGGACACGGTTTTCTTCCTGTAATCAAGGCGGCGATTCTTGGAGTTCCACTGCCGCTCTGCTCGTGCAGTGTTCTTCCTGTTGCGACTTCTTTGCGCAAGAGCGGAGCCAGTCGAGGAGCTGTCACTGCCTTTCTTATATCCACCCCGGAAACCGGCGTGGACAGCATTGCGGCGACTTATGGAGTTCTAGGTCCTGTAATGGGGATATTCCGTCCTTTTTCGGCTTTAGTTTCGGCTCTCATCGGCGGCATTATCGCTGAATTTTTTGATAATAAAAACGAGACATCTGAAGCAGAGAAAGAAGAGGCTCCGAAAGCTCCGGAATCATCGTGCTGTCATTGTTCGTGCTCGAAAGAGGAGACTTCGCCTGCTGTCGAAGAGGAGCCGCATTCCTGTTGTCATGCCGACAGTGAAACTGGCTTGGAATCTGGAAATATCATAGTTCGGATTCTGCATTACGGCTTTATCAGGCTTTTTGACACAATTGCTCTGCCGCTTCTGGGGGGACTGCTTGCGGCAGGACTCATCAATATGCTCATTCCCGACAACTTTTTTGCTGCTCTCAGCGGTGGCGGACTTGTGACTATGCTTCTTATGATGCTTGTAGGACTTCCTCTTTATGTCTGTGCGACAGCTTCGGTTCCTATTGCTGCCGCCTTCATAATGAAGGGGATTTCTCCAGGTGCCGCCTTGGTTTTTCTGCTTACAGGTCCGTCCACGAATATCGCCGCTCTGGGGGCAATATCACAGATGCTTGGGAAAAAGCATACAATCATCTTCTTGCTTTCTATTGCCGGATGCGCTTTGCTTGCAGGAACTGTACTTGACATGATTTATGCTTATACCGGACAGACAGGGATTTCAGCCATGGAGCATCATCACGATGAAGCTCCGGGCATTTTCTCCATCGTTTCAGCGGTCGTTCTGCTTGCTCTCATGGCTCTTTCCTGTGTCCGTCGCTTCAAGGGACAGGCAGACTCATGTTGCTCTGGAAAATGACTCAGTTTTTAAACACGAGTTCGACAAGATAGCTTGCTCCTTTTTCATATGGGAGCAGGGACGATTCCTGCCGGACTCCGTTAACTGTGATTGAGGCGATGCTTCTGAAGCCGTCCTTTGCATTATATTTGACGACATAACTTGCGCCTCTGAATTCCTGCTTTATTTCCGCTTCTTTCCACGAGGGTGGCAGACAGGGATCAATACGAAGTCCGTTTTTTTCAGGTCTGAGTCCGAATATATAGCGCAGTAAAACCGTATAAAACCAGCCGGCCGTTCCGGTTCCCCAACTGTGACCGGGATTTCCGAAACGATAAGCGGGACTCGTGTAATAGGTATTGCAGAATACATATGGTTCGCAATTCAGATCGTGATAAGTCTTATCGAAAGGCAGAAGTTTATGCAATCCTTCTTCAGTTTCGGCGTGACGCTTCAGAATTGCATCTGCTGCGAGTTTGAAGCAACTGGCGTGCAGATAAACTCCTCCGTTTTCCTGAACTTCCGGATACTTGTGACTCATTGAGCCTATTTCTTCCATCGGATGATCGTAAGGCTTTGCCATGCACTTTATGCCTAAAGGCGTATTCAGTTCCTTTTCGGCTGCCTCGATTCCCTGCAAGCCTCGTTTGAGTCCTGCCAGTACTGCCCAGCTTTGTGAATTGAGATATAGAGATCCGTACTTATTGCTTTTTGATCCTAAAATATTTCCGTGATTGTCGATTGCCGCTGTATAATAAGCGCCATCCCATGCGTGAGACTCAATGATTTCGCTCATTTCTTCAGCCATTTTTTCTGCCGCTCTGACATCTTCGCTTTTTCCTGAAATTTCTGCAAGTTCTTTGATCGCTTTACAGGCGCAGATAAAGGCCATTGAGAGCCAGACGCTGACTCCGTCTCCTCCTTTGCCGACATTGTTCATGCAGTCGTTCCAGTCTCCGCTGTGAATCCTGCATAGTCCATGATGTCCGCGGTCATTCCATAAATACTGAACCGCCCGCTTGGCGTGTTCATACAAAGTCGCCTCAGTCCCGTCGTTGAATTTTACAGGCTCTTCCAGAAATCCGCTTTCTCCTCTGACTTCATAAATGGTATTTAAGCTGAGGGGAATCCATACGTGGTTGTCGGAGAAATCGTGATCTAGTATTTTCCCGTCCAGCCATGTGCGCGGCGCATAACCGTTGGAATATTGATAGGATACTACTCTCTTGAACTGACGCAGAGCCTCATCCGGATTGATGTCAGCGAAAGCTCCGATATCCTGTATCTGGTCTCTGAAACCGTTGTGGCGCACTCTTGCCCACTGTATGCCGAGCGATATCTGGCGCTTCAGCCATTTCGAGGCAAATTTATTCAATGTTTCATCTGGAGTTCTGAACTCGGTTTTTCCGAGCAGTTTTCCTATTTCCTCCACTGTCCGACGACGTATTTCATTAAAGCTGCTGGAACTTGAAAAACGCTTGGCCGTTTCCTTGATTTCCTCTTCCGATACGGCAGTT
>JAKJHH010000264.1:4684-4998 GCA_022703965.1 Verrucomicrobiota bacterium
CAATAGCAAGAACGATTTCTTTTCTCTCGCCAGCTTCCAGACTGAAATCCATCTGCAAGGCAAGGATTCCTTTTTCCATGATTCCCAGACTTGAGCGGCATTTTCCTTCGACCACGGCATCCGGACAATACTCCGTCCCGTAGCCGATGAAACGGTCGTAGCTGCAATCAAAGCCGGAGCTTTTTTCCGAGCTCGCAAGATAAACATATGCCGTTTCACTTTCGCCGAAACGCGAATGATTTTTCAGACTGACTGTATTATTGCAGTATTTTCCCTGACTGTTGTAGTAGGATTGAGGTTTTCTGGTGCCTCCG
>JAKJHH010000265.1:0-336 GCA_022703965.1 Verrucomicrobiota bacterium
CGTATCCACGCAGAATTTTTACGTGCGATTATATCGGAATACCTGCCTTCGAACGACGTGATGAAATCCTCGGATTTCTTTTCATTGGTATCTGCCAGAACGGTTTTAGCTTCAGATCTTAAATCTGCAAGTTTCTGTTTCTGCTTCTCATTAAGAATATCATCGTCATAGTGAAGCTCCGTTGTAATCTGTTTTTCGATTGAACGGAGTTCCTTGGACAGCTTTCTTTTTTTCGAGAAGAAGAACATGATGTCAGCTTTCTTTAATCGTTTTCGCCTGCGCGCAGAACTGCAACGAATGCTTCCTGCGGAATATTAACGCGTCCGATCTGCTTCA
>JAKJHH010000265.1:355-4949 GCA_022703965.1 Verrucomicrobiota bacterium
GTAATATCGCCGCCGTAGCACTTGGCAAGAACGTCCTTACGGAGAGCTTTGACTGTTTCTCTGGCGACAATTTTACCGCCGATTGCAGCCTGAATCGCAATCTGGAACATCTGCGGAGGAATAACATCCTGAAGACGTTCGCATAGCAGTTTGCCTCTGTAATGGGCATTGTCGACATGTACAATAGAGGAGAAGGCATCGACTGGATCGCCGTTGACGAGGATGTCCAGCTTAACGAGCTTGTCCGGCTTGTATCCGGCGAGTTCGTAATCCATGCTTCCGTAACCGCGTGTGATTGACTTGAGTTTATCATGGAAGTCGATAAGGATTTCATGCATGGGAAGTTCGGCAGTGAGAATAAGGTGTTCTGCGTCCGCCGTCTCGGTGTGAGTGCAGAGACCGCGCTTGGACATAATCAGATTCATGATGTCGCCGGTATATGAGGAAGGAGACATTATTCTTGCCGTGATCATAGGTTCTTCGATGCGCTCAATATGGGAAGGATCAGGAAGGTGAACCGGATTGTCGATTCGCAGTTCCACTCCGTCCTTGAGGTATACATTGTAAATCACGCTTGGATAAGTCGCGATGATGTCCATATTGTATTCTCTGCGGAGGCGCTCCTGAATGATTTCCATATGGAGGAGTCCTAGGAAGCCGCAGCGGAAACCGAAGCCGAGAGCTGCCGAGTTTTCAGCCTGGTAAGTGAATGCCGCGTCATTGAGCTGCAATTTTGCCATGCTGAATTTCAGCTGTTCATAATCGGCGGTGTCAATAGGATAGATGCCGCTGAAAACCATAGGCTTGATTTCTTTGAAGCCGGGAAGGGGGGCATCACAGGGATTTTTAATATCGGTCAGTGTATCGCCTATCTTTGTATCTGAAGGACTTTTGATATTGGGAATGATGTAACCTACAGAACCTGAGGTCAGTGTATCGGTCGCCCTCATTTCAGGGCTGAAAATGCCGACTTCCTTGATTTCACTTTCGAGGCCTGTGCTGAGCAGACGGACTTTGGTTCCTCTTTCAAAGTGACCTTTGACCATTCTGATATATGTCACAACGCCTCTGTATGAGTCGTATGTCGAGTCGAATATGAGAGCGGATGAGCCTGTTGTCTTTTCCTGCGGAGGCGGCACATGTTTTACAATCGCTTCAAGGAGCTCAGGAATTCCGATGCCTTCTTTCGCGCTGACGAGAAGAGCTTCTTCACGTGGAATCGCGAGAATTTCTTCCATCTGCTCGAGGCACATTTTTACGTCGGAGGCAGGCAGGTCGATTTTATTTATAACCGGAATAACCTTCAGCTTGTGGTTGAATGCCATTCTGACGTTGGCCAGAGTCTGAGCCTGCACGCCCTGAGTGGCGTCAATAACCAGCAGAGCTCCTTCGCAGGCGGAGAGCGCACGGCTGACTTCATAAGCAAAGTCAACATGCCCGGGAGTGTCGATCAGATTCAATTCGTAATCATTGCCGTCATGTGCCTTGTAAAGCATTCTGACCGGGTGTGATTTGATTGTTATTCCGCGTTCCTGTTCAAGATCCATTCCGTCGAGAAGCTGTTCATGAACCATGTCCCGCTTGGAGACTGTACCGGTTGCTTCCAGAAGACGGTCGGCAAGAGTGGACTTACCGTGGTCGATATGTGCGATAATTGAAAAATTTCTAATCCACTTAAGCTCAGGCATTGTCGTATCCGCTGTTTTATGTTAAAGTCCAAAATACACGGCGGATTACATCATTCTTTAGTCTTGAAAAATCACGCCGTAAACTTAGTCATTCTCTGAAAAGAATGGTAAAGGTCGGATACAATAGCACAAAAGGCGGATTTATCCAGAGGACGAGTCAGCATGCAGAAAGGAAAATCATATAAAAATCAAGCGGTTTCCATGTCTGGAAAGAGCTCTTTTACTTTTCTGCTTACATGCGCTTGGTCTATCGGCTTCAAAATGTAGCCGTTGATTCCGAGTTCAGCCATTTTCTTGACGATAGGAATATCCGAATGGCTGGAGCAGACGAGCACCTTGGGCGTATTATTGCCGTAGGTGGAACGAAGCTGCATCATGAAGTCCTCGCCGGGCATTTCCGGCATGAGAAGATCAAGAATGATCAGCGAAAAGCTGTTTATATCTGATTCCGTGAGTTTTTGAAGTGCTTCCTGGCCGTTGCTTGCCTCAAGAACTTCAAATCCTAACTTTTCCAGAATTGCTTTGTGCATTCTACGTATTAGAAATGAGTCATCTATTACGAGAACTTTTTTGGCCGCAACCATATCTTACATCCCTTCAAGATATTTCAAAAAAATACTGGAAACATTTTTGTTTCCCGGCTAATGTTTCTTCTGTCTTAATAATAATGGATAACCATCGAAAAGAAAAGTGGAAAATGTCAGAAAATTTCTTATTTCCTTCATGTCTTACAATTGCAGGCAGTGACAGCGGCGGCGGAGCCGGCATACAGGCGGATCTCAGAAGCTTCTACGCATTCAGGACTTACGGGTTATCTGCTATCACCGCGGCAACCTTTCAGAATCCATTTAAGGTTAGCGGTGTGCATCCGCTTCCTCCGGATGCCGTCAAAGCTCAGATAACGGCTGTAAGAGAGGTTTTTAATATAAAGTCAATCAAGACCGGTATGCTTTTCTCTCGCGAAATAATGGAAGCTGTCAGTCTGGCGCTTAAGGATATTTCCTGTCCGCTTGTCGTTGATCCGGTCATGATTTCAACAAGCGGTTCCAGACTTTTGAAAGAGGATGCCGTGGAATATCTTAAATCATCTTTTCTTCATCTGGCAGATTGGATAACTCCTAATATTCCCGAGGCCTCCGTTCTCGCCGGAATGGAGATAAGATCTATCCCGGACATGCAGACAGCTGCGCATAAAATAGCATCAGAATGGAACTGCGGCGTAGTCCTGAAGGGCGGACATCTTGATGATCTCAAGAACGAGGCTTCTGATATAATCTCCTATCATGGAAGCACATATATTCTTAGCTCTCCTCTTCTCGACGATGTGTCTGAAATGCTGACTCATGGAACAGGATGTACTTTCAGTTCGGCTTTAGCCGCATCGCTGGCAAAAGGCAATAAATGGGATACTGCATTGCGTGAAGCCAAGGCATTTGTCTATCTGTCTCTTCTCAATGCTAAAAAAACAGGAGAAAATCTCCGGTCAATGTTCCCTCCTGAAGAAATTCCGATTGATAAAAGCCGTTTACGGTGTATTGTTGATTCTGTTTGATTGACCCTCTAAATTACCGGATTTCTGACATGATATTACGAAATATTTTATTTAAGAGCTCAGCTCTTTTTTTGTTACTGTTCCCGTTCTTCATACTGACAGCTGCCCCTGCGAAAGCTCCTCAGATAAGATACACGTTCGATTTGGGACGCAAGTATCTTTCATTGCGTGACATCGCATCCTTCTACGGTCTGAAGTTCGTTCTTGGACAGTCCGCCTGTGAAATCACAGGGAATAAACTTCGGGCTTCATTTGTCTTCGACAAGCGTTATGGAGCAGTCAACGGCATCACTGTCCATTATCTGAATGCCATCTATAAAAAAGGACAGGAAGTTTTTATAGCCGAACAGGATTTCTTTTCGGTTCTGGATCCCATTGTCAGAAGCAATTCTCTGAAGAATCAGAAAATACGTACAATCATGCTTGACCCCGGACACGGCGGCAAGGACAACGGGGCTCAAGGCAAAAAGTTCAAAGAAAAAGATGTTGCTCTTGATGTGGCCAGGAAGCTTCGTGATATTCTCACGGCCTCCGGCTATAAAGTTATAATGACAAGAGAAACGGATGTTTTTCCGACTCTTGAGGACAGAACCAATAAATGTAATGCAGCAAGACCCGATCTCTTTATCTCCATACACTGTAATGGTGCCGGTAATCCGGGAATCAACGGAGTCGAAACATTCCGCATGACTCCGGTAGGAGCTGCTTCAACTTCCGATTCTCAGGCTAAATTCACAAGATGTCCGGGCAATATTTTTGATAATAACAACAGTAGGCTGGCCTTTGAAATCCAGCAGTCGCTTGCCCGTACCACCAGACAGATTGACAGAGGTGTCAAGCATGCTCGTTTTTATGTCATCAGAAATGTAAGCTGTCCGGCTGTGCTTGTTGAAACAGGTTTTATTACCAATCCCGTTGAGGAGATGCTGCTTGGCAATCCGGTTCGTCAGTTGACAATCGCAAAATCGATTGCCGAGGGAATAAAACGTTATCAGGCCGCCATTTCAGGCTCGCCTATTGCAGCTGTTCCGGAACAGACTCAACAGCCTGCACCCGCAGCTCAGACGGCTTCTGATTCGACAAAGAAAGCTCCTGCTGGCAATAATAATGGCAATAATAAGACCGGTAACGGACAGGGAACCCAATCGGCTCAGCTTCCGCAACCGGATACTAAAAAGGATCCGTCACCGGCAAGTCCTGCGCCTCCGTCCATTCCGGCACCGACTCCTGTTCCGCCTTCACTGCCGATGCCTCAGGATCCTAAAAAGTCCGGTTCAACTGCAAGTTCTCAGCCTGCACAGGCGGCAAAGGCTGATGTTCGCGACATGATTCCTCAGACAAAGGATGATTAAAC
>JAKJHH010000266.1:0-4610 GCA_022703965.1 Verrucomicrobiota bacterium
TTTTTCGCTCTCTTTCATTGTAAGAAAGCCCTTTCAATTATATATTTATCACAATAAAATTTTAGAATGGCTTGATTTATATTTACAGGTCTCTAAATTTAGCGCTCTGTTTTTTACGGAGCATTGGATGTTTTAATGCTTGCTGTCTTATAATTATGGAAGGGCACGGAAGTGATTGTAAAGAAAGAGACGCTTACTCAGTGGAGTGTCGAAGATTCCGCTGATGTTTATGGTATCCGCAATTGGAGTGCGGGATATTTTGATATCTCCAATGATGGCGAAGTCGTCGTTTCTCCTTCCAGAGAAGAAGGCGGAAAGCCAGTCAGTTTGATGGACATTGTTTCCGGCATCAAGGACAGAGGTCTCGGAATGCCGGTGCTTCTCAGAATCGGAAATATCCTCGACTCTCAGATTTCCCTCCTGCATGACAGTTTTCGCAAGGCAATTGCTCAGGCAGGATATAAGGGCGAATATCGAGGCATTTATCCTATTAAGGTCAATCAGCAGTCTCAGGTGGTCAAAGAGATCACCAGTTACGGCTCAAAATATCACCACGGCCTCGAAGCCGGAAGCAAGGCTGAACTTATTGCCGCTCTCGGCATGCTCGAAGATATGGAAGCCTGCATGGTCTGCAACGGCTACAAGGACGAAGAATTCATTGACCTCGGACTTTATGCTACAAAACTCGGCTATAAGTGTTTCCTTGTTGTTGAAATGGCAAGTGAACTTCGTCTGATTCTCGACAGAGCTGCAAAGCTCAATGTCAGACCTCTTATAGGCATCCGCATCAAGCTGTCCACCAAGGCCGGCGGACAGTGGACTGAATCTGGAGGAGACCGCAGTGTTTTCGGGCTTTCGATTACTGAACTTCTTGAAGTTGTCGATATCCTGAAAGAACAGAACGCTCTTGACTGTCTCAAACTTCTTCATTATCATATCGGCTCGCAGATTCCTAATATCCGCGACATCCGTTCCGGTGTCAGAGAAGCCTGCCGAGTATATACAGGACTTGTCGAAGAAGGCGCTCCGATGGGATATCTCGACCTCGGCGGCGGTCTCGCTGTCGATTATGACGGTTCCCATACAAACTTCCCGGGAAGCCGCAACTACTCCATCGACGAGTATTGCGCTGACATCGTCGAGTGCGTTCTTGACTGCCTCGACCAGAAGCAGATACCTCATCCTGTCATCATTACTGAATCAGGACGCGCTACTGTCGCATACTATTCGGTTCTTCTCTTTAATATTCTCGACGTCAGCCGTTTCGAGACCGGTATTGTTCCGGAATCTCTGCCTGAGAACGCAAATGAAACCATGCGTAATCTCATGGAAGTATGGAAGTCGCTCTGCACGAAAAATCTTCAGGAGTGCTATAACGACGCCATATTCTACAGAGATGAAATCCGTCAGCAGTTCAAGAACGGCACAGTGTCTCTCCGTGAGCGTGCGCTTTCAGAGAAGATTTTCTGGAATGTTGTCGTCACTGTTGCGAGAGAGTCCAAAAAACTTAAATACATTCCCGATGAGTTTGAAGGTCTTGATACAGCTCTTGCCGATACTTATTACGCGAACTTCAGCGTATTTCAGTCTTTGCCGGACTCCTGGGCTATTCAGCAGGTCTTCCCGATCATGCCGATTCACAGACTCAAAGAAGCTCCGCTGCGTCAGGGGGTTCTTTCTGACATCACATGCGATTGCGACGGCAAGATTGATCACTTTGTCGATCTCCATGACGAGCGTCATACTCTGCCGCTTCACGACCTGAAGCCGGACGAAGAGTATTATCTCGGCGCATTCCTTGTCGGTGCTTATCAGGAAACACTTGGCGACCTCCACAATCTGCTTGGCGATACCAATATTGTAAGTATCAGAATCTCAAAAGACGGCACCTTCGACATCGTCAAGGAAATCGAGGGCGATTCCGTTTCCGATGTTCTCTCATACGTCGAATACGACACTAAAGATCTCATTGAATACTATCGCGACCGCGCCGAACGCGCTGTCAAGGAAGGCCGCATAAGTCCTGCCGAACGCAGAGAAATCATGTCAGCCTTTGAAACCGGTCTTCGCGGCTACACATACTTTGAAAGATAATTTTAATATTCCAGAAAGGGAGATATAAAATGGCAAGAGTTTTGATTATCGGCGCAGGCGGCGTCGGTCAGGTCGTTGCTCATAAATGCGCACAGGTTCCGGAAGTTTTCACGGACATCTGTCTTGCGAGCAGAACGGTTTCCAAATGCGATAAGATCGCGGCTCAGATCAAGCGTCCTATAAAGACCGCTCAGGTTGATGCCGACAACGTTCCGCAGCTTGTTTCTCTCATCAAGGACTACAAGCCCGATCTCGTCATGAATATCGCTCTTCCTTATCAGGATCTCCACATAATGGATGCCTGTCTTGAAACAGGTGTAGATTATCTTGATACCGCCAACTACGAGCCCCCGGAAGAAGCAAAATTCTGCTACAAATGGCAGTGGGAATATCAGGAGCGCTTCAAGGAAAAAGGCATCATGGCTCTTCTCGGTTCAGGTTTTGACCCGGGCGTGACCAACGTCTTTACCGCATGGGCTCTCAAGAAGCATTTTGACAAAATCGACGAACTCGATATCATTGATGCCAACGCCGGAAATCACGGTCAGCCTTTCGCAACAAACTTCAATCCTGAAATCAATATCCGCGAAGTAACCGCCAAAGGCAAATACTTCGACAACGGCAGCTGGGTTGAAACCGATCCGCTTTCAGTCCGCAAGTCTTTCGACTTCCCGGAAGGCATTGGCCCGATGAATATTTATCTCATGTATCACGAGGAACTTGAGTCCATCGTCAAGCACTTCAAGATTGACAAGGCACGTTTCTGGATGACCTTCTCAGACAACTATCTCAACCACCTCAAGGTGCTTCAGAACGTCGGCATGACAAGAATCGATCCTGTTAAGTATAACGGTGTCGATATTGTTCCGCTTCAGTTCCTCAAGGCTCTTCTGCCTGATCCCGCAAGTCTCGGTCCGCTTACCACAGGCCGTACATGCATCGGCTGTCTCATCAAGGGAACAAAGGATGGAAAGCCAAAACAGTATTACATCTACAATATCTGCGATCACAAGTCATGTTATGAGGAAGTTCAGTCTCAGGCTATTTCTTATACAACAGGCGTGCCCGCAATGATCGGCGCAATGATGATGCTCACAAACAAGTGGCGCGGAAAAGGCGTATTCAACATGGAACAGTTCGATCCCGAACCGTTCATGGAGAAACTCAACATCCACGGTCTCCCGTGGAAAGAGGTCATACTTTAAGTGGCGCCCGATTTTTCCAAAATCAAGACTCCGTGTTTTGTCGTCGATGAAGATCTCCTCGCGGCAAACATGGAGAAGATGAATATCGTTCAGGAGCGGACAGGATGCAAAATCCTGCTCGCTCTTAAAGGTTTTTCGATGTTCAGTACTTTCGGAGTTCTCAAGAAGACTTTGAAAGGCACTTGCGCGAGTTCTCCTCATGAAGCCAGACTTGGCCGTGAAGAGTTCGGCGGAGAACTTCACTCCTTCGCCGCCGCTTTCAGCGAAAGCGACATCAGAGAGCTTCTGAAATATTCAGATCACATAATTTTCAACTCCTTTGCCCAGTGGCATCGCTTCAAGGATCTTTGTCTTGCTAACGAGCGCAAGCTTAGTTTCGGAATCCGTGTAAATCCCGAATATTCCGAAGCTCCGGTTCCTATGTACGATCCCTGCGCCAGATTCTCAAGACTAGGCACGAGACGTAAGTATTTCGAGGGCGAATCTCTGGACGGAATAACAGGCTTACATTTTCATACTCTCTGTGAGCAGAATTCCGATGCCTTTGCCAGAACTCTTGCCGCATTTGAGGAGCGTTTCGCCGATATCATTCCGCGTCTCGAATGGATGAATTTCGGCGGAGGACATCATATTACGCGTTCCGATTACGATCTTGATCTGCTTTGCGACACTCTCAACGGCTTCAAGAGACGTTATCCGAACATCAAATCTTTCTATCTTGAGCCTGGTGAAGCCGTAGCTCTGAATACCGGTTATCTTGTCGGTTCTGTGCTCGAAATCGTGAATAACGATATGGATATCGCGATTCTTGACTGTTCAGCCGCCGCACATATGCCGGACGTGCTGGAGATGCCTTACCGTCCCAATATAATCGGGGCAGGGCAGCCGGACGAATTCAAGCATGTCTACAGGCTTGCCGGACAGTCCTGTCTTGCGGGCGACGTGATCGGCGATTACTCTTTCCCGGAGCCTCTAAAGGTCGGCGACAAGCTCGTTTTCCTTGACATGGGGCATTATTCGATGGTTAAAACAAACACTTTCAACGGTCTGCAACTGCCTTCCATAGCGAAGTACAACGCAAAGGATGGCTTCACGCTTGTCCGCAGTTTCGGATACGAAGATTTTAAAAACAGGCTTTCCTGATTATGAGCAATACTCATTCAAGCGACAACAAGTATCCCGGATTCCTCGAAATGGATGTGAAGCCTTCGACTCCCGAAGAGGCTCTTTTCCACGTGATCCCTGTTCCTTATGAAAAGTCAGTTTCATACGGACACGGCACTGCGGAAGGACCTTCAGGAATTCTCATCG
>JAKJHH010000266.1:4629-4893 GCA_022703965.1 Verrucomicrobiota bacterium
AGCTTGAAACTTTTGACGGGCAGAGTGTTCCTTCCGACAGAGGAATCATCACCTATCCTCCTGTCTCATGCGAAGGAACTCATGAAGAAGCCCTTCTCAGAATCAAGGAAGCTGTCGCCAAGGTGCTCAAGCTCGGAAAAATGCCTGTCGTTCTCGGTGGAGAACATACTGTTACGGTAGGCGTTCTTCAGGCTTATGTCGAAAGCGGAAGGAAGTTCGGCGTTGTCCAGTTCGACGCTCATGCCGACCTCAAGGATACTTATG
>JAKJHH010000267.1 GCA_022703965.1 Verrucomicrobiota bacterium
TACTTCCTCGACAACACCGATTCCTCCGGCCTCACAGACGTTCTTAACGTCGTAAAGCTTGAGTCCACAATCGTCGCTAACATCTCGAAATCAGGCGGCACTCAGGAAACAAAGAACAACATGATCGCCTGCGAAGCCGCTTTCAAAAGCGCAGGCCTCGACTTCACCAAGCACGCCTGCGCCATCACAATGGCAGGCAGCGAACTTGATAAATACGCCCGCTCAAACAAGTGGCTTCAGGTCTTTGAAATGGCCGAATCCATCGGCGGCAGAACCAGCGAAACAAGCATAGTCGGACAGCTTCCGGCTGCTTTCGCGGGCATCGACTTCGGCAGCTTCCTCAAGGGCGCTTGCAAGATGGACGAATGGACCAGAGCTGAAAAGTATTCCGAGAACCCGGCCGCCATGCTCGCCGCAATGTGGTACATCGCAGGCGAAGGCAAGGGCAACCGCAATATGGTCATCGTCCCCTACTCCGACAGACTTCTTCTCATGTCCAGATATCTCCAGCAGCTTGTCATGGAAAGTCTCGGCAAGGAAAAAGATCTCGACGGCAATCTCGTCTATCAGGGCTTGAACGTCTTCGGCAACAAGGGCGGAACAGACGCTCACGCCTTCATCCAGCAGCTCAACGACGGACGCGATGACTTCTTCGCAACCTTCATAGAACCGCTTCAGGATGCCTCTGAATTCCCGATATCCAAGGGAATCACAATGGGCGACTACCTGCACGGCTTCATGGCCGGTCTCTCAAGCGCACTGCGCAGCAAGGGACGTCAGACCATCGAAATCTCAATCAAGAAGGTCGACGCATTCAACCTCGGCATGCTCATCGCTCTCTATGAAAGAGCAGTGGCAATCTATGCCGAATTCATACACATAAATGCCTTCCACCAGCCCGGCGTTCAGGCCTACAAGCTGGCAAGCAAAGACATCATCAGCCTTCAGTACAAGATCGAAGACTACCTTGAGAAGAACATGCCTCTCGAAGGCACAGCCGATGAAATCGCCACAAAGGGCGGCTTCGGCGACATGGCTCCTCAGGCGGAAGGCATTCTCTCGAAATTCGCGGAAAACAACAGAAGCAGCCTTCCATACAAGGTGAAGAGAAGCTTCAAGAAGTCCACAGGCTGGACTTTCAAGGTTGAAAAGAAGGGCTGAAAAAGCGCCCCGCAGATGCCGGGAAATGAGTTCCGGCATCATTGAAACTCCGGCGTTGCATATAGCTGTGAAACGCTGTATAGTAGCCGGAGAGCTTAATTAATTAAACAGAATAAGTCAGAAGAAAATATGCAGGCTAAAGAACTCAGAAAGAAATATATCGAATTTTTCATGAAACATGGACACGCCGAGATCAAGAGCGCTCCGCTTGTCCCGGACAACGATCCGACTGTGCTTTTCACTACAGCCGGAATGCATCCGCTGGTTCCTTACCTGCTGGGCGAAAAACATCCGCTCGGAAGACGTCTGACCAACTATCAGAAATGTATCAGAACCGGCGACATCGACGAAGTAGGCGATCCGGTTCACCTGACTTTCTTTGAAATGCTCGGCAACTGGTCGCTCGGCGATTATTTCAAGAAAGAGGCCATCAACTTCAGTTTTGAATTCCTTACCGGCAAAGACTGGCTCAATATTCCGCTTTCAATGCTCGCGGTCACAGTCTTCGCAGGCGACGAGGACGCTCCTTTCGATGAAGAAGCCTACAACATATGGCTCGGACTCGGAGTTGCTCCCTCAAGAATAGCCAAATGTCCTAAGAAGGACAACTGGTGGGGTCCGGCAGGCCAGACAGGTCCTTGCGGCCCGGATACCGAAATGTTCTACTGGACAGGCGGCGGAACAGCTCCGGAAACTTTCGATCCCTCAGACAGACGCTGGGTCGAAATCTGGAACGACGTCTTCATGCAATACAATAAAACAGCCGAAGGCAAATTCGAGCCTCTTGCACAGACAAATGTCGATACAGGAATGGGCGTCGAACGAGTAACCGCCATCCTGCAGGGCAAGAAAAGCTGCTACGACACCGAAATTTTCAAGCCTCTCTTCGACAAGTTCGACGAACTCAGAAATATCAGCGCTCCTGCTGAAAGAAGTTCGGCGGAAAGAATCATTGTCGAACACATGCGCGCCTCGACATTCATCATGGCGGACGGCATCACTCCCGGCAACGTCGATCAGGCTTATGTCCTCCGCAGACTCATCAGAAGAGCAATCCGTCAAGCTAAGAAGGCCGGATATGACGGAAAGTTCACTGCTATCATGGGACAGGTCGTCATCGACCAGTACTCAGATGTATATCCCGAGCTTGCCAAGAATAAGGATATCATAATCGACGAGTTCAACCGCGAGGAGGAACTCTTTGCTCATACGCTCGAAAAAGGCACCAAGGAAGTCGAAAAACTCATCGCAAGAGTTCCGGCTCACGTGCAGAATAAAATCATCAGCGGCAAAAACGCCTTCTTCCTCTACGAAACCTACGGATTCCCGATAGAGCTCACCGAGGAAATGGCTGCCGAACACGGATTCAAAGTCGACAAGGCAGGTTTCGAGGAAGCTTATCAGAAACATCAGGAGCTTTCAAGAAAGGGAGCCGAACAGAAATTCAAGGGCGGTCTCGCCGACCACTCTGAAAATACTGCCGAACTCCACACAGCCACGCACCTTCTGCACGCCGCACTGAGAAAAACTCTCGGAACACACGTCGAGCAGAAAGGTTCAAACATAACAGCAGACAGACTCAGATTCGACTTCTGCCATCCCGATAAGATGAGCCAGGAGCAGATTGATACTGTCGAAAAGCTCGTAAACGAAGTGATCCAGAAAGATTTCCAAATCACATGCGAAGAAGTTCCGCTCGAAGAAGCCAAACAGAGCGGAGCAATAGGACTCTTCGGCGATCGTTACGGCGAAAAAGTGAAAGTGTACACAATAGGCGATTTCAGCAAGGAAATATGCGGGGGCCCTCACGCGCCCAACACCGGAAAACTTAAAAAGTTCAAAATTCTCAAAGAGGAAAGCTCAAGCCGCGGGGTAAGACGAATTAAAGCTGTTCTGGAAAAATAAATCTCGGCCGGAACAGAACATACACGCAGGCGAAAGCTCTGGAGAAGAATATGAAAAAAGCAGAAGTACTGATATCAGGAAGCAACGGGGTGTACCTCATCAAGGTACTTGGCAGGGCAACATTTGAATGTACGCCTCCACTGCGCTCACTTGCAAAGACGCTCGAAACCGAAACATTTACAAAACTCTATATCGACATGAAGGAATGCACCGGAATGGACAGCACCTTCATGGGCATTCTCGCCATGCTCGGTCTGCGCTCAAGAAAAATCAGCGCGCAGATGTTCATGCTGAGCTGCACGGACAGCAACCTCGGACTCCTGAACGGACTCGGACTCAAAAAGCTCTTCAGCTTCGCCCAGGAATCCGACCTTCCGCCGGAAATCCTTAAATGGACTCTTTCAGGCGCCGCACCGGAAGTTCCTCCGGTTCCTGTCGCAGCTGATGCAGACAAAATAACCAATGCCAAAACAGTCCTTGAAGCTCACCAGACTCTTATGAACGTTGACCAAGGCAACGTCAAAAAGTTTGAAAGAGTCGTCGACATGGTTCAGAAGGACATCGAAAAGATGGAAGACCCCGGCAAGAAATAATTCCGGGATGAAAATGCCAGTCACAGAAAAAATACTGCATATTCTCAACGGAGATTGTGCAGCTCCGGCTATGAAAACAGCTGGACTGCCGGGTTCTTTTCTTGTCTGGCGTGAGATTTACACCGAAGGCCCGATGCCTGAAAATCTCTCCGACTCAGACTGGCGCGATCTGCGCGCGAAATTCCTGAGCTCAAAAGGCGTCTCATATGAAAAAGTGAGAGCCGAGCTAGATTTCATGTATGAAACACTCGATCAGGCAGCAAGTGATCCTGAATATGAAATTGTCCTCTGGCTGGATATATGTCCCTTCGACAAAGCCTTGAAAAAACAGCTCCTTGAGCGCCTGAATAAAAAAGCCGTCTGCAAAGTCTCAATTTCAGAAAAAGACATCGTTCACGCCAGTCTCGGAAAAGCAGAGATTCTGAAGCTCTGGCAGACACGAAAAAACCTTAATGGATAACTGCCCTTAAGCCTGTCTTGTAAAGATACTGCAAGATTTTGTTTTCAAGACTGTTTTTGAATTTGAAAAAAGCCTCTTTTAACTGCATTTTAAGCATATACAAATTTGTGAATTTATTAACCTAATATACAAGAAGGAGCCTTTTCCAATGAACATGGAAATGAAAGAACAGATCAAAGAATCATTCATGCGCCACCTGACAAGGTCACTGGCCAAAAGACCGGAAAAGGCAAGCAATCTTGACCGTTATCACGCACTCGCGCTGAGCATCAGAGACCTTGTTGTAGAAAAGTGGATCACAACTAAAGACATCTACGAAGAAAAAGATCCCAAGACAGTTTATTATCTCTCACTCGAATTCCTCATGGGCAGAACCCTCGGCAACTCGATCATCAATCTCGACATACTGCCTGAAGTTGAAGCCGCAGTCAAAGAACTCGGCTACGACCTCGAAGTAATGAGAGACGAAGAAGTTGACGCAGGACTCGGAAACGGCGGTCTCGGACGCCTCGCAGCCTGCTTCCTCGACTCCATGGCGACACTCGACATTCCCAGCTACGGCTACGGCATCCGCTATGAATACGGTATCTTCAAGCAGATCATTCAGGACGGCTATCAGGTAGAAGAACCCGATAACTGGCTCAGCCGCGGCAATCCCTGGGAAATCAGAAGACCAGAGCTCGGCAGAATCATCAGATTCGGCGGTCACACAGAAGCTTTCCAGGACGGCCCCAAATTCCGCCGCAACTGGGTCG
>JAKJHH010000268.1:0-4551 GCA_022703965.1 Verrucomicrobiota bacterium
AAGCGGAAAAGTGAGGATGACTGAAACAGCAATAAGCATCCATGAAGCCAAAAACTTTCCGCATATGCACTCCCAGGCGGAAAGCGGGAATGTCATCAGAAGCTCAATGGTTCCTCCGCGCTTTTCGTCAGCCCAGAGGGACATTCCGGCAGAAGGAGCGAGAATCAGAAAAAGCCATGGCATCCAATAAAAGAAAGGAGCCAGTGAAGCTTGTCCAGACTCAAAAAAATTCCCGACTATAAAGGTAAAAAATCCGGCGAGCACAAGAAATATAATTATAAATATATAGGTGGCCGGAGCATGAATATACGCATTGATTTCACGAGACGCGACAGTAAAAATATTGGATAGAGACCTCTTCATATCATTCAACTCCTTTCATCGGCGGACTGTGTGAGACGTCGGAAGCTTTCATCCGGACTGCCGCTTGAAAGTTCAGTCTTAAGTATCCCTGCCCTTTCCGAGTTCAGTACATCCATTGCGATCCGCAAAGCCTCGTCCGAACGTCCGGCTTCGGGTTTACATATAATAGACGGAAGATTTTCCGCAAAGTTTTCAGAAAATTGCAGCTTGGCAAATGCGATTTTTTCTTTAAGACTTCTTATTGCCGATTCAGACAGCGGAAGAAGCGTATAAATTCTGATAAGTCCGGCATCCGGAGCAGATGCCTTGAATTCAGCTGGACTGCCCTCAAAGAGCTTGCGTCCGGAACTTATGACGAGAACTCTGTTGCAAACCGTTTCGAGCTCTTCCAGAATATGAGTCGAAACAATAATTGCCTTTGATTCTCCCATCCGCCTGACCAGACTGCGAATTTCCCGTTTCTGATTAGGGTCTAGGCCATCTGTAGGCTCATCAAGAATCAGAACATCCGGATCGTGTATGACAGACTGAGCAAAACAGCTTCTGTGCTTGTAGCCTTTGGAAAGCGTCTCAATACACTGATTGGCGACTGGTCTCAGAAAACACATATCAAGAACAGCGCCGACGCGATCATCCAGCTCTTTTCCGGAAAGTCCGCGTAACTTGGCACAGAAGACGAGAAATTCAGTAACGGTCATGTTATTGTAAAGAGGAGCGTTTTCAGGAAGATATCCGATACGGGCTTTAGCTTCTAGAGGAGACTCCGACATGTCAAAACCGCATATTGAAACAGAACCTGATGAAGGCGGAATAAAGCCAGTGATCATGCGCATTGTGGTTGATTTTCCGGCACCGTTCGGACCGATGAATCCAAGAACATCGCCCTTCGCAAGAGAAAAAGAGATATCATCAACAACCCGACGCGCTCCATAATATCGGCTTAAATTCTTTACTTCGATCATAAAGCTCTCCGCATTTTGAATCTGCTAAATGTAAAAAAACAGCGATAAGGGTATACAGGAATATAAATATGAACCATGAAATACTGGAAAACAAACTGGAAAGATTCTTTTCCGGCTGTAAATTTATTATCTTTAAAAAAATTCGGGGACATATGCCAAGGGTAAGCAATGCCAGAAGAATAAGAGGCGGATTATATCTGCTTGCAACGCTATCCGTCTTTTTCATGACGGCGGCGCAGCTTTGTTCTCAGGAGACCTACAGTCTCTTCCCCGGGAAAACCAGTCTGGCAGAAAGAAGAGAAGCCTCGTTTTACATACAATCGGCCGATACCATGATCTCGAAGCTGATCGGTTCCGGCACACTCAGGAAACAGCAGGGGAAACTACAGATTTTCCTGCTTGGCTCCGATGACAGGAACAAGCTTGAACTCTACGTCAAGCCGCCAGCCGGACTCTTTCTCAATCTGCCTGTCAGCTCCGACTGGCAAAATGATGAAGCAGCCCTGAAACCTTTGCTTAGAGGAATGATCTGCATACGCTGCGGCATAACTCCTTCAAAAGCCAATCTTGCAAAAATACCCGACTGGCTACTCTCGGGACTTGCCTACAGACTGAAAACTCAACAGACCGTAAATGATTCGTTGACTCCTTATATTCTTCAGCCGCATCCGAACGTAACCTTTCTTGCAGCGGAAGGCAAAATTCCATCCCTCGAGCTGCTGCTTGATACTCCAACAAGTCAGAAAGATATCGCGGCCTACACTGCTTATGTAGAATTATGCGATCTGTTAATTGAAATCTGCAATAAAAAATCACCGCTTAAAAACAGAAATCTCATTGATGTTCTTGTTAACCTTTCAGTGAATTCTTCAGCGGAAAGCAAAGCCTCGGAAATATTCAACAAGTTGAAAGATACTCCTCAGGAGTCAATTAAGCTTAAGGAATTTAATCCTTCCATCTGGTTTGCAGACGGAGCTGCTGCTTACACCATGAACCACATAAGTCCCTCAGCGCTCGGTTTCCTGCTGAGCAGGTTCCGTGAAAATATGGAAATTGACCTGATTGTACTCAACAAGGACAATAAGCAGGAAGAAATTCACTGCCGCCTTGAGCAACTCGCAGAAAATCTGGAGCAGCTGGAAAATAAGACTCAGACAATGCAGACAATTGTAAGCAGATTCCAGACGATGGCAAATGAATCGCCTGTTATTATCAGGGAACCCCTATTCAGAATAGCGTCTCATACAGTCACCTTGACAGCGGAAAAAGCTCCTTTATTCGCACAATCAATAAAAGATGCGGAAAAAGACTTCTATGCGGCACTTGACAAACACATCGCAATCGAGGCATATTTAAAAACTCAGGAAATTGCGTTCATCCCTCCTGGAGTCCGCCATGACTCATACATGCGGACACTCGCGGAGCTTGATGATGCTGAATATAAAAGAATGAATGATATAAACAATTATCTAGATATCATGGAAAGTAAAAGAAAGGACTCAAAATGATTGAAGGACTGAAAGTCAGTAAAGAACTCGATTCACTGATGCAGAGAGGAAAAAGCTTTCTCAACTGCGAATATCCGCTGATCTGCGGTGCCATGACATGGGTCAGTGAGCCCAATCTCATAAGCGCAGTCGTAAAGGCTGGAGGCTTTGCCTCCATTGCTGCCGGAAATTCCCCTCTTGATCTCCTCCAGAAACAGATTGAGACCGTCAGCGCCACAGGCAAAAAGAATTTTGCCGTCAACCTGATCACAATAGCTCCCTCTTATCAGAGCCACCTCAAGCTCGTAACCGAAATGAAGATGCCTTACATCATCTTCGCCGGAAGCCTGCCCAAGGAAAAAGAAGTTCAGATGGCCAAGGAAAGCGGAGCTAAAGTTCTCTGCTTTGCCTCAACAATGGCACTCGCCAAGAGAATGATTAAATTCGGTGCGGATGCCCTCATCATGGAAGGCAGCGAAGCAGGAGGACATATCGGACACGTTTCCACAATGGTTCTCCTTCAGGAAATCCTCTTCAACTTCGGAGATCAGGTTCCAGTCTTCACGGCAGGCGGAATAGGAACAGGCAGAATGTTTGCTCACATGCTCCTCATGGGCGCAGCCGGCGTTCAGATGGGAACACGCTTCGTTATGACAGAAGAATGCCTTGCACACAAGAATTTCAAGGATTCCTTCGCCCGTTCCGAAGCAAGAGACGCAATTGCGACATCGCAGTTCGACACCAAGCTTCCGGTTGTCTCCGTCAGAGCCCTCAAAAACGAAGGCGTTGATGAGTTCAACAAGCTTCAGCTCAAACTTATCAAGGATATCGACGCAGGCCTCACAACACGTGAAGTCGCTCAGCATGATCTCGAAACCTTCTGGATCGGCTCGCTCCGCAAGGCTGTTGTAGATGGAAATGTCCAGAGCGGTTCTCTCATGGCTGGTCAGTCTGTCGGTCTTGTCAAGAATGTCGTTCCCGTTAAGGAAATGGTTCGTGACATCATCACAGAAGCCGATAAGGAACTTATCGCTGTCAAGCAGAAACTTTCCTGCTGACAAGTTCCGCTATTTTCAAGAGGCGGCGGGGCTTTTCCCCGACCGCCTGAACATATCTCTAAAAGCCGGACGGAGACCGGAAAAACCTCACAATAGTGGCCGGAGTCCTGCTGGGACTCCTCATTATTTTTGTGCTTTTTCAAGGACTGCGCCGTGCGGCCGGACGTCTGGCTTCAGATTTTTTCTATCCCTTTGTCTCCAGCAGCGCAAAAGTTGAAAACAGTGCAGCGATGCAAAGACTCCTTCTGGAAAACCGCTTCAGCCTCGCAAGTCAGGTCGAAAGCCTCAGACAGGAAAACCTGCTTCTGAACTCAAAGATAGACAGTCTAGAAGGACTTGAAAAAGAGAATTTTGAACTTCGCAGACTCGCGTCTCTTCCTAAGCGTCAGGGTTATAAAACCATATACGCCGAACTTATACTCCGCGATCCCGCCTTCTGGGAAGAAAGGTTTATCATCAATAAAGGACGCAAGGAGGGAATCCATCCAGGAGCTCTGGTCATCACATGGATACGAGTTGCAGGCTCAGATCGCCCAGTCCCCGCCGTTGCTGGAAGAATCAGGAATACCGACAAGCACAGTTCCGAAGTCATAAGCATACTCAACAGCGAATGCAATCTCAGCGTCAGACTCGGAACTTCTCAGGCAGCCGGAATCATGCAGGGAGCCACGCGCACAATCG
>JAKJHH010000268.1:4645-4874 GCA_022703965.1 Verrucomicrobiota bacterium
CCGGCCTTAATCCGGACATGACGGCTCCGGGAATTCTGGCAGGATATTTATCCGGAGACAAAAATCATCCTGCAAAAATTCATGACAACATCTACATGTCGGTGCCGGTCAGTCCGGCAGCCAATCTCGAAAATATAAGATTCGTAATCGTACTTGTCAGAGATACCGTGAAATGACTCTTGCAGCATACATGTTTCTCTCTGTTTTTTTGTCAGTCCTGATGGAACTG
>JAKJHH010000269.1 GCA_022703965.1 Verrucomicrobiota bacterium
ACTTCAAATTCTATTGCTTTGACCTTGCTTGTGTCAAGATACTTTATGCCCTTGGCTCCTTCCGGAACTTTGTAAACATATTCATGCGGAAGCAGAAGTCTCATTGTGCGTTTTTCCAGCGGATTGAGGGCAATGCCGGTTTTAGCCTCTCTAAATGTTTTTGCTTCCTTCAAACCGCTCGAAATGTGCATTACGAGGCGCATCTGTGTATTGGCAGAAAGATTTTCCACATCTACTGCAAGGATTTTCCAGCCTGTTAAATTCCAGTATTCCGCGCCGGCGGCTGGATTAAGCTGCATTCCGGCAGACCATTCAGGATCATTGAATTTCAAAATTATGGAGTCCTTTTCCTGAATCGCCTCTGCGGAGCGCCTGCTCTGTATCTGAGATGGGGATATACTAAGCGGTTCGGCATTCACGGAGCTCGAAATTATGAGCGCTGAAGCAACTAGTGGTAATATGTATGGAATCTTCATTTTATTATAACCTTTCTGCTAGGATGTTTCTATGCACTTTAAAGATTGCGGATAGCCAGATTGCTGTCGCTCCATTGAGCTACGCATGGATTGAAATATTCACTGCGCTTGTAACGAAGTTCTTTATATGACACGTTTTGTCCGTGTCCGTCGAACATGAGAACATTGGCTCGATCCTCATGTCTGGCATATCCGGGATACCATGCCGAGGCACTGTTGTAAGGAGCCACTTCACTTGTGAATTCAAAATAGGCGGAGTTCCCTGAGGCATTTCTGATTTTTCCATTATATGCCGCGCATACAGGCGGAGTGTCTATGAACATTACAAGCTTGGAATCTCTTCCGAAACGGCTGATCTGTGAGGCTCTGTGCGGTATCTTGCTTTGTCCGTTGTTGACTGTTTCGCCGAAGGAAAGGGTGCTGAGTCCATAACTTATACCGCTGGCAGTGAAGGCAAAGTAGTTTTCCTGCGGGCACTGGAAGGCCTTTTTGTTTTTTGCATAGTTGTTATACACCAGATCCGCCCATGTTCCTACACCGCTGCCGAAATATCCGAAAAGAGTCCAGTCGTTGTAGTCGCCCATGTACATTGATGATGCCTTTCCCATTTGCGAAAGATTGGACATGCAGCTTATTGTTTTTGCCATGCTTCTGGACCTGTTCAGAGACGGGAGCAGCAAGGAGGCCAGAATTGCTATTATTGCAATGACAACCAAAAGTTCAATGAGTGTAAAGTCTCGTCTTGGATAATATGATGTTTTCATTGTCGTTTCCTCCTGTTTGAAAGTTATTTCTTTTTGAGCGCGGATACTGAATTGCGCTCTATCAGTCTGCATGAAATTTTTATTCTCTCCAGAACATTCAGATCATCGCGAAGCACCTGTTTCACTGCCAGTTCCGCCATTTCTTTAAGTGGGCTTGCGATAGTGGATAGCGACGGTCTCTGAAACTCTGAAATACCGGGATTTTCAAAGCCCAGAAGTGAAATGTCATCTGGAATCTTCTTTCCTGCCAGTTCCTGAATCAGCCAGTTTACTTCCAGCACCTTCATATCTTCTCCTGTGACCCATACTGCGGTGCATGAGGCATCAATAAGTTGTTTGACAGCAAGATGTAAAGGAGTCTTATTGCTTATTCTTACCAGCATCTCTTCCGTTCGTGCTCCATGAAGAGACATTGCGTACGCAAGGCCTTCAGCTCTGGCGTTTCCTATATAATCAGCATCGTGAATTATTGCGATCTTCCGATGTCCTTTGGAGCAAAGGTATTCGCCAGCCATTTTGCCGGTGTCCAGCGGATCTACATATATTGTCTGAAATACATCGCTGAAATTATCGCTAAGCCATATGATCGGTATATTCTTTAGACTCTTCAATATTTCTAGCGTATGTTCTTCCCAGGCAATCCCGATGATACCGTCGAACCAGCATTCCTTCAGATCGTCAATGCGGTCTTCCGTGATCATTGCAATGCCCGCGTTTGCCTTGGAAAGAGCAAAACAAATGTGCTGTGTCATTGTGTTGACGTATCCGCCCATGACTGTCTTGTGTGGGGCTTCCGTGACAAGAGCTATCTGTTTGGTTCTGACTCCGATTCTGGGGCGGAAGCCAAGTTCTCTTGCCGCATCAAGTACTGTAGAACGGGTTTCAGACGGGATCAGGGAGCTGTTGTTGAAGACTCTGCTGACTGTTCCCGGTGATACATTTGCAAGTTCTGCAACCCTTGCCAGCACCGCAGATGGTGTTCCCTGATTTTTTGATGCTTTTGCCATAGTCCTGCACTCTGTTTTTGCTTTGTTCTTTGATTTAATTATAATCAAGTCTCATGCAAAAGGCAATAGAATAAAATAATAAATGCATTTTTTTATGCAAAATTTGCACGAAATATGGAGAGCAATTGAGATATATGAAAATAATTGTAATCAACCGTTCGGGCAGAATCTATAGCCTATGCCATAGACGGTCTGGATGATTTGGGGATTTTTGGGATCTTTTTCTATCTTTTTGCGGAGCTGAGCTATGTGCTGGTCAAGTGTTCTTGAAAAGCCATGATGTTCCGAGCCCCATATTGCCATCATAATCTTGTACCGGTCAAGTACTTCTTCCTGATGCTGCATGAAAAATCGGAGCATGTCAAGTTCTCTTTTGGACAGCTCGAATTCTTCTCCATAGCGAAAGCCTTTCATGCTTTTGAAGTCTATTTTTACATTGGCAATAATGAGTTCATCTTCCTTTGGGCTTTCCGTTTTTTGGGATTCCGCCGGAAGGCTGCGTCTCAAAACTGCCGCAACGCGCGCTGTAAGTTCACGCAAGCCAAAAGGTTTAGTAATGTAGTCATCGGCTCCAAGCTCAAGACCAAGAACTTTGTCGATTTCTTCCCCCTTGGCTGTCAGCATGATGATCGGGATACGCGGATTGCCTCTTCTGATTTCACGACAGACATCATAGCCGCTTTTTTGCGGCATCATGATATCCAGAAGAATAAGATCGGGTTGCCAGAGACTGTAATATTTCATGGCTTCCCTGCCATCCGCGGCACCTTTGACTTCGTAGGATTCCATTTCCAAGGCATCAAGCAAGCCTTCACGAATATTGAGTTCATCTTCGCAGACAAGTATTTTGGCTTTCATCAGTTGCTCTTTCCTTCATCGTTCGGAATTACTACAGTAAAGACAGAGCCGCCGCCCTCGCGCGGAGAATATAAGAGGTCACCGCCTTGATCACGTATAAGTCCGCGGGCTATGCTCAGGCCGAGACCGCTTCCTTTTGATTCAGCAGTGAGGCTATTGTCGCAACGGTAAAATTTATTGAAGATTCTGGAACGTGAAGAGATGGGGATTCCTGCTCCTCTGTCGGCGACATTAACCAGGATTGTTTTGTCACGCTCCACGACGCTGATATTCAAATCTTTTCCGTCTGCTGCATATTTGGAGGCATTGGATATGAGATTATCCATGATCTGAGTAAGAGAATCCCTGTCAATTTTTATCTGTAGAGACTCCGGGCAGGAGCCGATGGTCAGTTTGATACCAAGCCGTTCCAGACCCGGATGATATAAGATTGAGAGTTCGTTTAGAAATTCATGCAGATTCAAGTTTTCCCAATTGTATTTTTTCTGGCCGGCCTCCATTCTGGAGAAGTTCAGAACATTGGAAATGAGTCTTGAAAGTCTTTCACTTTCGGAGAGGATGACGGACAGGTAATGATCCTGCTTTTCCGGACTCAGCTTATCTTTCTTTTCTCTGAGCATTTCAGCGTACATTCTTATACTCGTCAGTGGTGTTTTTAATTCATGAGAAACATTGGCGACGAAACTGGTCTGCTGTCCAGCAAGCTCAAGTTCTCTTCGTGCAAGCCATATAAGAAGGCCTCCGCAGGCGAGGAGAACCAGAACAAATGATGCAATCTGCAAGACATTGAAGAGTATTATTGTTGTTTCTCCGTATTGCTGAATTACGTAGCCTCGGATATGCCATCCCGGAAGCATCTCCTGATTTACCGGGACAATCGCATCGGGCGATTGGTGTTTAGCTGAAGGATTTACAGCATATATGACTTTGTTCTGAGTGTCCGCCAGCTCAAGACAGAAATATGGTGGAATTTCCTGAGGGAAAAGCTGTAGGATTCTGGACAGAAGGCTCATCAATTCAAGCTCTGCTCCGATGATTTTGTCAGGCTTTTTGGCGCTGACAGTCCATAAGACCGGATGCAGTCTGTTATCATTTACCCATGGAATCCATCCGGAATTATTCTTCTGTAATGCGATGCCGAATTGAGTGAGCAGGCGGACTCTATCGTGCTTTGAGCCTGTTGAATAGTCGTTTTCCTGTTTCCCGTTATTGACGTTGACAGGATCAAAGAAAAAGGCTCCAAAACTTTTATAGAAGAGATCTTCTTTGCCTGGGAAAAGCGGCTGTCCGGCTCTGTCTGTCATAAAAATTTGGCGTATATGCGGACTTTTGGATTGAATCGCGAGCAAGGCCGATTTTTCGGTATCGCTGTTTCTTAAAAGACTGCTTAAATTCCGTTCTTCTGTTTTTAGAAAATCGGAGGCTCTTGCTGCCAGAATCGAGGCTTCGGAGATAAGAAGTTTCCTTGTTTCAGCGTTTCGAAATTCAGTTTCATGACGGGCTGAACGGAAGGCGTAAAAAGCCAGCGCCAGAGCTGAAGCTCCGGCGCAGATGCCAAGAATTAAAAATATCCTGTTTCGCTTTATCATTTTCTCTGCTGATAAGGTTGACTGTTCATTTTCTGATAATTTTCGCCCTGAATTTCTTTTCTCTTGTTAGAATCCAGTTCTTTCGCATCCTGAATGTCTGCGGCGG
>JAKJHH010000026.1:0-25763 GCA_022703965.1 Verrucomicrobiota bacterium
AATTAAGGAAGGCTTTTAGAATATGAACAAAAAACTGTTATTCTCCCTCGCTCTCGGCGCTGCATCGGCATGCCTTTATGCCGATGATCCGACTCCCGCGCTCAACGGGGCTGGTGTTGCAAACAACACTACAGTACAGACTCAGCTCAGACTCGACATCAAGGATGCAACCAAGGATGTTCATTTCATCCAGGGCAACAATGACCCCGATGTCTTCACCAAGGTCTACATCCTCAAGAATGCTGATCCATACGAACTTCGTCCCTATATCTTCACGGCAGCAGCAGGAACATCCGGGAATATCAACTCCGGCAGAAGAATCAACACCAACACAACTAAAGTCGAGTGCATAAAATACGCTGACGGTACAGGCATGCTCATTGTCTCCGCTGAAGCCTACAGATTCGACAAGACCGAAGTCGGCATGGATCTCGATAAAATCATCGAAATTCTTGACCAGCCCAAAATCGCTTCTGCTTCCGGACACATCTACACCCTTTACTTCCCAAAGTATTGGGATGCAGCAAGCCTTAAAACCATTCTCGACCGAGTAGGTGGACTTACAACAGCCAACGATCCTTACCAGCTCACAGCCGGTAAAGATAGTGTTGAAACAGATAACACTCTCAATGCACTGCTCTTCTACACACCTGCATATTCTGTAAAGAATTTTCAGGCTATGCTTGAGCAGTATGACAGCCCCACATCAGAAGCAATCATCAACTACACCGTTTATGAAATTGATTCTGAAAACGACACACAAGTCGGCAATGACTTCCAAGCTTGGAAAAACGGTCCCGGCACAGATATTCTTGCCGTAGGCTCACAGTATTCCAATGGCTGGGACGTCACAAACATGACAACAGCACGTCCGTATGTTAACAACTCACGCACAAGATACTTCAGCTTCAGCCCGAAGTGGAATACCAAATATCTTGACTTCCTTGCTGTCAAAGGCAAAGCTCAAGTTGTAACATCAGGCTCCATCTCAATTATGAATAATTGCGACGGCAGAGTCAATCAGTCCGTATCCTTTGTCTCATACAAAGATGGTGCTGCAAGAGGAAGCACAACAGGTGGAATCACCACACAACGTTATGCTTCAACCGTTGCAGCTCCTGCAAACTTTACCTTTTCAGGAATCACAGCAGGATATGTAACTGTGTCAAGCCTTCGTCGCGCTGATGGAACTGCACTAGCTCCTACAGACTTTGTCAATTTCACTGTTACAGAAACACAAGTTACAAAGGTAACAGGTACCAGCAATAATGCAGTTACTCCCACTGAAACATATTGGACACTTCAGGTATCAAACAATACCACAAACACAACCAGCACAACATCAAAAGATATTCTCTTTTATGATGCCAATGGAAAATGTCTTGGAAACAGAGTTACTCTCTATGATTTCACGACAAACTTGAATCTCACATATACAGACACCAACACACTTCCTATCCAGAAAGCGGTCACAAGAGCAAGTGCTGTAAACAACAGCGGATTCGGTTTCGACATGACACTCACACCGATTGTCTGTGACGAAGCAACAACTCTCAAAGTTGATATGACAAACACAAACCTCATCGGCTTCTCAAGCAACGGTGATGTTAGAACAAGCACCACAAATGTTAAGACAAAAGTATCTGTCAACAACAAAGGTGAAAAGTTTGTTATCGGCGGACTCAACAAAGAATCCGTTGTTAGAGCAAAAAGCTCAGTTCCTTACCTCGGCACAATCCCGGTTCTCGGATGGGCTTTCACAAGTGAACGTGAAATCCACAAAAAGAGCCAGCTCGTTGCAGTAATTGAGTGCATACCGGTCAAACCGGAAACTCAAGTTCCTGCAAGCGCAATGGCTGAAATTGCAGCCGACAAGGAAAAGATCAGCAACTACGGCGTAAAAGTCGGTCCGTTTGATCAGAACGATCTTGGTTTCGACCAGTATCTTCTCGACTCAGACAAAAAAGGCATAGACCCTCTTCCTTAAGTTCCAATAACGGAAAAGCCCGGTTGCCGCCGGGCTTTTCCCCTTTCTATAAGTTGCCAAGTTAGCAAGTTACCAAGTTAGCAAGTTAGCAAGTAAACTGCACATTAATTCTCTTCTGACAAAAAACTCTGATCAATCCTCGCAAGACTTCCAGTTAAACGTATTCAAGCAAAGCCCCTTCCCCACACTGACAGCTATATTAGTCTTTTTTATGGACAATATGGACACAATGGACGATATGGACAATACCCGTCCAATTTTATTTAGCAATCTTGTAGCAGCCTCCCCACTTCCCCACTTCCCCACTTGGCTAGTTCCCCTGCTTCTCAAAATCCCCAAACAAACTGAGTGTTTTTTAAACAATCACTATTGCCAAAACTGATGTTTTATTATAGAATTCTCTTATGAAACACAGAGGCATGGAATGAAGACTCCAATCTATCAAAGCATTGTTGATGATATCGTATCTCAGATAAACACCGGCAAACTTAAATCCGGTGACAAGCTCAATTCCGAGCGTAAAATGATGCAGAAATATGATGTCAGCGACACCAGCGTAAAACGCGCGATGTCTATATTGAAGGAGAGCGGCTACATCTGCAAACGGCATGGAAGCGGCAATTACGTCCTCGACAAAGTGAGTGTTTCCGGTTCTGAAAGTCCCGACATACTGATTGCCTGCCACGATCAATTCGGCTCACACGCCAGAATGACAGGCATGCTCCAACGTCTAAGTGAAGCATGTAAGAACATCAAGATCCAAGCCATCACTGTCAACAGCCCGGAAATAAGCGCAGCACAGGCGGAAAAACTTTTGGAGCAGTACAGCTGTCCGATCATATTCATCAACTCAAGAAATCAGACTGCGGAAATGGCGGAAGCCGGACTGCTGACTGATATGCACGACATTCCCGGCATGATAGAGCGCATAGACAATATGCCGGATAATCTGAAATGGCAGTTCAAAGGATTGGATGAAGTTCAAAGATACTATGCATCTCCCTACCTCTATATACCGTCCTGCATGGCGGTAAATCTCTCTCTTGCGGAAGAAGCCGGTCTTGATCTCAGATCTTATCCGGAAACATGGGAAGATTTTCTGGAGCTCTGCCGTAAATTCACAGAATGGAAGACAGAAAATCACAGAAACGATCTTTTTGCCTCCTTCTCTTATAGAAACTTCATGGTAATCGGAAAAGCCTATTACTTTCTGGCAGCCGAAGGACATCCTTATGACATGTCGGAAGAGGACAGCAAAAAGGCAATTAGAGAAGTCGCAGACTTCGCAAATGCTCTCATCAAAAATAAATATATTGATGCAATCGGCGTACAGGCTCCCGATCCGTTTGTCTCAGGCAAATACCTCTTCCATCTTCATGCATGCAGCTGGATACCGCGCGACATGCAGCGCTATAATCCTGATCTCAAATATAAAATGTTCCCCCTCCCTCTTCCTGAAAGCGGCAGACCGCGTTTCTCAAGAAACGGAACATCCCTGCTTTCAGTTGCTGCAAAAACTCAGACCGGAGCGGAAAAGAAAAATCTCAAAATGATTCTTGATGAGATCTTCTCCGATGAATGGAGTATTGAACTTGCGTGGTATGTCGGAGGAGTCCCCTCACTGCCGTCGGCTTTCCGCAATATGATAAAAAAACATCCTGAGCATCAGATTTTTTACGATAGCATATTCACCAGTCTTGAACCTCATTTTCCGAAAGATGATAATCTGGAAAAAGCCTTCGGCGAATTTATCTCAAGGCGGATGAAAAACGAAAACTACAGCGTCGAAATGCTTTGCGACGACATGCTCAAAGCCTATTCAGCAATCTGTCTAAATTGAATGAATTCAAAGAAGAATCAAATATAGAAAACAGGAAGAAAGCTAATGAAAATCTTTTCAGCATTTGCGAAAATCCTTATCCCGATGCTTGTGACAACGGGATTTTGTCTTGCGTCTGCCGAAGTCCCTCTCATAGAGATGGATTTCTCAAAAGATCTGAAGGAAAACCATATAAAGCAGAAAGGCTCTCTGGACGGTTTTCTCCCCAAGAATCTGATTCCGGATTTCCCGACATGGAATACATCAATCGCTGAAACAGAAAAATTAAGCGATGGCAATCGTAATTTTCTCCGCTTTAATGTAAAAAAAACAGACCAGCTTGTCCTGTTCAGAATAAACGGAGCGAAAATTGAAGTCCCCTCATACTTCCGTCTTGATATAGTCTGCCGAGTCGAACAGTCACGCCTCAACATTCATATACGCCAGTTGCCGAATCCATACAAAACATTCTGGGAAAGCGATGTGGATGCAAAGCAAGACTGGCAGACAAAATCGCTCTTCTGCTCTCTTGAAAACATGAAGGATAACTTCGGCGGAGTCAATTATGACACATCAAATATGGCTCTTTATATCTCTTTGCAGAACGGAATAACAGACATAGCGACAATCAAACTCATAAAGATCAGCAAAGAAGAGTATATCGCAGGGAAAAGAAGTGAAATACAGCGTCCGGAAAAAGGGCAGACCAATCTTTTCAGGAACAGCCGCTTCCCTCTTGGCCTGCAATCCGGCTGGAGCGTAAACAGAGACAGTTTCAAGATCAAATGCGAAAGCGATCCCAGCAATCCCGGCCCAAGCGGAGCGCCATCGCTCAAAGTAAGTTCCGAGAATCCGTTCACAATTTTTTCCGAACCGTTTCAGACAGATAATCCTGATATCAAAAATACGGTCTCTTTTTCTTTCAAGGGTGAGGGAGAATGGAATGTATCTATTGCAAAGGGAGGCGCAAGCAAAACCGTTAAGGCAACTGGTGACTGGCAGAGAGAAAGTATTGAATTCAAGCCCGATCCGCTCGTAAAAGCCTTCACTCTGAGATTCAGCGGAAAAGGAACTCTTTATATAGATGCAATCACCGCAAAAGCCGGGACTGGAAAAGAGGCCTCCGAATACAAGTCAGCCGGAGAATGCGAAATCGCCCTTGGACTTGCCGACTCGGAAACAGCGGAAAGCAGAATCCAGTTCGACTCAGAAAAAGCATTAGTAAAATACTGCGCAACAGGAAAAATAGACGGCGCAATTCTCAAAACTGAAATTGTAAACGCATGGGGAGAAAGCCGCAATCTTGCCGACATAAAACTCGGACGCAGCTTTATTGGCCGCATACTTGACAGCGAAGCTCCATGGATGGAGTCAGGAGAAATCAGTTATGATGTCTTCCCTGAAACGCCTCTTGGCTTCTTCAGAATAGAAGTATGGGCGGAACGCGACGGGAAAAGAATATCGCCCTTCAACGAAATAGTGATATCGAGAGTAAAGCAGCCTGTTTACTGGGGCAAGGACGCACCTGATTCACCATTCGGCAATCACTTTACGCCGAATGAAAAGACTGTCCTCACAATGAAGGCAGGCGGAATCAACTGGGAACGCTTCAACGACTCTTTCATGGAAGGAAGCTGCTGGGGCTGGATTGAAAAGGAAAAAGGAAAACTGGATTTCCCCGACGAGAAAATTGCCAGCTACAGAAAGGCAAATATAAAGCTTCTCGGCTATCTAGGAAGCGCCCCCACATGGGCGACAGACTTCAAAAACGCACACAGCTTCAGCTACTTCAATTACATGTATCAGCCTAGAGACCTTGAGGCATTCAGGAAATACGTAAAGGAAACCGTCACTCACTACAAGGGAGTCATTGATGAATATCAGGCTCAAAACGAGCCTTGGGGAGCCTCTTTCTGGCACATCGACTATGATCCCAAAACAGGGAAATTCAATCAGGGAGAAAATCCTGCAAAGGCCTACGCGGAGATATCAAAAATCACATATGAGGAAATGAAAAAAGTAAATCCGGCAGCAAAGCTTTATGGATTCAACACATGTCCCGCCGCCTGGATGAAAGGCAAAGGAAAGAAATCGTGGACAGAAGATGTCTACAGCTATGGAGCCTATCCCTATTGCGACATGATAGACTATCATTTTTACAGTGACGCCCCCTGCGGATATCCCGGAGACGGAGTCGAAACAGCCTGGAAAGATTCAATCGGTTATCTGAAAGAAAAAGAGACAAGCCCGTTAAAGAATGTAGTCATGAGCGAAGGGCATCCTGCCAGCACCGGAGCAGTTCCATCGAACTGGGAGGGGAAGAATGATTTTGCAGGACATTACAATTACAGCATACCTTGGAAATCAAACAACAACCCGATACTCAGCGCAGATGCGGTATGTCGTTTTGTGATCAGCCACCTTGCAATGGGAGTAAAGAGAATATTCCTGTACTCAGACCACTGCTACAGCTATCTTGCGGCATCTCCCACTTTCCCGGTTCTGCTCGGCGGCGACGGCTATCCGCATCCCTCTCTTGCAGCCTTCTCGAACATGGCGTACAATCTTGAGGACAAGAGCTTCGTGAAGCGGATTTCTGTCGGAGAAAACGTATGGGCATACATCTTTGAAGGCAAGGGAAAAACAGTAGCGGTAATAACAGGCTACAAACAAGGAAAAGCCTCCTTTATGCAAGCAGAAGGCTTAAATTTCCTCGACCTTTTCGGCAATCTCATTTCGGGCAAAGTCGAGTATAGAGGAACATTAATATACGTCCAGTCCGGGCTCCCTCTCGAAAAACTTGAGAAGACTTTAAGCGGAAAATAAGGAATAGCTTCATGAAAAAGCCGTTTACACTCATAGAGCTATTGGTTGTGATTGCGATTATCGCGATACTGGCCGCCATGCTTCTGCCTTCTCTTGCCGGAGCACGGAACATGTCGAGAAAAATCTCATGCAAAAATAACCAGAAGCAGATATACAACGGCATAATACTATACGCATCAGACAATGACCTATGGATGCCGCCATGCTCATGGAAACAGTCCTATACTTATTACATCAGCGATTACATGAAATGTAATAATGCGGTAAAATGGGATCTTGTTTACTCAAACAGCGACCCGTGGTCAAACGGAACGGTACAGACGGGAATAGGATTCCGCAGTCCAAGCGGAGTCCTATTCTGCCCCTCGACAGTAAAACCTGCATCAAATTCTCCTTCTTGGGGAACTTATCAGGAAAAGACTTACTACTGCTCAAACTACAGTCCGGGCATAAATTCATGGTCAAGCGCGGAAGCCGGTGTACGGGCAGGATCATGGCTCCAGTGCAAAAGTGCCAAACTCAACTATTACAGAAAACTGGAAGCTATAAGTGAAGGCAGCGTCATTATGGGAGAACAGAACTTTACATACTCCGACGATGCGAGAAACTATCCGGGCTCATGGATGACAGGTCCTTATGCCGGGCATAATGTAAGCAGTTATGACAGCGCAGCCTGGAATCACCACAGAAACTCAGCAAATTTTCTCTTCAAGGACGGCCATGTATCAGATTACCGCTATGCAGGCGGAATCAATATTTTCGACAACAACTTCATACCAATAAGCCAATAGGACAAAAATATGACAAGGAAAATACGATTCACCCTGATTGAGTTATTGGTTGTCATCGCGATCATCGCGATACTGGCCGCGATACTTTTGCCGTCTCTGAGCTCGGCAAAAGGCATGGCTAAACGCATTACCTGTACAGGAAATCTTAAACAGATCTATCAGGCAACTATCGCATACACAATGGACAACAACAGCTATTTACCTAACAATGGGCTTTTCGGCAGCTATTCCATATACTTGAAACCGTACACAAATATCAATGGTGACTATACACATACAAACCCGAATCTATATGTTACGGGCAATAAAACTCCAAGAGGACTTTATTATTGCCCTGAAACACCTAATCCTGTATCCGGCTCCCCGTTTTGGAGCGGAACTTCAGCTGCCTACAATGCGCCCACTTATATGCACACGACAAAGTATGTTGTCGACCTGAACACGGGAGGAACTGCCGGAGCATGGGCTCTCATCAATCCCTCCAATGAGCAATCATGCCGCAAAATTGAAAACATCAAATCAGGAAGCGTACTCATGAGTGAACAGAACTATGCTTCTGCATGGAACGGACAAATGAATGTTTGCGGCTCGTGGCTCTGGAGCAGTTATACAGGCTCTCCAGTTACGGTCTTCAGTCCAGCTTGGAACTATCACAGAAGTACAGCCAATTTCCTGTTCCTTGACGGACACGCAAGCAATTACCGTTTTGCCGGACACCGGCTTTTTGACAGCGACTGGATACCATACTGAATATAAAGGAACTTACTATGCGAAAACAATTTACTCTTATTGAACTCTTGGTCGTGATCGCGATTATCGCGATACTGGCAAGCATGCTCCTGCCTTCGCTTCAGAAGGCGCGGGAAGCAGGATACAAAATATCATGCGCGAACAAGATGAAAACTCTCGGAATCATGATAAATATGTACATCAACGACAACAACGCATTTCTGCCCCCGACTTCATCGTGGGGAGGCGCTTGGAATTTCGGAGGAAGTCCCAGCGCAGGCATCCCTGAAGGAGCCATTGCACCTTATTACAAGACGGCACCTTACTACTTCATCGGCAAAAATTCTGAAATGACATGTCCGGCTGACAAGCGTCAATATGACAACGTTTACTTCTATAAAAGGCCGCATTCCTACGGATTGAACTGGACTCTCTGCGGTCAGCCCGGCAACGCAGATGTCGATTATGGACCACATCCCTTGAGCCGCTACAAGACAAGGAAAATCATCTCTATGGAAAACACCGGGGATTCTCCAGCAAGTACCTCAATATACGGCTTGAATCCGCATCAGTTCCAATACTACAGATATCAGACACAGCAGCTCACTCTCCACAACAACGGCTGCAACAAGCTCTGGATCGACGGAGCCGTAAGCTGGAGCAGGCCGAAGGATGACAATATTAATGATTTCAACAAAAATTGACATAACAGGACTATAGAATGAAAAAAATGCTTGCTTCTTTTTTGCTTTGCGCGGCAGGATTTCTTTCCGCAAACGCGGATGAAATCAAACTCAGCATTCCAGTTGAGTTCTACAAATCCGGAACATCGGAAGAATATCTGATGAACGGACTTTACAAGTTCAAGGTTTTCGATAAAATCCCGGATCAGAATGAGACCGCAAACGGGTCAGGACTTTACGCAAGAATACCGGGCGTACTTATTGATTTTCAAGGCAACACGTCGGGTCAAATTCTTGATGCCGCAGGCAAAGAGCTTCCAGCCTTTCCGGGCATAATTGCTTCGAGTTGGAAAAAGACAAAAGCATACGCTCTTTATGAGCTTGATTTCACCGCACCGGCTACAGAAGGAGAACTTCTCCTTAACATAGCCGGAACCCAGTATAAAGCAGATATTTATCTGAACGGACAGAAACTCGGAACACAGGGACTCTTCTCCAACAGATATTATCCGATCTCTAAACTCATCCGGAAAAACGGGTCGAACAATCTAAAAATCGCGCTTCAGTGTTTTTATGCCAAGCGCAACATGTTCGGGACAGACGGCTTCACGCCCGTAGCTGAAAACGCAGGTATAGTTCATGACATCAAACTGATAACGCTTCAGAATAAACTCATGCTTCGCGTCACAGGACTCAAGACTTCAATTGCCGATAAAGAAGCTGTCTTCAGCGTAAAAGCGTACAACTATTCCAATGAAGAAAAAAACGTGAGTCTGAAACTTTTCCTTGGGAAAGGAAAAACAGCCGAATTCAACAAAACTTATGATACTAAACTGCCTCCCGGAGAATCCATCCATGAACTGAAGGTTCCGCTCGGAAAATTCAAGCTGTGGGAACCTGAAAGCCCTGAACTCTACATGCTGAGCCTCAGAGCCGAAGACCGTAACGGAAAAATCCTCTATGCCGTCAAGGATGCGGAAACAGGATTCAGAGAGCTCGCTTATTCAGGCAAAGATCTCCTGCTGAACGGACACATTGTCACGCTCTTCGGCGACAGCGCGGCAAGAATAAATCTTCTCATGTATCAGTGCGCAGGAACTTATCCAGAGGACAGCGTAAAGAACTTGAAAGCGCTAGGTTTCAATTTCACAAATCTCCTTGAATTCCAGACTCAGGCGGAAACGCTGAAGCAGGCGGACAAATACGGACTCATGCTGATGCCGGTCTACAGACCCGACGCGGATGAGATATTTCAGAATCATGCAAGATTCCCAGGTCTTACGAGTCTCGACGGCAAAAAGATTCCTGCCGAGGAGATGGAAGAATTCAAAACACAATTCAGAGACTTCACAGAGTATTTTGCTCTCTCGCCCAGCGTAATCGGCTATGCAAGATTCTTCAACTGGCTTTGCGACTGCGAAAAGGCATACAATCCCCATCTGGCAGGCTTGAAAGAAAAAACCTCCAGCGAAAAAGTCGATTTTGCAGAAGCCGTCATGAAGGAATCTGAAAAAATCGACTCGTCAAAAATCAGCTATTATCACCACGCAGGCGGACGAGGCACAGTCTACACTCACAACAGATACTGGAGCTGTGGCGTTCCGCTTCAGGAAAAGAGCGACTTTCTCAAACTCTGGTCTGAAAACCGCAGCTCGGACAAAATGCCCTACATGGTGACGGAAGGATTCATGTTCAGCGGCTATCCCGGCATATATCCCAAATGGGGAGTCTCACCGAAAAATCCGGCATGGAAAGGTTTTGCCGCGCCTTATATGACTCGTGAAATCGGCGCGATCACAGAAGGTCCAGACGCTTATTTCACGGACAAACTCAGCGTAAAAGCCCTGCATTCCGAACTTGTAAGGAACATACTTGGCGAAACATCCGCATACCGTTATTACGGCGTAATGGGACATCTCCTCCATACCGACAGCTACGAAGGTTTTAAAGGTGCGACGCCTTATCAGGTCACTAATAAAAGCTCCGACAACGTTCCAGGCTTCGTAAGCAAAGTTCTCATATGGGGCAGTCAATATCCGTCCACGAATCTTACGGATGTCGGACGCATGTTCAAACACTGCTTCTCAGGCTTCACCTTCTTCATTATGGGCGACAAAAAGAATCCTACAGCAGTCGAGCATAATGTATTTGCGGGTAGCGAGCTGAAAAAGAGCCTGCTCGTCATCAATGAAACAGGCGCGGAAAAAGATATCAGAATCAAAGTAGCCGCAAGTGTCGACGGCAAGGATTTCTACACAAAAACTTTCAGAATGGATCTTGAGCCCGGAGAACGCAAGCTTATTCCTTTCTCGATCGACATCCCGGAATTAAAAGAAAAGAAAACCGCCTTGATAAGCGCAGTGCTTGAGGATAAGGAGCCGATAGCCGCTCCTCCTTTTGAAATCACAATATTCCCGGAATCAGCCTCCACCATCAAAGCAAAAATCGCATATTACGACGAATCAGATTCCCTGAAGGAAATGCTGGCAAAATACGATATCAAAGGAGAAAAACTCCAGACTCTTAAAAAGCTTGATGATATCAAACTGCTTGTTGTCGGTTGCGATTCACTGTCCATAAACTTCAGCAAGACAGCCAAGGAACTCAAGCTTGCGGACTGGCTGGAAAACGGAGGACGTATCATCGTTCTGGAACAGAATGCGCCGCGATTCATGAATCTAAAAACCGATGCGAGAAGAGCCAGAAACGCCTTCATCACAAATAAGAATCATCCAATTTTCGCAGGCATGACAGACAAGGATTTCTCGAACTGGACTGGAAACAGCTCTCTTCTTCAGGAGTTCCCGCCTGCGGAAATCGGCTTCCACTGGAGTAATCCGATAGTCAGCTCGACAAGCGGAGTCGTCAGTTCACTCCCGTTTGAAAAGCCTCATTGCGGCTCCTTCACTCCTTTGCTGGAGTCAGGTTACGACCTCCAATTCAGCCCTCTTATGGAGACTGTCTGCGGAAAAGGACTGCTCCTGATGTCCCAGCTTGATTTCAAGGGACGCATAGGCAATGATCCGGCAGCAACTAAATGCTTCGCAAACATGCTCAACTATGCGTTGGATATTAAAATTCCGTCTGCCGCAAACTGGACTTATGTAGGCAGCAAGACAGGTCTGGACTTCCTCAGCAGTGAACTTTGCGATACAGCCAAGGCTTTGCCTGAAAAGGAATATGCAAAAGCCGATCTACTGATACTCGGCCCCGATGCGGATAAGTCAATAAGCAAGGAAGAAATAGAAAAGAGCCTCAAACGCGGAGCTTCAGTTCTTGTCCTCCCCTACCCCGGCATAGAGAAGCTTCTGCCAGTGCCAGTAAGTTCATTCAAACTCAATACAGAATCGGCATGGAAGAATCGTAAAGAAGCTGAAGAGTCGCCGCTGAATCTCAGCATATCAGATCTCTGGTGGCATGATAAGATTGCATTCGACGCATGGAAGCTGGAGAAAGGAAATCCGCTGGCTGGAATAATTGATTATGAAAAAGGGAAAATAGTATACTGCCGGATAAGCCCGGATGACCTGAAAAATCACTATTTTAAAATGAAAGCATATCGAGTCTGGTCGACAATCCTGAACAAGCTCAATGTTCCGGCAAAATCGCTGGCTCAGGATTTCTATACATGTCGCGACGACGGCAATATCAAGCTCGGAAACAGCGCCCTCTTCATAACTGATCCGGAAGACAAAGGACTTGCCGCTTCATGGATGAAGCCCGATTACGCGACAAAAGACTGGAAGAAGATTGTTGTTCCCGGCGCCTGGGAAAAAACGCCTTATCTGGAGAACTTCGGCCCTGTCGATCCTGTTCCTGCCGCCTTCAATTACAATGGAATCGCATGGTATCGCTTCTCCGTTGTAATTCCAGAGCGCTTCAAGGGATTCACGACACTGCTTCATCTAGGTAAAATCGACGACCATGACACGACATGGGTCAACGGTGTCAAAGTCGGCATGACCAACAAAGATTCAGGCAGCAATCCGTATACGATTTCCAGAGTCTACAGAGTTCCTGAAAAGCTGATAAAATACGGTCAGGAAAATCAGATCACAATACGTGTCGAAGATATTCAGGGCGACGGCGGAATCACTGCCGGCCCGCTCGAATTGGAATTCATTTCCGCACGCAAAAACGGAAGCGAATATTATCACAAGGACTCCGGAATAATGGAAGTTTTCGGAGTGTCGCCTTACTACAATGAACAATGGTAAAAAAGGAATCAACATGAAAAGAATCGCTATACTCACAGTCTGCCTCTTGAGCGCATTGTCCTTGACAAATCTTGGAGCGGCGGAAATCAAAGCGTGCACCGACGAAAACAAGATCTTTGAGTTTGAGGCTTCAAACAGCCCCGAGATCGCAAATCTCGGAGGCAACGTCAAAGGTGAATTCTCAAGTCAGGATTCCTCAATTTCCTTCGATAACGGAAGCATGCTCTTCAAGTATCCAGCCAAGGGAATTCTGGCCTTCCCTAGCGCCGGAAATCTCAGCACTAACGAAGGAACAGTGATATTTGAACTGTCCTACGCCTTCGACGGAGACGCCGAAATCAATGAGCTCAAGGAAAAGGACAAATGGTCACAGCTTCACAGTATCTTTTATTCACCTGAAAATTCAGGAGGCTTCCGCTTCTTTTTTGAAACGCAGAAAATCATGAAACCCGGAACTCTGAGACTCACAGTGATGAATGCCCGTGAAGCTCACAAGTGGGCTTATTACGGAGTCAATATAAAGAAGACTGATTTCCCTCAGGACAAGTTTTTCACCTGCGGTTTCTCATGGAAAAACAATGAACTGGCGATCATCGCAAACGGACAAATCGTTTATAAGGAAACAATGAAGGAAGCTCCGCTTTTCGGCAAGAAGCTCATATTCGGCGAAAGCGGAACATACAGTTTTTCAGGCAGAATAAAATCCGTTCAGATCTACAACAAAGCCGCATTCTGACAAACGGAATTTCATCCTCTTTTATTCCGGAGTCCTTGCAAGCCCATGTACTAGAGCTATCTTTTTCGGAATAAGGAGCAGTGAAGAAATTAACTTGACAATTTGCCGGAAAGATCGTGATTTGATTTTTGGGACGAAGCCGAGGAGGATACCTTCAGGTATCTGACGAGGTGGCGGCACGAAAAGCATTCATGAGAATCCGGCAAAGGTAAAGTTTATTTCAGAACAGCTCCTGAAAATAAAAGGGGAAAATGTGAAAGTACTGATTCTAGCCCACACAATATGGATAGATTTGCTTGCCAATCAATGGGAGCGTGCCGGATTGCAGGTGGTCAAGCTGACGCTTCCTGTCACAGGCTGGGATAACGCGATACGCAGTAAAATGTCCGAAATCATTCTCGGCTATATTGAAGTCGAGCAGCCTGATTTTATTCTGGGAGCTAATTTCAAAAGTACTTTTTCGACAGATTTTTAATGAATTTTTACGAGGATTTTGCTGTTTTTTGCGAGTTCTGTCGTAGCAGCGCTACGTCAAACGAGCAAAGAGCGGCAAAATACCGGAAAAAACATTAAAAAGCCGAAATACTTTTGAAATTAGCTCCTGGATATAAATGGAGTCGGAGTAATGCCGTCTCCAGCCTCAGTAAACGGGATGCCCACAAGTATGCAATAGAGCATCATTCCTGGCTGAACCGCCTCCACAGCATCCTGAAAGTACTTGATTCGCGCAATTAAAAAAAAGCCCGCAGCTCCGGAAAGAACTGCGGGCTTTGTCTTTTTTCTGCTCAGTTATCTTGCGATATCTGCGGCTTTTTCGGTCGCGGGATTGAAGGGACGAAGCTTGAACTCGAAGCTGTAGACTCCGGGATAAAGCTTGTACTTTTCAAGTGTATCTGGACCGCAGCTCTGGGTTCCGAGTCCGCGCTGTCTGTAGTCAAGACAGAGCACTGTTTCAGGACGCTTTTCGATCTCGTTCCAATGCCATGCTGCAAAGAGATCCGTTCCAGTATAATGACTTGCTGTGAACTCAAAATTATGAGATACGGCAGAAGCTATAAGACCGGATTTTTCTCCTGACACTGCAACGTAACGGACTTCCGTTCTATTACCGTGTTCCTGAGGCATAAGATACTTGACTGTCATTTCATCCACAGTGGTCTTGTAGAGGCCGATCGCATAACCTGAGTTTCTGTCGCAATAGTTTTCATCCGGGCCTTTTCCGAACCAGAGAACATCTTCCATTCCAGCCTTGAGCGAAAGCGTCACGCCGACTCTCGGAAGCTCAGGAAGCTTATCCGATATATCAGCCACGCCGCGCAGATAGACGCTGCCGCAGGGACAGATCAGATAGGACTGACTGTAAGCTATCGGAGCATCAGGCACAGCAGACTTGACATTCTGAACAAGCTCAACGGAGACCGAGCCATCCTTAAGCTTGGTAACAGTGAAGGATTTCTTCTCGAAGACAAGCTTGTCGAGTCCGGCATTCACCCATTTTCCAAGCGGCTTGCGCTTGTCGTCGCCCCATGCGCGAACACCGTCGTTGTCCGTCGGGCAGCGCCAGAGGTTGAGAACGGGACCTGAAGCAAGGAGTTCCTTGCCTTCGCTCTTCCATGACTTGAGGCTGCCGTCAGCTTTGTTGAAGACAAGCTCGAAAGCTGCTCCCTTTACAGTTGCGACGGAAGCGTCTTCGACAAGTTCGAGATCGGCAAAACTCTTTGAGCCCGGCTTGACGAATTCAGCCTTTACAGGAAGCAGGAACTGTTCCCAGGCGACTTCGTGTCCGGCTTCCGCCCAGTTGGTCGCTTTCTTCAGTTTGAAGCTGATGAAGAGGAAGGCTTCCTGACGAGCTTTGAGCACAGGCATCTTATATTCGATTTTGATATTTTCAGTTGTGCCCGGAGCTGTCTTCAGTGCGGGAAGCTTGCCCTTCTGAACAGTTTTGCCGTCAACCTGAACTTCCCAGCTTCCGACAAAGTTGGATAGGTCGCTGAAGTTCTGCATATTCTTGATGCTGACAGTTCCGGCATGCAGATCAAGAGCTTTGACCTTGACAGGCTGAATGAGCTTCTTATACTCAAAAATTGCGGGATGCAGAGCTCTGTCCGCAGCAACGAGTCCGTTTCCACAGAAGTTACTGTCATTCGGCTTGTCTCCGAAGTCACCTCCGTAGAGCCAGTATTCGCGGCCTTTTTCATCGACTTTTCTGAATGCCTGGTCAACCCAGTCCCAGATATAGCCGCCCTGAAGTCCGTGATATTCTTCGATTGCCTCCCAGTATTCTTTGAGGCCTCCGTTACTGTTACCCATTGCGTGAGAGTATTCGCACATGATGAGAGGACGGTAGTCCTTTGTGGTCTTAGCCCAGTTAATAATGGAATCAACAGAGGGATACATAGGACAGATGAAGTCTGTAACAAGATGTCCTTTGTCCCAGCCCTTGTGCATGACGCCCTCATAGTGAACCGGACGGGAAGGGTCGAACTCGCGAATCCAGCCTGCCATCGCATCGTGATTGCAGCCGTGTCCGCTTTCATTGCCAAGCGACCAGATGATGACGGAGGGATGATTCTTGTCACGTATGACCATGCGCATTCCACGATCAAGGAAGGAATGAGCCCAGTTCGCATCTGAACATATCTGATGATAGTAGTGATGTGTTTCGATGTTTGCCTCATCAATCAGGTAGAGACCGTATTCGTCACAAAGCTCATACCATTCTGATTCATTCGGATAGTGGCATGTTCTGACAGCGTTAATGTTGTGCTGCTTCATTATCAGGATGTCCTGAATCATGGACTCGCGGCTGACAGTCTTGCCTGTGTTCATATCAAACTCGTGACGGTTCACGCCGCGGATATAAACCTTTTCACCGTTGATGAGGAGCTGGCGGTCTTTGATCTGGACTTTGCGGAAGCCGACACGGAAGGCGGAACTTTCGACAATCTTGCCCTCTGGACTTACAAGAGAGACAAGCACCTTGTAGAGATTCGGATGCTCGGATGACCAGACTTTTATATTCTTAACTTCAGTTTCAAAGGAAAGGCTTCTGCATTCCTTGCGGCAGATTTCAACACTGAGAGGAACTTCAGATTCAAAGGTCTTGCCTGTGATATCGTTGTCCTGAAGATCAAGAAGCTTGGCTGTGACCTTCCAGCCGACGGCAGGATGTTTTACAAGCGAGACTTTAATATCAAGCTTCAGCGTACCGTTCTTGAGTGTATCATCAAGATTTGTGCGGGCGAAAACGTCTTCGATGTGGCACTTGTCGGTAGCATAGATAAAGACAGTACGGAAGATACCTGCCATGCGCCAGTGATCCTGATCCTCGACAAAGGAAGCATCAGACCAGCGGGTGACAATAGATGAAAGCTGATTCTTGCCGGGCTTGACGAGATCGGTGATATCGAATTCAGCAGGAAGACGGCTGTCCTTGGACATGCCTGCGGGAACGCCGTTGACGTAGAAGGCAAAGAATGTTTCAACGCCGCCGAAGTGAATCACAATTCTTCTGCCGTCCCAGTTCTGAGGAACGTTGAACTCAGTGCGATAAAGGCCTGTCGGATTCTTCTCCGGTACAAAGGGGAAGTGGTCAGGAAAAGGCATTCTGACGTTGGTGTAGTGACAGTAATCGTGTCCCTGCATCATCCAGTTACCGGGAACAGTAATCTTGCTCCATGAGGCATCAGTCTTATAGGACGGATCAGAGAAGTTTTCAGGAGCAAGCTCAGGCTTTTCGATCAGAGTGAAGTCCCACTGTCCATCAAGACAGGAGTAGAAAGAACTCTTGTTTTTGTCGAGAGAAAGAGCTGTCTTTTCATCCTGAAAAGGAATGAGAACAGGACGGGCGGGAAGACGGTTGACTTCAATACACGCAGGATTCTCCCAGGGACGGGAGTACGAAGGAATCTTAAACATTATATATACCTTTCAGCCTGAATAAACAGGCTTTTGATTTTCTTGCTTTATGCATGTATTAATTTTACCCCTCTTTCGAGTCTAAAACAATTTGCAATCCTGTCATTTAGATGCAATATTCTGCTATATGGAAACACAATTTCATCATTTTGTATCCGGACATACAATATACTCCCGGACTCATGGGAAATATCCCATATACAGGCCAAACGGAATGGATGTATGGGTTATGACCTGCACCCTTTACGGAAAAGTAAGAATAAACAGAGGCGAGCGGAGTTTCACGGCGGAAAGAGGTGATATTCTGCTATGGCCGCCCGGAGTGCCTCACGACTACATCACAGAGGAAAGCGCGGACGACTGGATTCACAACTGGGTATCCTTCGGAAGCCAGTCGAGATTTGCGGGACTTGTGAACTGGCCGGAAATCCGTGACGGAGTCCTTGGCTTCAGGGTCTCAAACGAGGACGCCTATCAGGAGATGGAAAACATCATGGAAAAGATGGTGGAGACCTATCGTCTGCAAGTGCCGCGCAAGCATGAACTCTGTTTAAATCTGCTGGAACGCTTCCTTCTCCTTGCGGATATAGAGAATCCCCTTTCACCGGGTGCGATCGACATGAGAATCAAAACGGCCATCGACTACATCAACAATAACTACAATAAGCCGTTGAAGGTTGAAGGGATGGCGAAAAAATGCGGAATGTCAATATCCAGGTTCGCCCATCTTTTCTCAACGCTGACAGGGATGTCGCCGATACGCTACCTTGAAAAAATCCGCATTGAAACAGCGCAGACTCTGCTCATCGGGTCAAATATGCCGCTCTCTGAAATAGCGGTAAGGACAGGCTATTCCGACGAATATTACTTCTCGAAAGTCTTCAAGAAGCTGACAGGCAAAGCCCCCGGAGCCTATAGAAGAATCTCATATAAACCGCAAATCGAAGATAATACAAATGCCTGACTACAGTATAATAATCCCGGCGTACAACGAAGAAAATTATCTTCCGGCCACTTTGAAATCCATCAAAGCAGCCATGAAAAGCATTCCGGACTTTACAGGCGAAATCATAGTTGTCAACAACAATTCCAGCGACAGAACCGAAGCAAGCGCAAGAGAGAACGGAGCGGATAAAGTAGTTTTTGAAGCTGTAAATATGATATCCAGAGCACGCAATTCCGGAGCCGATGCCGCTGAATCGGAATACCTGATCTTCATCGATGCCGATACAATCATCCTTCCTGAGCTCCTTGTCGAAACAGTCAAACGCCTGAAAAGCGGCAGTATCTGCGGAGGCGGAGCCGCTATCGGCTTTGACAGAAAACTGGACAGAATCAGTCAGGCAGTATCAGCTCTCTGGAATAATATGGCTCCGCGCATGAACATGGCGGCAGGAAGTTATATATACTGCCTGAAAAAAGCCTTTGACGAACTTGGCGGCTTTAATCCCGAAGTCTATGCCGCGGAAGAACTGGGCTTTTCACTGCGCCTTGCCAGATGGGGAAAACCAAGAGGTCTATACTTCACGACTATAAAAGAATTTCCGGTCAGAACTTCACTTAGGAAAACAGACTGGTACTCGCCTCTGAAAATGCTTCTGAATGCAATGACAATACTGCTTTTATTCCCGTTTGCTGTGAGATCCAAAAAGATCTGCGCCCACTGGTACTGCCGTCCGGGAAAAAAGTAGAATCAGGAATCGGCCTTGCGGCTGAAGTAGTCTCGAATTCCTTTATAGAACGCGTATTTCTGAATATATCTGTAAGTCACGCCGTGAGGGATTTTTGAAAACTGCCCCTTCTTAATGAGATATATGCTGTCATTGATAGTGTCTTCCAGAAAGGGAACAAGAAAATCCCAGAAGAAATCAAGAGGTTTGTCATGGATACGTCCCTGAGCAAAGCCTGTATTGTAATAACGCTTCTTAAGATGTTCGAGGTCATAATTATGCGAATGCTCAACAATGGCATCGGGAGCATACTCGATAACATAGCCCAGACGCCTCATGCGGCTGTACCATTCGACATCCTCGGAATACATCATATCTGAAGTGAACGAATAGCGCTCTATGATTTCGTGTCTGAATGCGCTGGTAGAAAGAGAAAAAAGCTGCTTAGGCCTCTTCTTCTGCAATGCAATAGGAGCAGTCGATGTGCCATGCGCTTCCTCTCTGTCTTTTGAAACGATAAGATAAGCGTCGGCTCTGGGAACCTGACGTCCATAGGCGGCGATAGTATCGGGATGAGCGATAAGAGGCTTCACAAGATTGCCGAGCCACTGAGAATTAACAGGAACACAATCTGCATTATTGAAAACAATGAAACGTCCCTTGCAGCGTTTGACCGCATCATTGAGAACTCTGCCAGGAACATAGTCTTCAGACTTGATCTGCCAGAGCTGATCGATATTGGCTTTCTGAAGTATTTCATAGGTTCCGTCTGTGGACGAAGAATCCACGGCAAGTATCTCGTAGTCCTTCATCTCCTGCTCCCTGATGGCGGCAAGAGTTCTTTCTATAATAGCAGCTTCATTTCTTGAGCGTATAACAATACTTACAAGGGGCATATACATTTACTCCATACTGCATAGAATCTATGCTCACAAGCAAAGATGTCAAGCCCGGATATGAAAAAGCAACAAAGAGATCGTATAGAGCTAATTTCAAAAGTACTTTTTCGACAGATTTTTAATGAGTTTTTACGAGAATTTTGCTGTTTTTTGCGAGTTCTGTCGTAGCAGCGCTACGTCAAACGAGCAAAGGGCGGCAAAATACCGGAAAAAACATTAAAAGTCCGAAATACTTTTGCAATTAGCTCGTATAATAAAAAATCCCCTCCAGAAAAAATTCGCAGAGGGGATGATAAAAAATCGAAACAAAGATCAGTTGTCAGCCATGTAGTTCGGAGCATCCTTGAGCATTGTGATGTCATGAGGATGTGCTTCCTTGAGACCGGCATTTGTGACTCTGATGAACTTGGATGTTCTCTGGAACTCCGGAACTGTTCTGGCGCCGCAATAGCCGAGCGAATACTTGAGACCGCCCGAGAACTGGTGAATCACTTCCCAAAGCGCACCGCGGTAAGGAACCATACCTTCAATTCCCTGCGGTACAAGCTTCTTGGTGTCATCGACATCGGCCTGTCCGTAACGTTCACGGCTTCCACGGGCTGTTTTCATGGCTTCCAGACTGCCCATACCGCGATAGACCACATAACGTCTGCCGTGATGTACAATCTTCTCGCCGGGACTTTCGAGAGTACCGGCAAGAGCCGAACCCATCATCACGCAGTAAGCACCTGCGGCGATCGCTTTGGCAACGTCTCCGGATTGCTTGATGCCGCCGTCCGCGATAACAGGAATTTCATCCCCGACTGCCTTGCGGCATTCATAGACCGCTGTCAGCTGAGGAGTTCCGACACCGGCAACAACACGTGTGGTACAGATCGAACCGGGGCCGATACCGACTTTGACGGCATCCGCGCCTGCTTCGAGCAGAGCTTTGGCTGCGTCACCGGAGGCGATGTTTCCTGCGACGACATCAACAAGCGAACCGTATTTTGACTTCATCATCTTTACAGTCTCGATAACTCCCTTGGAATGTCCGTGGGCGGTATCGATAATCATAGCGTCAACACCGGCTTCAACAAGCAAGGCGGCGCGCTTCTCGTCATAAGGACCGACAGCCGCGGCAACACGCAGACGATGATTCTTGTCTCTGTTATAGAAAGGTTCAATATTTTCAGTAAGAGTCTTCACATCGTGGAAGCTGTAGAGACCTGTGAGCTTGCCGTTCTTATCGACTGTAGGCAGTTTGCCGACCTTATATTTTGTCATGACGGCAAAGGCTTCAGGCAGCTGAGTTCCATCGGGAGCGGTGACAAGGTTCTTTGTCATGACATCTTTGATCTTCACGGTGTAGTCTGTGAGGAATTTGACATCTCTTGAAGTAACAATTCCAACAAGGATTCCGTTGTTGTCAACAATCGGAAATCCTGAGAAGGAGTACTTCTTCTTTTCCTTGATGTCAAGCATTTCGCCGACAGTCTGCTCTGAATTGAAAACTACAGGATTGGATATGAATCCGTTGAGATACTGTTTTACAGTGCGAACCTCGTCAGCCTGTTCCTCGGCGGAAAGATTCTTGTGGATAACGCCAATTCCGCCGAGTCTGGCCATCGCAATAGCCATTTCGCTTTCAGTAACGGTATCCATGGCGGCACTGATGAAAGGAACGTTGAGTTTGATATTACGGGAGAAACTTGATGAGATATCTGCCTGATCCGGCAGAAAGTCAGCATACTGCACAACAAGAGATACGTCGTCGAAAGTCAGACCCGTGTGCCTGAAGGTCTGCATGAAATCGTCCAGGTGTTCGTTTCGCATATTATTCCTCCGGAAGCGCCTGCCGGCTAATCATATTTTGATATTAATTAGCGTTTTACTATAGCACGGACGCTTCCGTTTGCAAAAGGAATTTTTTACTATTCTGTTTTTTTCAGGAGTCCTGCTCAAAGTGATGCGGCAGCCGACAAAACACCTTCAATCCCATCCTTTGAAACCGCGCTCACATAATAAAAATATTTTTTATTTTTAAGAGCGGAAAAATCCGTATAAAACGCTTCAGGACTCCAGCTTATGAAATACGGCTCCGCATCCGCTGAATCAGCCCTGTAGACGTTATAGTGTCCGCAGGACTCCTCAAGATTGGAAGCCCAGCGCAGGCGTACAGCTGAACTGCTTATCTGAGTGCAGTCAACACGGACAGCAGTGAGAGCGTCCGGAGCTCCGGGCAAGGAGGCCGATGAAGAAATCTTCACTTTTATCGAGCCTTTCCTTTTCATCCTCAGATAAATATATGATGCATCTTCAGATGCTGCGTCTATGCGGAACCCATTAGGTAATCTGAGCTCATGTCCGGAATAAACCAGTTCTCCATTGAATCTCACTCCTGTATCCGATGAGCGCAATGGAATTCCAAGCACAAGTTTTTCATCAGTATGTATTTTGATTGTAAGCTCAGATGCGCCTGTCCAGTTTAATATATCAGCATGAAGCTCGCCGTCCTTTATATACACGTGAGCCGGAATCGAAGACTCTGGATGCAAAGGATCAAGTTCTCCGTTTCTCCTTACTTCAATGATTTTAACTGAAGACGGATTCAGAAAGATGCTATTTGATGCATCATTTATCACATGCCCGTTTTCATCTTTCCAAAGCTCGTTGCAAATCATGAGCTTCTCTCCTGAAACTGACAGTCTCGAAGAAGCGTCCACAGCAAGTTCACGTTTGACAAGAGACTTGGAAGCCAGCTCCATGAAAGGTTTCCAAGTCTTTAAGTATGAGGATTCCGAAAGAGTCTCATAGCCCTCATCCGCCGGAAGCTGTCTGAAATACGAGGATGCGTCGAGCGGATCATGAAAACTTTTTTCCGCAACTGGAGAGTAAGGATTATTCAGGATCAGATTACGTCTGACAAAACGGCCTCCATAATACTCATCCATGGCAGTTCCGAAGAGACTGCTCGCATCGCTTCTGAAAATATGAAAGAGCATCATTCTGCATGGAGACTCAGATTCAAATTCTATCACATATGAATTCTTCCGTCCTTTCAAACCTTTCCCAGAGATATCAAGACGGCAAGAGCTTTTTACAGCAAGGGAAGCGGAAAGCTGTTCCGAATTCAAAACAAAATTCTTTATAAAGATTGGCTCAGAAGAAAGATTGCGGATTTCAAGCAGTGAGTCCAGAGCTTCTCCATCAGGAAGATCAAAAAAGCCTTCAAGCTTTGCCAGTCTGGCATTTTCAGGAACTTCAGAAGCATCAAGAAGCTTGCGTGTCCCGTAGAGAGGGCCGCTATATGACACGGAATCGGAGAAACGGAATCCGACAGCCTCCGCCTTGAGCATGAGCCCGGCATGAATCGCAGGAGACATGATCCTTGAGCCGGCACTTTTGTGCGCATAATCTCCATCCCAGGCATAATGAGGAATCCAGGCCTCGCCGAAGGACTCGGGATCATCGGTATTCATTCTCGTTACCGAAGCGGCAAGCATGACTGACTTGCGCAACTTCTCCCTGAGATAAAAGTCACAGGGATAATGCTCCAGAATGTGAGCGCCTGTGTAAATGTCCTGAAAATATTCTCCGTCAGTCCCTCCGGTTGCGGCCTGCACGGAGGCTTCCGTTTGATACTGCGAGGCAAGCCCCTGCGGATACTCGAAGTTGATATCCAGAAACTCGTTTCCAGCCTGCTCACCAATGTAACGCATATAGTTGGAACTGCGTCTGGCCGCAAGTTTGATCCAGCGCTCGTCGCCGGTCACTTCATAAAGGCGGATGAGTCCTTCGGCTCTGTAATGAATCGCATCACGGGAACGCGCCCAGGGTGCATGCATTGAAATATAATAACCGTACAAGGCGCTTGCGTCAGGCTGCGACCGCAGACGCTCAGGAACAAAGACAGCTCCATGCACAGGATGCTCAAGAAAGCCCGCGCCGCGCTCACCGCAAGCCTCGTGCAGAAGTTCAGGATCACCCGACAGACGATATGCCTCTACTATAGCCGCGTGCATTGTCTCTTCGTGACCGCAAACTGTGATTGTAGGCATCTGATCGCCTCTGTAACGATGGCATACGGCAGGATAGGATTTCATTTCAGTATGAACTTTCTGAGAATGCATATACTTGCCGACAAAACACAGAAGACTCTTCTTCAGACGCTCATCTCCGCATGCGTGATAGAGCATCGAGGCTGCACCGTAGTAGTAGTTTCCCACTCCGCAGTATTCCATGTAGGCGCGGCGTTTTTCCGGATAAAAATCATCCAGAAAATAATTATTTTCAACGTAATCGGCAACTGCTTTCAAATACTCTGGATCAAGAGTTCTTTTCATTGCAAGTTCAGCAAGAGACATGACCGGATAAGGACGTATCCACATTGTCGTACTGCCTCCGTAAAAATGCGAGGCATAAGGATCGTAATAAAAAAGCGGAAAAGCTCCGCGCATTGAGTTCAAACGTCTGTCGGCAAAGCGGTTCAGAATCCATGAAATCGAGGCTGAAAGCGGCTCTCTCGGAAACTCGGGCAAATCCCGTTGCACATGAAAAGACTCGGTACTGCGCGTTTTGTCGTTTTCACGGATTAGCACACTGTAAATCTTCTCCTTGAATCCGTATGGAAGAGGAGCCGGAAAAGATATAATCCAGTCGCCGTTTCCATCGGACAAAGCCTCCATCACAGGAATAACGCGAGCTTCCTTAACGTAAATAATATCTTCAGCCGCGCAATCCAGTTTGAAGGAAAGCACAGCATCAAAAGCAGGAAGTCTGACTCTGAGCTTGTGAGTCTTGCCTCCTTCAAGTTTCTTAAAAATAGATGAATCCCATAGCCCTCCGCCTTTGGGATATGCCTCATCGTCATCGCCGCCTGCACGAGTCCTCAAAGTTAGACTCTCAATTTTTTCAGGCAGAAAGAATTCTATCTCAAAAAACGCCCCTGTAAAAGCGGATGCGTCTACCGGCGTAAAACAGGAATAGCAATCACTGTGACAATGAAAACCGAAACCGTATGTAACACCTCCTTCATCATGGGGATGCCTGGGATAACGACCTCCGACAAGCCTGGTCAATGGTCTTACAAACCCATTATTGATCGGAATAAAACAATTTGAATATCCTGCATCTGTCAGTTCAAGACTGACTGGAACTCCCGGCTTTTCTGTTTTCCCGCTGAAAGAAACTTTATCAAATGCTTTAAAAGATGACATATCCACAAATTCCTTATTTTTACTAATTGCAATTATATGATTACAACAATAGATTTCATATAAAGAGTTGTGACAATATTTTATATCTATGTGATATATGATAGAACAGATCAGATATACGCGCGGTTATTATTCCAACAAAAACAGAGCATCTTGGAAATGGGATTTCTCCTGCATGGAGGACTACAATATATGGATGCTGAGAGATGGAATCGGCACTTTTGTCCTCAATGGAGAAAAGATTGAACTCAATGCCGGACTCTGCATAATCATTCCGCCTGGTGCGGCGG
>JAKJHH010000026.1:25773-30406 GCA_022703965.1 Verrucomicrobiota bacterium
ATGCCAGAAAGCAGGCCACGAACTTTCTACAGTTGCCGCGCATTTTGAGTTCAAAGATGAAAGCCCCTGCCCCCTCCCGCTTCTCTGTCGTCCGCTGGATGCGGAGTTCTGCGCAAAACTGCTTGAAAAATGCGTCCGAGCCGGGCTGTCCGGCGATACCGCAAGTGCCGATATATGGCTTAAAGCGGCACTCGATGAACTGCTCAACAAAAGCAAAGGCGGCTTGAGACCGGAGAGCCGGGAATACGATATCGAAACATTATGCAGACAGATACGTCTAGCTCCTGAAAACGAATGGAATGTTCTTGCAATGGCAGAAGATTTATGTCTTTGTCGCGAGCACTTTTCAAGACTTTTCAAAAATCTGAAGGGACTCTCTCCGCAACAATTCGTCATCAAAGCTAGAATAGAGAAGGCGGCGCAGCTTCTCATGAACACGAATCTGAGCATATCTGAAATTGCGGATAACTGCGGCTACAGTTCAGTTTTTTTCTTCTGCCGTCAGTTCAAGGAAATGAAGGGACTCAGCGCAATGGAATTCAGAAACTCTTAAAGCTCAGCGGCTTTTCCAGAACGCATCAAAGTCAGACTGAAATTTGCGCATGTCAATTCCTTCCCAGGCAATGGAATTGGCATCAAGCTTCTTTTTTCCGGATGTCAGGGCTTCGTAATAACGAGGAATTATTTTTTTGTAGTCTGCATTCGCTCTTGGAGAATCAGAATTTTTCAGCAGAAAATAAACAATCCCCCAGCTTATCATATGCGCATTACGATATTGTGCGCGTCCGGCAGGAGTGTTCTCCATTCCATAAGGCATTTTTATTACCGAAGCTACACTGATATTCGCAGTGGCAATGATATTCTTCAGCTCGTCAATCTTCTTTTGAGGAGGCTCAAAGTCAAGTCTGCTGCCTTTATAAGAAAGATCCGAGAAGAGGAAAACGTTTCCAAACCAGAACCACATATCAAAAACAGCGGCACGTCCGGCGGCAACATAAAAGTACTGTTCGCAGAATGCGGAGTAGAGCTCGTGATCGAATGCCTCATCCCTGCGACTCTTATCCTTGATCCAGTCGGGATAGGCAATAAGCAGTTCCTCGCGTCCGGGAGTCCATACAACAGCATTACGCTGATATAAATTACCGGCGTAGGAAACAAGATCTTTGTGATCCTCGAAAAAGCGGACTGCAAAAACGGGATCGCATTCAGGCGGCAAAGAATAAAGCTCCTTCATGGAAGCAAAGGCTCGCTCAAGCTCCTTCGCCAAGGCACTGATATCGCTTTTTGACTTTGTATTGGAAGCGACAATGAAAAATTCGGACTCGCTGATGTGCCATGAGGGAGCGTTTTTGACAGACTGAATCATTTTATCTCTGGCCGCCATATAAGCTGCGGAACGTGAAACTTCCTGAGTTTTATCCTCTGTTTTTGCCTTGAGCGGCATCAAAGCAAGACTTTGTGCGGAGGCGACAGAGACTTTTGAGCTTTTCCTGGAATCCAAATTGTCGGAAATATAAAAAAGCAGGGCAAGACGCTGAAATCTGTTTTTAGGATTTTTGTAAATAAAAATCTCCTTATGAAAACCGATTTCCTCTCTGAGAACAGGAGCGCCAAGCGCAGGCTTAAGTATGAAATAACGCATTTCAAGAGTTCCGTTACTGTTCTTCATGAACTCGACGGAATCGATATCGGCGTTGGAAAAGGATTTGATCCATGAGAGGATATCCTCTTCAGTCCATCCGTCGGCCTCGGGATCGACAGAACGACAATATTCCTGATAAGCTTCGAGGCTTATATCACGCTTCTGTTTCTGAGGAAGATTGAGAGGCGGTTTTCTTGACATTCGGGCAAGATATACACGGGCGGAAGGATTTGTCCAGCTTGCGATATATTCGTCATGAGACCAGAGCTCCTCTGGCGAATAAACAGCAATACGACCTGAGGCGGTTTTAAGATAACGCGGCTGGAGAACCGGAATAGGACTCGGCTCCAGATCCTTGGGAATACGCAACTTAATGCCGAAATCCGCAAGCTGAGTTTCCTTTCCAAGCACCATTTCAAAGTCCTTGGTCTTCTCATTCTGTCTGGGAGAGCCCGGAAGCAGAAAAGGAAAGCTCAAGAACAATAAAAGAATCCATCTCAAAGCCACGTAACAATCGCCTCCCTTTTGTACTTGGGAACATGAAGCACATCGGCTTCATCCAGATAATACTTGGATGACTGTTCTATTCCGATATCCTCTCTTAAAGGAGCTTCATCAGGATATCCTACAGCCAAGAGATATAAAAGTTCCATATCCTGCGGGACAGCAAGAATCGTAGAAAGCACAGTTCTGTTGAACGCACCGATCCAGCAGCATCCGAGTCCAAGTTCAGTAGCGGCAAGATACATGGATTGAATCGCGGCTCCGGCATCGGCGTGCACCGTAACAGGAAGTCCACTTCGCGCAGACAGCACTATGAAGGCAGCCGGAGATGTCTTGCCGAAGATAGGACTTCTGGCAGGCTTTACCCATGCGCCCCACATAGTTTCAGCAAAAACTTTCTTAAGCAATTCTCCACCGGATACGACGCTATAGCGGATGTGTTGCATATTCCCTCCGCACGGAGCAACACGTGCAGCATCAAGGAGTATTTCAAGCAAGCCCTTTTCAAGCGGCTGCTGCTTGTAGCGTCTTATTGTTCGTCTCTTAAAAACAGCTTCAGATACATTCATACGAATCACCCCCGAAAAATCATTTGATCTAAATTAAGCTCTCTCATTTTAAAATTCCCGAATAAATGTAAAGTATTTGAAATATTCAGGAAATCCAGATGAAAAGCATTAATTTTAAAGACATTCTGACAAAAACAGCCGTTCTGACCACATTTTTTATTTGCTTAATACTGCCGCTTAAATTCGGTGCGCTGGCAAATATTCCGGAACAGCCGCTGATATATCCATCAAATTTTATTGAAATGATTCTGCTGGTCTGGCCCGTGCCATACTTCCCTTTTCTTGCAGCAGTAGCGTTTCTCCTTAGCCTATCAGTATCATTTACTTCGGCGGGGACTGCCCGCAAAGTATTCTTCATCTCAATAGCGGCGCTTGCCTTTACTTCGCTCTTCGGCTTTCTGAGAGCAAGTGTCTATGATTATGCGCTTATACAGACAAGTCACATATTTTCTCTTTCTCTTTTCGGGTTTGCGGCAGGAATAATACTCAGCTCCAGGAATGAGTATAAGCAGGCGTTTCAAGCTGCGATATTCGCAGGTGCAATATGTTCTCTGATCTCGGGCTATTATCAGTACTTCGCAGGCTTCGAGGAAGTTCGGCAGTTTGCGGCTCAGCAGGAGCTCTATTCCGGAGCAAAATTCGTCAGCGGCAATTTCGCTACAAGGCTCTATGAATCAAGAGTAAGCGCATCCTTTACTCTCTGCAACAATTTTGCAGGATATCTGGTTCTTGTATTTCCTCTCTGCCTCTGGCTTGTATGGGATTTCTGTAAAAGAGTCGATCCTCCAAAACTGGCGAGAATGATATTCATACCTTTAGTTTCCATTGCCTTTCTCTTTATTCTTTACCAGACAGGAAGCCGGGCTGCCATGCTTTCTCTGATTGCGGGCTCGGGCATATCTTTTCTTATACTTCCTTTCAACAGAAAACTGCGTCTGCTTGCATTGTCTGGAAGCGTCGCGACCATCATTGCCGGAGCGCTGGCGGTGTACCTGAGTCATAGAGGCTTCCTCTCCATGTCTGTCCGCATTGACTATTTTGAAGCCGCTATAAAGATGTTCCTTGCCAATCCCCTGACCGGAACAGGCTGGGGCGATTTCTTCCACGAGTATATGAAGATCAAGCATTTCATGACGGATGAAGCCCCTCGGACTCCGCATAACATCGTACTTGCGTTCGCGTCTCAGTGCGGAATCGCTGGACTTCTGGCAATCCTGCTTTTTCTTGCGACTCCTCTTATCGCCGGAGTATCCGCGATTCACAGAAGTTTCACAAGGGACGGCAAAGTCGATTTCCTGAAAACATCTCTGCTTGTCGGGCTAATCGGCTGGACACTTCACAGTCTCAGCGATGTCAACTTGCAGGTTCCGGCAAGCGTATGCATATTCATAATGATGTCCTTCATACTTTTTGATATTCCGGAAACAAAAGCTCCAGAGAGGAACTTCAGAATAATACTAACAGCGGTCGGAATCGCCATGCTGATTTACTCGCTTTTCGCAGGCATGAAGGTTTTATCAAGAGAGCTTGCGTTCTATGAGCTTCAAAACCTCTGCGATCCTCGTTTCAAGACCAGAGAAGACTTCGCAAGACTCTCCGAGGAAGAAGTTCTCAGAGTATTGAAAAACGCCGTTACAGTCGCCCCGGAATCCCCTTTTCCCTGGGCAACTGCGGCAGATTTCATGATGAGCAAAGGAAAGTTTTCAAGCGCCGAAGACTTTTATCTCGAAGCCTCGAAACGAAGTCCCGAACGCCCTTCATTCTACTTCAGTCTCTACAGAGTCCAAAAGCTGGAAGGCAAGTACCAAGATGCAGCGGAAAACCTTAAAAAAGCCATCGAGCTTTTCCCGAACAACCCCAAATACAAAAACTTGCAGGAATAATCAAACGTCTTCCACTTGGACATTGGCTCTGGCGG